>CAYMAT010000017.1:0-4605 GCA_964388495.1 uncultured Candidatus Peribacteria bacterium
CCGCAATCGTTTTTTCTGAGGCACGCAGAGATATCATGTGAAGAGCATTGCACATGCATATCCGCGTTTTTCCGCATCCCTCTGTGGCGTTTTGCGGTTTTTTTTGCTACAATAATTCGATTCCTCGGCATCGTCTTGGAGACTTTGCCGCGGTACACAAAAATTATGACCATCTCCGACATCGACACCGCGCTCTTCCAGAATGTCCCGGGCTACACGCTCTCGTCCGAGGGCAAGACGCGCATCAACCGCGACGCGGACCCCGCCCTTACCTACGGTGAGTGCACACCGGAAGGCGTGGGTGCGATGCTGGCTGCCGTGGATCCCCAGCCCGGCGAGGTGATGGTGGATCTGGGTTCGGGTACGGGGAAGATGCTCGTCTACGCCGCGTTCCTCCATCCCTTTTCCAAAGTGGTGGGCGTGGAGCTGTTGCCGGAGCTGCATGAGGCGGCAAAGGAGGTGGGAGAGCGCTACATCCGGGAAATCCGTCCGCAGTTCAAGGACGAACGCAAGAACACGAAGCTGGAATACATTTTGGGCGACATCTTTGAGTACGACGTATCCAAAGCGGATATCCTCATCTCCCACTGCTGCACATGCTTTGACGATGCCATGATGCAGCGGCTCTCGGACACGCTGGAAAAGTGCAAGCCCGGCGCGCGCATCATCACCATCACGCGCGGCCTTTCTTCCCCCGCCTTCCAGCCTATCGGTACGTCCATGTGCCAAATGGGCTGGGGGCAGGCGACGATCAACGCGTATCGCCGCATCTAATTTTGTCTCTTATTTCCAAACATCCATATGACCCTCGCAGACATCCACGATCACCTGTTCACGGACGTACAGGGCTACTCGCTCTCGTCCACGGGCCGCAGCAAGATCGGCCGCGACAGTGATCCCATCCTCACCTACGGTGAGGTCACTCCCGAGGGCGTGGAGTACATGATGCAGGTGACCAACCCCCAGGCCGGCGAAGTGTTCTATGATCTGGGTTCCGGTACGGGCAAGGCCGTCATCCTTTCCGCCGCGCACAGCCCTTTTGCCCGCTGCACGGGCATCGACATCGTGGAGGACCTGGCGCAGTCGGCTACGGCCAGTGCCGAGCGTTATCACAACGAGATCAAGCCGCACCTGGGCGCAGACAAGCAGAATCAGGAGGTGAATTTTGTCCACGGTGACATGTTTGAGCAGGACCTGAGCGACGGCGACGTGTTCTTCACGCACTGCACGTGCTTTGACGACGCCATGATGGACCGCATCAGTAAAAAGCTGGAGGCCTGCAAGCCCGGCACGCGCGTGGTGACGGTCACCAAGGGGCTCACGTCCCCGGAATTCGAGCTCACGCACACCACCCCTTTCCGCATGGCGTGGGGTGAGGCGACTCTATGCTTCTATAAGCGGAAGTGATCCCGTACGGGATCGTTTCCGCCCAAGGTTCGGCTTTCCAATAAGGGGAGCCTGAACCTTTTTTCAAAGCTACACTATAGGCGTGCCCAGGTGGCCCTTCGGCGGTTCGACATGCTCACCGCCTCAGGACAGGCTACATGGCAGGCGTGCCGGGGTGGCGAAATGGCAGACGCATCAGCCTTAGGAGCTGACGGGAGCAATCCCATGGAGGTTCAAGTCCTCTCCCCGGCACCAACGATAAAATACTTAACTCAGCTTGTTCTGAGCGAAGTCGAAGGACGCCAGCCTTAGGAGCTGGTACCCGCAAGGGTGTGGAGGTTCAAGTCCTCTCCTGGGCACCAGTCTTCGCTCACTTCGTGAGCTACGCCCGGCACGCCATCCGGCTTAGAGCCTTTCAGCGGCGGGCTATTCCGCTGTCCAAAGCCAAAAAATAACATCATTTACGGGTGTGTTTCTTTGATATAAAGAAATAATTTATATATTATGCAAATAGCCATTTCCACGGTGGAACTGGTGATGATTAGCGCGCTCACACAAAGGAGAACGACATGCGCCGATCGAACCTGCTCTTTGATTTACACTCGTGTCCCACGCCGGCGTTCGCGGAACTTCTCCGCGTCGCCAATGTGCCCGGGACCAACCTGGCGGAAATCAACCACGCACTCCAGGCCCGCTTTTTCCAGAAGGGCCCGGACCAGCAACCGCTCGAGCGTTGGAAATTCGAAGATGTGGGGGTGGAGTGTTCCATCCTGCCCCACCTGGCCAAATGCGGCTTCCTGGAAAAAACTGAACCCAGCCTCCGGCAATACCTTTACGCGGGTTTGCCCGGGGCGCTGGTGGTTGCCGCCGCGCGCAGGATCTGCGACCTGATTGACGTCTGGAACAGCGGGGTGCGATGGAAAAGAACCATCGTCTTTGGCAGCACGCGGCCACTGGTTCCCGAAAGGGAAACGCCTGCGGCTCTCCACAAGGCGTTCCCCAAGCAGTTCCGCGTCAGTGATACCGCCTTCCATCAAGGTTTCGGATTCTTCGTGTCCGCCGGATACGACACGGAGGCCAAAATGCTTGAATGGTTATGGTACTGCGCCAACATGCCCCATGAACTGATGGTGACCGCCACCTTCATGGAAGCGCCCAGCAAGCCGCCCCTCACGGGAGGCGGCCCGCCGCGGCACGCCAACACGGAGGACACTGTGGAGGCATGGGTGCAGACCAGGCCGGAGCCCGGACTGCTTCTGCTCTCATCGGGCGCCCCCTACGGCATGGCGCAAGACGAGACGGTGGCCCGGGTGCTGGCGCCCTACGGTATCGGCGTGGAAACGTTCGGGCACGAAGCGCCGATGAACCTGGGCATTCCGGTCCTGATGCGTGAAGTGGCCGGAGCCGTCCACTCCATTCTCAAGACGCGCAATGTGTAGTCAAAGAGCATCAGCCTGCCCTTCCGGGGCAGGCTTTTGCTGTGTGCGATGGACATATTTTTCTCTTAAAAGCGCCTTAATGCCTGAGGCGTATCTTTTTGGCGAACACTTCCCCGCACACTATGAAACCCGAATCCTCCAAACTCTTCTTTGCGCTCGGCGCCACGGCATTCGCGTCCACGTTCGTCACTCTCAGTCTGGAACGCGGATTTTTGGCAACGCCCGCGCCCTCCGTCTCCGTTCCCACCGTCACGGAACAATCCGTGGTGCGGCAGGAGGATCAGGTGGTGGACACGGTGAAGCGCGTCGAACCGGCCGTCGTCAGTGTGATCATCACCAAGGATCTGCCCAAGGTGCAGCGTAGCCAGTCTATGGATGATTTCCCGTTCAACGACCCTTTCTTCCGCCAGTTCGGCATACAGGTGCCGCTACAGCAGCAGGACCAAGGCGCCGGAGGAACGGTGAACCGTGAGGTGGGCGGCGGCTCCGCGTTCTTTGTGAGCAGCGACGGACTCCTCATGACCAATAAGCACGTGGTGGATGACGAGAACGCCCAGTACACGGTGCTGCTCAATGACGGCAAAAAAGTGACGGCAAAAGTGGTGGGCATGGATCCGCTCACGGATATCGCGCTTCTCAAGATCGACGGCAGTAGTTATCCCTACCTCCAAATCGCCTCGTCCGATGACGTGAATCTGGGCCAGACGGCCATCGCCATCGGTAATGCCTTGGGCGAGTTCCGGAACACCGTGAGTGTGGGCGTCATCTCCGGCCTGCAGCGCTCCATTACCGCCGGCGGATCACTGGGCGGGAACGTGGAACACCTGGATCAGATCCTGCAAACCGATGCCGCCATCAATGAAGGAAACTCCGGCGGGCCGCTCCTCAACAGTCTGGGTTATGTGATAGGCATGAATACGGCCGTTGCCGGCGATGGCCAGAACATCGGCTTTGCGCTGCCTGCGAAAGAGCTGCGCCGAGTCCTGGAAAATTATGAAAAGAACGGCCGCATTGTCCGCCCGTACATCGGTGTCCGGTACATCCCCATCACCGCGGAGCTGAAGCAGGCAAACAAGCTGCCGTACGACTACGGCATGCTGGTGGCTGCGGGCCAGAACACCAATGATCTTGCGGTGATCCCCGGCTCTCCGGCTGACAAGGCGGGGATAGTGGAAAACGACATTATCCTGGAGGCAGACGGGCAGAAGCTGAGCCAGGATAACTCGCTCCAGCAGATCATTGGCGGCAAGAGCGTGGGCGATACCGTCACGTTCAAGGTGTACCACAAAGGGAGCCAAAAAACCGTGACCGTGACACTGGAGGAAATGAAGGCGTGAGGGATGCCGCTGTGCTTGCACCCAAGCGGCCTATCGCATAGCATTCGCCTCCTATGATCAAAGCGGTTTTCATTGATGCAGGACACGGACTGGGCCCCACGGGCGGCATAGACAACGGCGCCACGGGCAACGGGACCACGGAACGCAAGGAAGTGGTGGAGGTGGCGCAGGGGTTGTACGCAGCGCTCACGGCGGATGCCAGCTTTGCCGGCGTGAAGATCATCAAGATCGCCGTGGATGACCGCATGATGCTCGTTGACCACATCCGCGAGATCAACAACCAGTGCAAGGCAAACAACTGGACCGCGGCGGACACGCTCATGCTCTCCATTCACCTCAATGCCGGAGATGCAGCTGCAAGAGGAGTGGAAGCATGGTATTCGCCCACGGAGGCGGGCATGCTCGATTTTGCGAAATTACTGGTCGAACAGGTCTGTGCCACC
>CAYMAT010000017.1:4615-26057 GCA_964388495.1 uncultured Candidatus Peribacteria bacterium
ACCACGGGCATGCCGGCGCGCCCCAAGCCCGCCCTCATCACCGCGGAGAACAGGTGGGGGAGGCTGGGAATCATTGACGATACCATCGCACGCGGATGCCTGGTGGAAGCCGGGTTCATTACCAACGAGTTTGACGCCAAGTTCCTCACGGACAATGCGTTGCAGCAGAAAATCGTCGACGGTCTGCACCGCGCCATCCGCATCTTCTTGGCGCTTCCGGCCCTGCCCGGTCCCGTCACCCCGCCCTCCTTTTACACAGATGTCCCGCCGCTTGCATGGTACCGCCCGGACGTGGAACTGTGTCTGAAGGAGCAGATTTTCCAGATGCCCGCAGACGGCCAGTTCCATCCGGAGCGACCGGTGACCCGCGCCGAACTAGCGGCCATCATCGCCAGGCACCTCCGCTCGCGACATTCCGCCCAATAATCCCCACCTATCCCATGGATACATCCTTTGCCTCCGACATGATCCAGAAGTACGTGAACGGCGATTCCGGGTACATAGGCGTCATCACCTTCTTCCTGTGCGAGGCCATCTTCAACGCCTTTCCCGTCCAGCGCGCACGGATGAAGCAGCTCACCTCCCTGCTTGTGGGCGGGGGGTTGGGGCTTTTCCTCCTCCATAACGGCACGCCGGCCGATAACCTGCTTCAGGGGCTGCTGGCAGGGGGCGCCACCACCATCACCGTGGCCAAGTTCAAAAGTTACAGTGTGTCCGTGCCGCCCGTAAGCGGCGTTGAAGCGGCTGCGCCCGTGGCGCCCGCGCCGGCACTGCCGGAACCGGCGGAACACCTGTAAGATCCGCCAACATGTCCAACCCCACCTCATCGCCTGTTGTCATCATGCGGAGCGATAAGGAGCCGCGTTCCTACAATATTGTGCTGAAGGCTTTTTCCATGGCCGTCATCCTGTCCATGATCGTTCCCCTGGTGATAGCGGACACGTGGTGCCGGCTCTACCACGCGGTGTATTTCCGCCTCAACAGGATGCCGCTGGTCCCGCGAGAAAAATACATCCTCATCGACCGCGGGCGCCTCAAAGGCCTTAACATCGTCCAGCGCTTCAACTGCATGTACTGCGATTACGCCAATGGCGCCATCGCCTGGATGAAGGCGGTGATCAACACCACGGAGGTCTACAGCTGCGCCATCAAGCATTCCTCCAAGCGTGCGGGGCAGGATCACCAGGAGGGGTATTACGCGTACGAGCAGTTCCAGTGATCAGGGCACATCCACGGCGAAGAGGGTTCGGTTATCGCGCTTTGCGGGGAGTTCAAATCCATCCGCTGCCTTGGTTTTGCCGGAGGCGTCTATAACGGATAATTTCTGCAGGGTTTTTTTCATGAGCATTCGGGTTTCGGTGATTTTCCAGACCAGGTCCAGCAGCTCTCTGCCGGATTTTCCCAGGCTGAAAATCTCCTCGGCGGTGAGGTTGTCAAAGATGCCGTCACTGCCGATCAGCACTTTGTCGCCGGGGCGCAGGCCCCATGTGTATGCAGCGATGTTGAAGGGGAAATTCTGCCCTATGCCGTTGCTCACGATGTTGGATCGGGGGTGGGTTTTGAACTGTTCGTACGTGATGCATCCCCGGCGGTAGTCTTCCGAGACAGGCCGCTCATCCCAGGACTCCAGAATCCTGCCGTTGCTCCTCCTTCTAATAACGGCCTTTGCGTCGCCCGCCTGGAAGAGCCTGGCGCGCCGGTTGTTTTTCTCAAAGCGGATGGCCATGATCAGGGCGGCCCCCCGGAGAAGGTGGCGGATGGCGCCAATGCCTATTTCGATATCCTCCGGACACGCGGCCATGGCGTCCGCGACAATCTGGGCGGATTCCTCCCCCTCGGCAAACCCTCCAACGCCGTCAACGACGCCCACAAAATTCGCTTCCGGAACAATGACCCCGCGGTCCTCATTGTTAGGGCTGTAATCAATGCCCTTGTCAGAGCGCCCCGCCACGCGCAGCCCCGATGCTGTGACACATTCAACAGTATCCTCGCACCCCGGCCCACCGATAATCATTGGCGGCATGGAGCCACAATAGGAGGCAGGGGGGCGGTAAGTCAATTTTGCTGTACATCACGTCTTTTGGCTCTGCATCCACATCATCTCAAACCAGGCTCGGAAGGAGTCGGCGATGTTCTTGTTCTCGATACGGATGATAGTGCGCTCGTCGTCAAAAGAGAAAATCGTCACTGTGTCGCCGTACACCATCGTATCCGTATCAAAGGATATTCCTTTGGGCAGAAGCCGGGCGGAGTAGCTGTCACTTGGCTGAATGTCTTTCAGGAAAACTTTTGCGCCCTCGTTCTGTACAAGCAGGTCACGGCCGTTGAGCGTGGCGGTTTTTCCAAAAAGCATGGTCACGATGTTCTTGCCAAAGGCATCAATGCCTGCCTGGGCGTTATAGATGCCTACAAATTTCTGCGTGAGCGCATCGCGGTACACCTGTTTCATGCCGTCCAGTCCTTTCAGGACGGTGATGCGCGGCGAGTCCACGTAGGATTTGGTCAGCGAAGAAAGTATGGGCATGGCGCCTTGCACCAGTGATTGCAGGGTACGGCACTGTTCCTCGCGGTCTTTCAAATAACTCAGAAGTCTCTGTGGCGGCTCCGCAATGAATTTCAAAATTCCATCCTGTTCTATTTCTGACACCAGCCCTTTCTTTTCCAGTTGGCGCAGAATCAGATACGCGTGGCTTCTGGATTGGCGTGAGAGTTTTGCGATGTCGCTTGCGCGCGCCGCCTTGAGGGAGAGGAGGGCCAGATAAATCTCCGTTTCCTTATCATCCAGGCCAATTTGTTTCAGCAGTGGACGTATGGATTTGTGTCCGACGGTCTCCATTTTTTGCATACATACAGTATACCGTATTGTTGTAAATATTTGTAGACAAAATTCATATACTATCAAAAATTTGATAGATATAGCTATTAATAAATAATTATAAATTGTAAGAATTTTATGGACAAATTATACATACAGCAATATTATTTTGGCATGTCAATTACCTCTCCCGAACAGGCACTGGTAGAAAACACCGGCTTCTACAAGAAGTTCCACGTATCGGAGTTGGGAATCGATACGGAAAGATTTTTGGCTCACATGCGACCCATTTATGAGACGCTCACGTGGGACCAGTACGACGCAAAGCGTGGGGGGCTTGTGCAGCCCACCCGCAAGAGGGCGCTGGCGGAATGCATGCTTGAGCGCGCAGGCAATGATTGGACCATAGAGCGCGTTCCCGCAAAACCGTATACGCAAACCGCCGATCACGGCACATACGACAGGACCACGCCGCGGCCGTATCCGGAAGTGCCCGCGTGCGTCACGGAGCACCCGGACTTTATCCATCTCCAAAAGGCTACGGCAAACATTCTGCTGTCCGTCCGCGGAGACATTCACAAGTTGCGCATAGTTCTGACATTTGCGCGCGCGGTGCACGATACGGACCGCGAAGGGTATTGCACATTAGAGGGTGGACCGCATAGCGACGGCACGGACTACATCGTCTCTGCCCTGGTGATCAACCGCATCAATCTGGATCCCCAGACCGGCAAGAGCACGGTGCTCACGCTGGATCGAAAACCGTTGCTGGAGACGGTCCTGCAGCCGGGGGAAGGGATTTTTCAGGACGATCGCCATCTCCTCCATGACATCAGCAACATCCGCAGAGCCGTAGAGGACCGAGCGGGAATGCGCGACATGCTTGGCATTGATTTTGAAATCCTTCCCCAATAATCCCATGAAAAAGATTTTGTTTGATAGCAGCGTCCATTTTGGACAGTTCTCCCTTAAGAACGAAGAATTGCGCAAAGGATGCAAAAAAACCCATGGGCTGATACATGCAGGTCGGGAGGCGCAAGGCATCTGGAGTGACCTGGAGAATGGGCGCGTTGATGCCACTATCTGGAAACTGAACAGGGAACTGCAAGAGGCGTACTACCCTTTCATGGACAAGTTTTTTGAGACGTCATCCATATGGCAGCCGCAGACGACGGATGAGGAAATGGAGCTGGCTCTGGAGCTCAAAAAAGATTTTTCCTCACTCCATCCGTACAGCAGACTTGCCTGCGCCAGGGCCATTGCAGAAAGAGTGGCGGAAATGCACACACTGTATGACGAATTGCTGGAGCCAGAACTGCGCGCTTACATGCTGTCCCGATCGGGCATTCACATCATTCGGCCCGAGAGTAAGGAGGATACCGTGTTCTTTAACGATGACGTAGATAATGCGTACTGGCACGCGTTGCGCGGCTTTCGTGACACAGAATTGGAAATAGTGGATTGCCTGCTCGATTCCCGCAAAATAACGCTCGCATAAGGACATCACTCCTCATCCTCCTTGGGCAGCCCGTACTTCAATTTTTCTATTCTCCGGAGCATGTCCGCTTTGAGGTCGCGGTATTCATTATCGGCCTGTGACTTCCTGTCTTCAGTTTTCTTCTCTGCGTCGCGTCGGCCCTTCCGGATTTTCTGGCGGTGCAATTCCATTTTGGTCCGCTCCTCCATATCCAGCTCCGTGCGTTTTTTCTGATACAGGTTTGCCAGCTCCTGTGCCTTTGCGCGGTAGATGGCGTCGCCCTGCCCTTTGAACTGCTCCAGTTCCAGTTTTTTGCGGGCTTCTTCGCTGAACAGGATGTCGCGCTCTTTCCGCATCTCTTTCTCTATCGCATGCTTGCCCTCTATATCCGCACGGTCCAGGGCATTCTTCTCTAGGGACTCCTCAGTTTCGATTTTCCGCTTCTTCTCCCGGCAGTCCCGTTCCGCACGGACGATGGTGTCTTTGTACTCGTGCGCCTTCGCCTCCAGCATCCGCTCCTTCATCGCCTTTTGCGATGCGGCCTCGCGGAAGGATTCAAAAAATTTCCGCTGCGCCTCCTCCAGCTTCCGCTCTTTTTCAATGCGCTCCTTGATGTGCGCCGCTTCCGCGGCACGTTTGGATTTGTCTGCGGCGATCTCCTCCTTTTTTGCCGCCTCGCTTTTCCGCCACTCCTGCTTTTTCTCCCGTTCCTCCCGCGCATGTTCCACTTCCCGCAGGGATTCCTCTTTTGCATGCTGTTCCTGCTGGCGCTCGGTTTCTTTGCGCCTACCTTTTGCAGCCTCGCGCCGCTCCACTTCCGCATCGCCGCCCTGCAGGCTGGCCTGGTGGAACTTTTTGGCCCGCTGGTTGTCGTCGCTTTGTAAGGACATATTTTTTGATTGATATCCTTCATTTTCTCACTGGCCGTGCTCTAGCGCACCTCCAAATGCAGTGGCATCCTCTCCCCAAAGACGAATGGAGTGTTTGCATTGCGAAGATGTTCCCCTATTCCAACCAAGAGCTGTGCTCCTGCGCCGGAATTGGTCTTCGTTACCTGCTGACTCACCATGTTCATGGCGCGCACAAGGTCGGCAACATCCCTGTCCGTTGGGGCTTTGCCCGTTTTAAGGAGAGTCGCAAGAACATCCGTTGCGGCAGTCATTGCCAGTCCAAGCCTTTCCGCGCTGCGGGAGTAGTTTGGATTCCTGGTATTGTTCAGGGAATTCAGAAGATTGGTATCCCGCTGGAGGTTTTGAAGAGCAAGGACTGTTTGGGCCGATTCTTGTCCGCTGGTGCGCACCTCCAAATGCAGTGGCATCCTCTCCCCAAAGACGAATGGAGTGTTTGCATTGCGAAGATGTTCCCCTATTCCAACCAAGAGCTGTGCTCCTGCGCCGGAATTGGTCTTCGTTACCTGCTGACTCACCATGTTCATGGCGCGCACAAGGTCGGCAACATCCCTGTCCGTTGGGGCTTTGCCCGTTTTAAGGAGAGTCGCAAGAACATCCGTTGCGGCAGTCATTGCCAGTCCAAGCCTTTCCGCGCTGCGGGAGTAGTTTGGATTCCTGGTATTGTTCAGGGAATTCAGAAGATTGGTATCCCGCTGGAGGTTTTGAAGAGCAAGGACTGTTTGGGTAGGAGAGATGATATATTCCTGCAAGACCGACAATGGCGAGGGGGCAGATGAAAGAGTGTCGTTATTGTCTTGTACCGCTTTGATCGTTCTTGTCGGAGATCGGAGTCCATATGCAAAGTCACTAAGTACACTACTTGCGTTTGAAGGATACTGAGAACTGGTACGCGGGAGAAAATTAGAATGGTCGTCCAAATAATATTCCGAGATGGGACGATCAGAGGCGATGGGGCTAAAGACCTGGGCTTGTATGCATCGAATCCCCTGGTATGTAACGAAGTGAGCGCGTACATCAAGGGGGACATCTTCAAAGCCGTACCACCTTCCTCCGGGGCCCGGACCTTTCGCTCTCCTCATTTCATACAGACTGCGTGTTAGGCTAATAACTTTTTGACGTTCTGATTCTTCCAGCGTTACAGGACGCTCTATTGTGGGTTCCGGAACATGAGGAAGTTCAGATAGAGGAACGACAGTCAACTTCTGCAGTTCGGGGATTTTATTATGAGAGTTTGACTCTGGAGATTCTGCAGAAAATCGGATGAAGCGATGTTCCATAGGAGTGTTAGTGTTTAATTAATATATTATTATAACATATAATTAAATAATAATCAATTTTCAGATTCTGCAATTAAAACAAGTCTGTATTACAGATTTTGCTGCCAGTCTTCGGAGTCGGGCATTGGGGGAAGTATAGCCCCTCATCCGGCGCGCTGCGCGCCGCCTTCTCCCGATGGGAGAAGGAAACTGCCCTCGATCAATCAACTAGCTTAATGTGCAGCTCCTTCAGTTGTTTCTCGGAAACAACGCTTGGTGCATTCATCATCGCATCCTGGGCTTTTCCATTTTTCGGGAATGCATAAATGTCGCGAATTGAAGGGCACTCCCACAGCACCATCATGAGGCGGTCCAATCCCGGGGCGCAGCCGCCGTGCGGGGGTGCGCCGTACTGGAAGGCTTTGATCATTCCGCCGAATTTCTTGTCCACGTCGTCCTTGGTGTAACCGGCAATCTCGAACGCCTTGTACATGATGTCTGGTCGGTGATTGCGGATGGCACCGGAACAAAGCTCAAATCCGTTCATCACCAGGTCGTACTGGTACGCGAGGATATCGACGGGATTCTTGGTCATGAGTGCCTCCATTCCGCCCTGCGGCATGGAGAACGGATTGTGCGAGAAGTCGATCTTCTTGTTGGTCTCGTCCCACTCGTACATGGGGAAATCCACGATCCATACCCATGCGGCCACGTTGGGGTCAGCCATCTTTAGTTTGGCCGCGCAGGCGATGCGCACTTGTCCCAAAGACTTGCAGGCTACCTCCCACACATCGGCTCCAAAGAAGACGATGTCTCCGGTCTTGGCGCCTACGGACTCGCACAATTTCTTGGCCAGATCGTCGCCCAAAAATTTATTGATCGGCGAAGTCGGTCCTTCCTCTTTCATCTGGATGTACGCGAGGCCCTTGGCTTTATACGTCTTGGCGACTTCCGTGAATTCATCAATCTCCTTGCGCGTGAATGCGGCGCCGCCGGGCACGCAGATCGCCTTTACGCATCCTCCTTTCTTTACGGCATCCGCAAACACGGAGAACCCGCAGTCCTTCACCAGGCTGGATACATCTTGCAGCTTCATGCCGTAGCGGAGGTCGGGCTTGTCAGAACCGTACTCGTCCATGGCGGTCTTCCAGGCCATTCTGGGAAACGGTCTCGAAACGACTTTCTTGGGCGAGAACTTCTCCGTCACGTCCGCCATCAGCGGCTCAATCACTTTGAACACATCCTCTTGTTCCACAAAACTCATTTCCAGATCCAGCTGGTAGAACTCTCCCGGGTGACGGTCCGCGCGCGGGTCTTCGTCACGGAAGCACGGGGCGATCTGAAAGTAGCGGTCCAAACCGGCCACCATCAGCAATTGTTTGAACTGCTGGGGGGCCTGGGGGAGCGCGTAGAAGGTTCCGGGATGCAGGCGGCTGGGCACCAGGTAGTCACGAGCGCCTTCCGGCGAGGAGTTTGCGAGGATCGGCGTCTGCACCTCCGTAAAACCCTGGCCGTGCATGTGCTGACGGATGTGCGTGATCAGCTGGTCGCGCTTCACCATCATGTCCTGCATGCGCGGGCGGCGGAGATCCAAGAAGCGGTATTGCAATCTCAGTTCCTCGTTCACATCCTTATCCACGTCTATCTCAAACGGAGGTGTCTTGGCCTCGGCCAGAATCTCCAGCTTCTTCACAATCACTTCAATCTCGCCCGTTGGGTTCTCCTTCTTCTCCGCTCCGGCGATGCGCTTGCGCACCTCGCCTTCCACTTTGAGCACCCACTCGCTGCGGACACTTTCCGCCAGCTTCATGTCTCCACTATCGCGCGGGTCAAACACCACCTGCGTGATGCCGTGGTGGTCGCGCACGTCGATGAAAATCAGTCCGCCGTGGTCGCGGCGACGGTGCGTCCATCCGCAGAGGGTGACGGATTGGCCGGCGTGGCCAGCGCGGAGCTCGCCGCAGGTGTGGGTTCGTAGCATAGCGAGAGTATAGAGCGGGAGAATGGTCAAGAGCTAGGCGATTAGGGCACCGAAGGGACCAATGGGACCGAAGTACGTAAAATAAACCGGCCTCCTCGGTGGCCTCGGTGCCATCGGCCCCTTCACTTAAACAATTTCCCCAGCTCGTCCTTAAATTCCTCCACATCCTTGAACTCGCGGTGGACGGAGGCAAAGCGGATGTAGGCGACGTGGTCCAGTTTGCGCAGTTCCTTCATGACGTCGTTGCCGATGGTCGTTGTCGAAACCTCCTTTTTATTGGCGGCCCACTTTTCCTCCAGCTTGCTCAGGAGTTTGTCGATCTGGTCCTGCGTGATGGGCCTCTTGGTGCACGCCAGCCACACCCCGCGCTCAATCTTGCTACGCGAGTAGGGCTCGCTGGTTCCATCGCGCTTCTGCACGATCAAATTACTCATCTCCTGGCGCTCGAACGTGGTGAAACGATGACTGCATTTCTCACACTCCCTCCGGCGCCGGATGGCGCGGCCTTCCTCGGTCAATCGAGAATCAATCACGGCCGTATCGGGTTTTTTGCAGCGGGGGCAGAACATTAGGCATGAGAGGACAACCTGCGGTTTTCCTCTCATGAACTCTCCTTTCCCTAAGAGGTGCCGCTCCAGACAAGCATAGCTTGCCTTCGCGGCGGATTATTAAGTTTATAAGCCATTTTGGCAATCAATTTGCCGACAAAACCCCTATTGCAGCCGTTTCTGCCTAATGTGATACTTCCTCCTTTTCTATGGAGGAAGCCCCTCTCTCAACGGCTGACGATGCACCCAAAATTCGTAACCCAAACCTGGTTCATCATGAAAGGCTTCTGAGCAAGTTTCAGTATCTGCATCTTCCGCATCCGCCGGACAAGCTTCATGCACTCGAGCGAAATGCGGAGTGCATAGCGGCCACTTTGCGACAGGCAGTCTTTCTGTCGCTACCGCAGAATCTGACCAGATCAGATCGCGATGTGTGGCTCAAAGATTGGCAGGAGAGCTGGTCATCCCAAAGAAATCGCGACGATCCTTTTGGTTACTATGATGACGATGAGGATGATGAACCGCCGTACAATCCCATGCACATAGAAAAAACGGAGGGGTTGATTGATTATCCGGACAGGGACCATGTCACACTCGTTCTCGGCACGCGCCGCGGAGGGGCACTATCCGAAAGAGACATAAGCGAGCAACAGTATGAACTGCAATTCAAGACCGATGTGTGGCGAGGCAGGAGTTTTAGTTACACATTTTACGATTCCTGCATTCATCCGCATGTGCATGATGACACGAATGTGACGGATCCGGTCCTGTGGGCAAAAACACGCGCGGAGATCGCTTTGGGATTTGCCCACTCCCTTGCGGAAAGAGACATGCCCCCGGACTTCGTGAATTTTCCGTTTGAACAACTGGCATCCCGCGTCTGTAACACGCTGCCTGAGGAACTTTCCCGTCCCCGCACGCATGTGATTGGCGATGCGCGGGGGATGCTGGAGGAAATCATCGCACGATATGCCGGTGAACTTCTTCCGGAATCTCTGGAATTCGCGTTAAGCAACCGGGAAGGAGTACAGGCGTTGGGGCTTGATCATCCCGCAATGAAAACATTCCTGGACGACATGCCGGTGCTCCTGGAAAACGGATTGATCATCGATCGCGTGACGGATCTGGTAAAAACCGCGCGATACAACGGATTGGATCCGTCTCAAGCGGTGGAGTTTGCCGCAGCTCTCACGCACGGCATCTATAGTGGCGCGGAACGACCGTGGTGGTTTGTGGAAAATTTTCCGATGGAAGAACTTTTCCAGAGCGAAAAAAATCCCGTCGGATTTGCGTGGGATGCTGAAGGCGTTGCGGCCGCCACCGCCATCGCAGCAGAAGCGGGCTTTGCCTTCCGCCATGCAGCTGCTCTCTTCCAGAAGTGTGGTAATGTCCTGATTTCTGCAGGAATCAGCCAAAAACAGGCACTGACATGTTGTGCCAAAATCGCCGCTGATTATGGAGTGAGTGATCCAGACAGGGCGCGGCGCATCGTCTATACAATTGCCGAAGCGCTCAAAAATGAAATCGGAGGCAAAGATGTCTTTATCGAAGATATCCTCTCGCACCTCCACCGGGAGCGGCCCGAGTCCGTGTTGATCGGTGCCATGGGCGCGACAGATGCCCACATTCCATTGCCGGGAATGGGATCGCTGATGCGCGGATTTTTGAAAGACGAAAACGCGCGTGACACCAATCTATCGCTGACGGCGGTCGAGGACCTGCGGAAAATCGGCGGAACGTCCGCCACCCGATTGATTGCCCCTATATTCGGCGTGCAGCATAAGGTGGCAAGAGCGCTTCTTGCCGGTCCTGAAACCACACAGACATTGCTCCCCGCACCAGGTCAGGAACAACCGAAAAGAAGCCCGATGTCCGCGTTATTGCACATGTACTCGCGCATGGAAAAGGAGTGCGGCGCTTACCACATTGATCGCATATCCAATTTATATTTCAGTTTCTGTGCGACGCGTTTTCCGGACCCCTTCTCCCCGCCGGAAGGATTTTTCTCTTTTCTTCAAAAACTTTCCGAGATACCGGACCCTGGTTACCGCCTTCCATTTCTGGAAGATCCGTATGACCGCGGATGGGTGGAAGAACAAAATGCCCACAGCACCATCGGTAAATACTCTGTTCTGAGCCAGTTACTGGATACCGTAGCCAACGGCGTCATCCCATGGGGAAAGTTGCAGGAGGTCATGGATTGGGTCACGGAAGAGCACGATCCTGCAGAGGAAGAAAAGATTTTTGAGAAATTGGAGGAAGAGAGCAGGGAAAAGGCCGAAGAATTGGAGAAAATAATCAAAGGTGGGGTGGAGGGCATTCGGAAAAAATATTCCGACAAGATGGCCAAAGCTCTGGAGGCAATGCTGAAAGAAGAGGACTGGGAGAAGCGGTATGCCTACAAAGAGTTGTACTACACGTACCGTGAATACGTGGACGATGCGAAAGATGAGTATCTGTATTACCAGGAACGGGCAGAGCGCGATATACACTCTCCCGAAAAAAACAGGCAAAAAGCCTATGCAGAAGCACGGTCGATAAAACAGGAGACTTTGAAAAGGCGCCTGTTTGTCTTAATGGAAGGAGTGCACATTCTAGAAGAGCTGGAGGTCTTCCGGTCTGCCGGCATAGTGTCCGATGACATCATGCGTGAGGCGACACGGTCGCTGCTGGATTTCTTGTTGGAGGGCGGAGTCATAGACGTCAAAGACCCCGGGCGTCAGTTCAGGAATCATCAGGAAAACATACGCATTGCTGAAAAAATGCATCAGCAATGCCGTGTGCTTGGGGAAATGGGGCTCATCAATACGGAGGTGCTCCGGGCACAGCTTGATTGGGAAAAGCGGCCTGCGGTGGCGGCGTCACTATCGGAGGTTCTTTCTACGTGGGAAAGAACCATGAATGAATGCGCGGATATGAACCAGTTTCTCCATCACGAAATAGATGATCCTCTGGACGAACATCTAGACCGCCTGGAAGAGGAGCTTGCAAGGATATGGTCCAATCAGCCGCTTCTCAAAAAAGAAAGGATCCCCTATGTGGTGCATGCGTTTGTCCCGGCGGTCCGGTACAAACGGGCAATCGCACAGAGCAGGGATCTGGTGCGCAGTGCGTTTCCGGAGCCAATAGAGACACATCTTTCCGATCTCAGTCGGTCCAATTATTCCGTTGCAGCAGCCATCACCCTGGCGGCACAAGAAAATTCCTCCGGCACAGATGGACAAATGAAGATGTTGCTGGAGACATCTCCGTCTGAACTCCGGACAAACCAGATTGCGCCGGCCCACAAGCGCGCAGTCATGCTGGAGCGCACGCATGCATTGCGAGAAGCGATTCTCCATGCGCGCAAAGAATCCCTCGGCTTGCTCCCGGTGGGTGGGAAAATTCACGTACTCCATGGAATAGACAGCAACAGATTTGCCCCGCTGCTCCAGTACCTTTCCATGGGCAGCACCTCCTTCAGGCTCATTCACGCGGACACGTCTCTGCTGCTGCCGCCAGTTCCCAGTGCCGGAGAACTGGCGATACTTATTCGCCTTATTGAATCCGAGGGCATGATCGATTTTGAGCATCCGGAACTGCAAGTGACGGCATCGGGACGACTTCCACCAGAAGAATGCGCATATTTGGGGAGCGCGATTCTCCTCAGTACGGAGCGCGGTATGAAATTCGATGCGTCGGCCTTCAGAACATTCGATCATGATAACGAAACCGGAGCGCGCATCATGGCATACGATGCCGGGGCGCGGCCTATGGAGCTGCCTTTTATGACGCGACTGCAGGGCCGCACAGACATGCTTGCCCGCAGGCACCTGGGCGATATCCCGTGGTACCAGCGCATTGCGACGGTGCTTGCGCAAGGGTGTGACGAGGGGCCGTTTGCCCATCTTGCAGTGCCTCTCAAACAAGAATTGGCGGAAGTGTATGCAGGTTACGGTCTTTCCGGAGTTCTGGAGGCTCCATGGATTAAGCCCACAAGCGGAATGCGCATGCCGCCAGAAAACGATAGGGCGCACTACGAAGACGGGGTAAAACCGTGTGTGGATGCCTACTTTGCCTCCGCGGAAAAGGGAGGGGAAGGCGTGATAAACGATGTTCGTGAGGTACTTGACCGCATGTGGGCAAAGATGTCTACAATACAGTTGTCCATTCCTGATGACCCCTGGTACGCAGAGGAATGCAAACGTGTTCTTCGTTTCTAATCTCCCCTCTATGGAAATGCGCCACAACCCCACCGACTTTCTGGAATGCCCTGACCATAAAAATCTGGGCGGCGTGGGCGTGATAGAAACAGCAGCTCCCCGTCGGAAATCAGGGAAAATGTCCTCCTTCACAGAAGTGACAAAGCCGGCGGAAATCAGTTATGAAGTTCCGGATGGAACGGCCGATGCCGAGGTTGTGGTCGGACAAAAAACGGAAGAAGTAAAAAGCGCAGTACAAGACATTATGGCGCCGGCAGAAGCTCCGGCCGCTGCTGAGACCTCCTCCACTGTGCGGCAGGTTCAGGCAGATGAGGACGCTGAAGCCAAAACACCTGTGCCGCAACCGACAGCAGCACCTGAGTCCAAGGAAGAAGAGATGCCGGTTGCTAAAGAAATTTCTGCAAAAGTACTGCCAGAGGAAGCAGGCGCGTTACAGGCGGCAATGAAAAAACTTATTGAAGAGCAACCTCCTGTGGCCGTTCCCGTTATGCAAAGCGAAGTACAAAAAAATGTGGTACAGCCAAAAGTCGTACCTGCATCCAAGGTGTCACTTCCTCCCACGCAAGAGCCACAAAAAAAGCCTGAGCAAAAAGTCGAGGCCGTTGAGCCACTTGTTACCGAAGTAGTAAAAATTGTCACACGGCTTGAGAATTTTCTGAAAGGTCAGAAAAATCGGACTATTGTTCATAGCAGAAAACGTGGAGAAATCAGCACGATTGCAGGCGTGCTCGGTATCTTTAAAGATCTTCCCGCGGATGACAGAGAAAGAACCAATATGGTTTGCGATGCACTTACAGAGAAAGGAATGATTAATCTGGTCGCAAGGATCCGCACGGCAATGCGCAGCTAAGCCGCCTTTTTCCTGGCTGTGTCATTCTCTGACATCAGCTGATCCAGATTTTCCCGGATGGATAGAAGGACTTGGCGTATCTCCTGTTCACACTTTTCCAGGGCTGCTTGCAGCCGTGCATCAAACGCATCTAGCGCCTTTTCCGTTTCGGCCCGTCTTTTATTTGTCATCTGACCGATATCAATTTTGAGTTTCAATACCGCGGTTTCAATAATCTCCGCACCTTTGGTAAAACGCTCCGCGGCTGCAGCAACGGAAAATGCCAATACGTCATTGATTTTCGCCTTCACCGGCACCATATCCGGTGAATCCGTTCCGCGCGCCAGAATGCCGCCCGTTTTCCAGCCCATGGTGGGGAGGTCCGGCAGAGTAAGGTTGTTCGGTGCCGGTCGTTCAAAGCCCTCCATCATTTTTCCTTGGGGAAATGCATCTCCGTTCCGCGCAGGCTGCTGGGGTCTATGTGTTGCAGTACCAGCTCCACTACTGCCCCGTTCATATGCTCCATTTCCTCATGCAATTTCTGAATGGCGACAGCTTCACTTCCGCTCTGCAGGTCCTTGTATGTTCTTTCGACAGTATTGCCGTCCCAGTCCTGTTCCCCGGATCCCAGCGGGCCATCATGGCCATACCGCAACCGTTCGGCCGCAATGCTGCCCGGTTGGATGACCCGCTCGAAGGAATCTGGAGAATGCATTCTTATTATTTGAGGACGTTTTTCAGATTTAAAATTGCCGCAGCGCGCGCACGCAAAAGCGATTCATTGGCGCTGGAATCTGGGGTCTCTGGGCCAGATTTGCCGACAATATCTTGGCCGCGCAATCCGGAGGGCATGGCCTTTCCATCGGTATGAGCCGTGAAAGTTTCGCTTAGACCAAGTCTGTCCATAGGAATAAGGGGGAAGATCCGCGGCTTATAAAGAGCACTGTGCGCTGGGTCAAGGGAGCAGGCCATGCTTTCTTTGGGCAGATGAAAACCTTGGCTTGGGTGATTGCAAAAATCATCATTGCCATCCTTAAATCCCCACCGTTCCGCTCCGGCGCACAGTTTTCTCGCTCGTTGTCAGATCCATGACCGTGGATGGAGGAGTCTTAGGCAACATTCCGTCGTCCAAGACAATGTCCGGAATGATTTCCAGTCCCTCAAACTGGCTCCAGATGTCCTGGGGCGAATACGGGTTGAGCATTCCGTGGATATTTGCGGACGTGGTGGAGAGCGGTGAGCCGAATTCCGTTACCAGACGAAGGGCGGTCTTCTGTGGCGAGACGCGGACGCCGATGGAAGCGGCAAGCTGTGAGCTGTGAGCTGTGAGCCGCTCGCGTTCATCGCTCATCGCTGAACGCACATCGCTTTGCGGGATAATAAGGAGCTTTTCTGGAGAATCCTGTCTCATTCGCAAAATGATCGTCAAAGGGCCGGGCAAATGTTGTTTCGCCAGCTTTTCCGCCTCGTCGTTCCACTCCACGTATTTCTTCGCTTCCTCCACGCTGGGGAAGAGCGCGCTCACGGGCTGGTTGAAGGGGCGGTCTTTGATGAGGAACAGTTTCTCCACGGCTTTGGGGTTCCGCAGGTCGCATGCCAGCCCATAACACGTCTCCGTGGCGTGGGCCACCACGCCGCCTGCGCGGAGTGTTGCCAGTGCTTCTGCGATGCCGGTGGAGTCCGCGGGGAGGATGCGCATGGTGGTCCGCTATTCTCAGGCATTCCGGTCCCTGCGCGCAAGCTCGCGCACGGCCAAAAGCTCCTCGTACCTTTTGCTCACCTGCGGGACAAAATGCAGGGTCAGCCGGGAATCCTGGCCTTCCAGAACGATCGTCCCAAACCCAAAGAGATTCTGCACGGGGCCGCGCTGGGATTTACGGATCTCCTGGATGTTCCAGAGGTCAATGCACTCGTGGTCGTCAAAGTTGAGCAGCGAGCGCTTGATCCTGTGCACGCGCCGGTCCGTGGCGATGATCACGTAGAGGAAGTAGCGGTAGAAACGGCTGATGAAGTGCAAATGCACTGCAAGAAAGAAAAGAAGCAGCGCGACGAGCAGCAGGTGACGGCCGTTCTGCTGCGTGACGTCCACGGTGGAAAACGACAAAAAGCCGATCAGGAAAATGGCCGCTGTCAGCAGGCACATACGCGTGATGGGCCAGAGCATGCGGATCCAGTGCTGGCGGAACGAGCTGCAGAACCGCTCCTGCGGATCCTTGTTGGGGAAATCCACGATGCTCAGCGGATGGTCGTGGCGCTCTACCATGAGAGGAGCAGGGAGAAAACCGAGGCCAAGAGCAGGAACAAAGTATGAAGAATGGCCAGCATACGTATGCGCGGCAGCGTGAAAATCCTCTTGGTGGTGGTGGATGCCAGGTGCAGATGCAGCCCCTCTATGCGGCGCCTGAAAAAGAACCACAGCGTCACTTCACAGACGATGATGCACACAGCCAGAAGTATGAGAATCGAAGTGAGCATGATGGATCAGTATCCGCTTTTCCGCAGTCAAAAACGAGCGAAAACTGGATCAAGCGAATACTGCCGTCCGTTGCCGATCCTCACGCGTATTTACTGAGCAGCTCCTCCATCTTTTTCTCCAGGATCGGGGACATGGTGACCGTGAGCGGCACGGGAATGGTCTGCGCCCCCACCTTCAGCTGGATCTTCTCCTTCCCCGGGAAGGTCTCAAACGTGCGCTTGAGATCCAATAACAACTGGCGCGGGGCCTTGGGAGGCAACGTGACGGTGTGAATGGAAATGGCGTCGGAGACGGGGTTGGTCCCTTCCGTTTTCCCCGTGGGCTGTGCGGCACCCTCCACTTCAAATCCCTCCAGGCCCAGCTTCTCCAGGGGTTCCGTCGCATCCATGCCCTTGGTCAACCAGCGGCCAAGCGGTCCCAGGAAGTCATCAGCCACTCCGGCGTCGGCTTCCGTCCCCACCTTCACCGTCTCTCCGGCGATGACGTTTCCTTCCTCGTCCACCATTTCCACGTTCTCCTCGTCGCTGGTGCGCATGCGAACCTGGATGCCGTTCTTGGCCTCCTCCTCGTCAAAGAATTTTTCCTCCTTGGCGCGCTCGATCATCTTGGTGAGCGATGCCTTTTTGACCGCGTCCGCCTTCACCTGCAGCTGCCCGGCGCGCATGTCCAGCTGCCCGGCTATGACCAGCACGGTGTCCGGATGGCCCAGTGCCTTGCTGGCGTCTGCATAGGCGCGGGGGAAAAGCATCACCTCTATCTTCCCGGTGGGGTCTTCCAGCGTGAGGATGGCCATGGTCTCGCCTTTCTTTGTGGTGATCTTCTTGAGGCCTTCCTCAATGCCCGCCACGGTCACGGATTTGCCCACCTCCTTGGTGGTCAGATTCTGCACCAGCTGCGCCTTTTTGCCGATGTATTTGCGGAGTCCGGCCAGCGGGTGACTGCTCACGTACATGCCCAGTGTCTCCTTTTCCCACTTCAGCTTTTCTAATGGAGTGGCGGCGGGTGTGTCCGGAAACTTGATGGTCGATTCATCAATGCCCGTGTCCTCCAGGCCGCTGAAGAGGTCATTCTGTGCGGCCACGGAATCGCCGGTGGCTTTGGAGAAGTTCACGATCACCTCGTAGTTGTCGATGATGGTGCGGCGCTCGCCCAGCTTGTCCAATGCGCCGGATTTGCTGAGGGCTTCCAGCATTTTCTTGTTGAGGGACTTGCTGGGCATGCGGCGTGCAAAATCCTCCAGACTTTTGAACGGTCCGCCCTGCATACGCACATCGATGATCTGCTGCACCGTGCTGGCGCCAATGCCCTTGATGGCCGTGAGTCCAAAGCGGATGCTGCTGTGCTCGTTTTTCGCGGGCTTGCCCGCCGAAGCCTTGGTGGAGGCGGGAATGGCGGTGAAGTGACGGAGCGACTCGTTGATGTCCGGCGGCAGCACCGCGATGCCCATGGCGCGACACTCATCAATCTCAATCATGACGCGATCCGTGGTTTCCGCGTCGGAGCTGAGGAGTGCCGCCATGAACTCCGTCGGGTAATGGGCTTTGAGGTACGCGGTCTGGAAGGCGATCAGCGCGTAGCCCGTGGCGTGGGACTTGTTGAAACCGTATCCGGCAAAGGGCTCGATGACGTCGTCGAAAATCTCCTCGGCCAGTTTCTTGCTGTAGCCCTTGCCCGTGGCGCCGCTGATGAATTTCTCGCGCTGCGCGATCAGCTCCTTCTGGATTTTCTTTCCAATAGCGCGACGCAGGAGATCGGCTTCTCCAAGCGAGAATCCCGCAAAGAACTGCGCGATAAGAAGAATCTGCTCCTGGTAGACGCCAATGCCGTACGTCGGTTCCAGAATCGTGCGCAGGTCATCGTGCTGGTATTTGACCTTCTCCGTTCCGTGCTTGCGCTTGATGTAGCTGGGAATCCAGTCCATGGGACCGGGGCGGTACAGCGAGACCATCGCGATGATGTCGTCGAATTTGGTGGGCTTCAGCTGTTTCAGGTAACGGCGCATGCCCGCGGATTCCAGCTGGAACACGCCCGTGGTGTCACCCCTCTGCAGAAGCTTGTACGTGTCCGCGTCATCCATCGGGAGCTTTGCCAGATCGATGGTCTTTCCGTGCAGACGCTCGATGATCTCCAGTGTGGTCTGGATCACGGTCAGGTTGGTGAGTCCCAGGAAGTCCATTTTGAGGAGACCCAGGGACTCCAGCGGCTTGGCGGAATATTGCGTGATGGTGATGGATTCATCTTTGGGCGCGCGCTGCACGGCGGTGTATTCCGTGGCGGGCTTATCCGTAATCACCACGCCGCACGCGTGCACGGACACGTGACGCGCTTTGCCCTCTAGGCGTAGTGCGGTATCAATGATCCTCCGGTACGTCTCGTTTCCCTTATAGACGGCTTTCATTTCATCCGTCTCCAACGCCTCCGCCAACTTTGTTCCCGGGCGTTCCGGGATCAGTTTGGCCAGCGTGTTCATTTCCAAAAACGGAATGCCGTACGCGCGGCCCACGTCTTTGACCGCGGCGCGGGCGGCCAGCGTTCCAAACGTACAGATCTGCACCACGCGGTCGCGGCCGTATTTGTCGCGCACGTACTCCAGCACTTCATCGCGGCGGGTATCGGCAAAGTCCAGATCGATATCCGGCATGGAGATGCGTTCCGGGTTCAAAAAGCGTTCAAACAGCAGACCGTGCTCCATGGGTTCGATGCCGGTGATGCCCATCACGTAACTGACCATGGATCCCGCAGCTGAACCGCGGCCCGGCCCCACGGTGATGCCGCGGCGGCGCGCCTCGTTCACAAAGTCCGCGACGATCAAGAAGTACCCGGAGAACCCCACCTGTTTGATGATGGAGAGCTCGTACTCCAAGCGCTTCTTCTGCTCGTCCGTGCCCTCCGGATAGAATTTCTTGAAGCCCTCCTGGCACAGGCGCGTGAGCTCGTCCTCCTCGCTGGTGCCGTCCTTCATGGGATAGCGGGGGATGACGTTCTTGCCGAAGGTGAAGTTCACGTTGCAGCGGTCGGCAATCTCGCGCGTCGCCTCCAGCGCCTCGGGCACGTGTGCGAAGGCTTTCTCCAGTTCCTCAAAGGGGCGCATGGAATAGTCGCTGTCGCGCATGGAGAACCTGCTGGGGTCCTCCAGTTGCGCGTTCTTCTGGATGCAGAGCAACACGTCGTGCGCCTCCGCGTCCTCCGCCCGGCAGTAGTGGCTGTAGCACGTGACGACGGTTTTTACCCCCAGCTCCTTCCCGTATTTGATCAGCTGCTGGTTCACCTCGTTCTGGCCGGGGACGCCGGGCAGATCCATGAGCTCAAAGTACACGTTGTCCTTCCCAAAGTACGAGCGGTATTCCTCCGTGAGCTCCGCGATGCGCTTGCCGTCTTCCTGCAGCGCCGCCTGCGGAATGGCGCCGGAGAGAGGGCCCGTGAGTGCAATCAGCCCCTTGCCGTATTTCTGCAGCAGTTCCTTGTCCACGCGGGGCTTGTAGTACATGCCTTCCAGCGCGGCGATGGATGCCAGTTGCAGGAGGTTGCGGTATCCCTCGTCGTTTTCCGCAATCAAATACAAGGGCCAGCGCTTGGTGTCCGTGCCACTCTCCTTGTCCTTGCGCGTGCGTGCGGCGATGTACGTGTCCATTCCCAGTATCGGCTTGATGCCTTTCTTCTTCGCTTCCTGCACAAACTCGATCAAGCCGTACGTGTATCCCTTGTCCGCGAGCCCCACGGCGTTCTGTCCCAGCTCCACAGCGCGTGCCACGATTTCCGCGGTGCCGGGCAATGCCTCCAACAGCGAGTACGTGGAGTGGCAGTGCAGGTGAACGAAGTCAGCAGGTTTCATGCCCACAAATCAGAATAGAGGAAGCGCATCACGGCACAGTCCGTGGACGGGGCCGGATGGACAAAATCGGATGCCTTCACAGAAGAATTGTACGTGATGGGGAAAAAGGGGAAAGAAGGGAAAAACAGGAAAAAAAAGTCACTTTTTCCCGTTTTCAACCTTTTACTGTTCCGTTGCCGCCTTGCACTGTTGCCAAATGTCCGGATTTTCCCTGTATTTCCCGTTCCCGTAAGGGAAGCACGCGTCTTCAAAGACGGCATCCAGCGCTTTGCGCAAAGTTTCCGTGCCAGGACGGTCCGGACAAACGCGCCACAGGAAGCTGCCAAAGTCCCGGACAAACGCGCGAAGCCCGTACTCCATGGAATTCCCCACATGCACCAGCGCCAGCACCGCTTTGCGGAGCGGTTCAAAGTCATCCTCAATACTCAGTCCCGGATCCGCCCCCACGGCGAAGGTGGCGCTGGTGCGCCCGGAGCGGTCCTTCAGGAAATCCTCCGTGTCGCGGCGGTCGTCCAAAAACAGGAGCTGCATGAGCGGATGTGCCTTGCGCAGCCAGGCGAAGGCGCGGGGGTCGGGTGCGGCTATCTGCTCGTTCTGGGACTGCCGGCGGAATTCCTCAAGAAGGGGGAGGTCATCAATATCCAGGGAGAAATCCCCGCGCAGTGACCAGAGCAGGAGGTCATCTGGCAGTTTTTCCGCGTAGCCCTGCAGCGTCTTGTGGACGCGGGGTGCCGGCGCGGGCGCGGCGGAGGCGGCAGGGGCAGTGGATGTGCCGATCAGCTGGTCCACCGCCTGCGCCACGGCGGAAACCCCTTCTGGCGATGTCCACTGGCTGTAGAACTGCTCAGCCGTCTGCGCGCGCTGCATGTTGGCGTCCAGCGCCTCCTGCATGCCGGGGGCATCGCCCGTCAGCAGCCCCTGCGCCCGGCCAATGGCATCCGAATCGCATCCATAGCCGGAGGGATTGATGGGCAGGTAATCGGTATTGAAGTACGAAAGCACCTCGCCGGAGCTCTCCTCTCCACTGGCGGAGGAGTTCTGATCTGCTGTTTCCCAGAAAAAGGGATCGTTCAATCCCGCATCGGTTACATCGGGATTGAGGCCCCCCACAATGA
>CAYMAT010000018.1:0-5297 GCA_964388495.1 uncultured Candidatus Peribacteria bacterium
CGACGGATTCGTGCTCAACGAGGCCGTCATCTCGCAGGGCAGCATCGCGCGCCTCATTGACCTGGATACCGACGTGAACGGCCAGCCGCTCACCACGTTTCGCGCGGATGGTCTCATCATCGCCACTCCCACGGGTTCCACCGCCTACACGCTTGCCGCCGGCGGTCCCATTGTCCATCCGCACCTCAGTGCCGCCATCCTCACACCCATCAACGCGCACAGTTTCAGCCAAAAGCC
The DNA here is from genome assembly GCA_964388495.1 of uncultured Candidatus Peribacteria bacterium. GTDB lineage: Bacteria > Patescibacteriota > Gracilibacteria > Peribacterales > Peribacteraceae > CAYMAT01. The sequence goes on from CAYMAT010000018.1 coordinate 238, forward strand.
CATCGTGATCCCGGGCACGCACACCGTGGATGTCACGGTCAGAAGCAAGGTGACGAAATTCGGCGATACGGAGGTGAGTCTCACGCTGGACGGTCAGACGTACATCCGCCTCAAGGGCGGGGACGTGATCAGCGCCGCGGTGAGCGAGAAGACTGTCAAATTCCTCCGCCGCAAGCGCGAGACGTTCTATGAGACGCTCCGCGAGAAACTCAAGTGGGGCGAGAGCCCGCAGGATTAAAGTTGGTCTTGAGTAAACTCATTGCGTAGTTTCACATCAGCATCCGTAGCATCTTCCACAAGATACTTTCGTGGCATATTTTGTTCTATATGTATCCCCAAGGGTTTGGGATCAAAAAGTTGCGGGTCATTGTTCTTGGGAAAAAGAAGAGCCTGACGAAGCATCCGAATATCATCATGCGAAAAGTTGCCTGGTGAATGCTGAGCGGAAAGCGCGAAAAATTTTGAAACAGCTTTCCTGTATCGCCCCATCGTATGTTTAAAACTGGGAATCGGTTGCATATTCCCAAGTAATCTTTCCACATGTTCCGAGCGTTCTTCGTCCGTGGACGCAACCACAAGAGTCTGTAATGGAAAGTGCTGCGCAGAATTGAGTCCCCATGCCAACGTGCGCGGTTCAGGATCAACAAGGGCAAGAACATCGGCTCCCAGAATTCGTTTCTTCCGTTTTCTACTCATGATGTCGGTTGCATGTTCTCCTGTGATTTCACAATCAATAACGTAGGGTTGCAGTTCCAGACATTCAGCGAGTTCTTCGATCATTTCCCGAATTGCGTCTGATGTTTTACGAATCTTTAAGACATTCATGCTCTCTTTTCCATGCAGATATTCGGCTTCATGGTCTTCTATGAGTTTGGACACGCTGCCGCTCTGCGGACGGAGAAGTCCGATGACCCGGTGAGGGGCCCTATCAATCATGTGTCCAGTATTTTCTTTCTTCACGGACAGTCAAGAATTTTACTACCGCACGATCATCTCTTCCCTTCCCTGACCCGTTCCCAGGTACTTCACGGGGATGCCGGTTTCTTTCTCGATGAACAGGACCAGATCCTGCGCGGGCTTGGGGAGTTTTTTCCAGTCCGTGATGCCCGCCGTGGAGGTCTTCCAGCCCGGGAAATTCTTGTACAGGGGCGTCCCGTTCTTCTCGCCCGTGCAGACAGGGACCACCTCCTCCGTGTCCAGCACGTCCAGCTTGGTGATGTTCCAGCAGTCGAATCCGTTCACGATGGCGCTTTGCTGCAGGTCCGGTATGGACAGCCAGCCGCAGCGGCGCGGGCGCTTGGTGACGGACCCGTATTCCCCTCCCCTGTCGCGCAGGCGCTGCTGAGCCTCTTCATCGGCTTCCGTCAAAAACGTTCCGCTGCCTACCCGTGTGCAGTACGCCTTGGCCACGCCTATCACCTCGCCCATGCATTTGGGGGGCAGGCCCAATCCTTGCAGTGCTCCCGCAAGAGTCGTTTGGCTGCTGGTCACAAAGGGGTAGGTACCGTGGTCAATGTCCAGGAGCGTGGCCTGTGCGCCTTCCAGGAGCATTTTCTTCCCCGCAGCCGACCATTCATGCAGGAGCGCGGGGCCGTTCTCCACAATGCGGTCTTTGAGGAGTGCCGCAGCGGATTTTATCGATGCCGTTTCCGTCGGCACATTCACCGTCACCCCAAACATGCGTTCAATGCGTTCCGAGGATGCGGTGAGTGCATCGGTAATGCTTTTCTTGTCCCAGCCGAGGACTTCCATCCGCATGCCGGTGCGCAGCGCTTTTTCGGCGTACGCGGGGCCAATGCCGCGGCGCGTGGTGCCAATCACTCCCGTCTTCCCCTTACTCCGCCAGTCTTCCAGCACGCCGTCGATCTCCTTGTGGTATTCAAAAACGACATGTGCGTGGGAGCTGATGTGGAGGCGCGGGACTATATCGATGCCCGCATCTTTCAGAATCTGGATTTCCTCCAGGAGCGTGGGCAGGTGAATCACCATGCCGGAGCCCAGGTACACCTGGACGTGCGTGTGGAGTGAGCCGCTGGGGAGCAACCGGAATACGTGCTTCTTCCCGTTCACCACGATCGTATGGCCGGCGTTTGCCCCGCCGCACGCGCGGAGCACCACGTCAAAATTCTCCGTGAGGAGATCGATCAACTTCCCTTTCCCCTCATCCCCCCACTGGGCGCCAATGACGGCCGTGACGGGGTGGAGGTTGGTCATGACTCCAGTGTAGCGGAAAGCTGCCCTGTCATGCACTCCATCACAATCCCCCGGCAGAAGGAGTGATTCATCGCGTCCTGCCAAATCTGCCGCGGGATAACGCCGCCGTCCTTTCCGCCAAAGAGCGCCACGTGGGGTTCGTAATCAATCACGTCGTGCATCAGTGCGCTCCCGTCCACGATGTACGGAGGGTTGGTCACGATCACAAAAGGCGTCGTCAGGTCCTGGATGGGCGTTAGCCCCCCGCCCGTGCGGAACTCCATCCGGTCGGCGATCTTAAGGAGTTCGGCATTCTCTTTAGCGAGCGAAATAGCGTCTGCGGAAATATCGGTGGCGATCACGCGCAGGTCCGGCCGCTCCAGGGCCATGGTGATGCCAATGCACCCACTGCCTGTGCCCACGTCCACCACGGTGCGCACGTCACGCACGTCGCCCAGCACTTTGGTGGTGATCACCACGTCGGTGTCCACCTCCATTTCGGAGTCGGCGGGTTTTTGCAAAAAACCGAGCGCGATGCGGACCAATTCTTCCGTGGAGGAGCGCGGGATGAGCGCGCGCGCGTCCGCCTTGAACCACCGCTGGTAGAAATCGTGCGTTCCCGTGATGTACGAGACGGGCTCATGCAGCCTGCGTCTGCGGAGGCAGTTGGAGTAGACGGCAAACTCCTCATCTGTCAGAAGTTTTTCCGGGTGTGCCAGAAGATAGGCACGGGACTGGCCCAATACCCATCCCAGGAGCACTTCGCAGTCCGCTTTGGGGAGATTCTGGCCGGTGAGTGCATCGGCTATGCGCATGGGGGTATCATGCCATGGTGCAGCGCATTGGTATTGATTGTCGGTTTGCGGCCACCCAATCGGGCCTGGGACGCTATACGCGTGAACTGGTGGCCGCTTTGCTGCGCCGCCATGACGATGTGGAATACGTCCTTTTCGTCACCTCCGAGGAACAATCGTGGCTTCCTCCATCTTCCTCTACTCACTACTCACTACTCACTACACACTCCACTCACTACTCTTTTTCCGAGCAGATTTTTTTTCCTCTCCAAATTGCCCGCGCCCGGCTGGACCTTTTTTTCTCCCCGCACTTCAACGTCCCGCTCCTCTGCCCCGTTCCCTTCATCGCCACCATCCACGATCTCATCCTGCACCGCTACCCCAACAATGCCTCGCTCATCCGTCGCCTGGCATACAGGATGCTCATGCGCAGCACCGTGCGCCGCGCACGCACACTCATCGCCGTCAGCAGCTTCACAGCCGGCGAGATTTCTTCGGTGTACGGCCAATCGGTACTGGAAAAAACCGAAATCATCCACGAAGCCGTTTCCACCTATTTCCGCCGCCCGTCCCCGGAGACGGTGGAATCCGTCATCAAGCGCTACGCCATCCCCCAGCCGTACTTTTTGTACGTGGGCAACTGCAAGGAGCACAAAAACGTGTCCGCGCTTCTACAGGCATACCAGTCTCTGGGCACCACGGACACCGCGCTGGTCTTGATTGCGGGCGGCGCGGAGTGCGAGACGCTCCCCCCTGTGCCGGGTGTGCGTGTGGTCTCCGGCGTTCCGGATGCGTTCCTCCCCTCCTTCTATGCCGCGGCGCGGTGCTTTGTGACGCCGTCGCTCTATGAAGGATTCTGTCTCCCCGTGCTGGAGGCCGCGCTGTGTGGCTGTCCGGTCATCGCCAGCAATGTCACAGCCATCCCGGAGGTGGCCCCGGAGGGGTCTCTCCTGGTGGCGCCCACGGCGGACGGTCTGGCCACCGCGCTCAGGGATCCTCCCAAAACCCCTCCGGCAGTCCCCGCCCGGACATGGGATGATGTGGCGGAGGAGACTGCAGAGTTATGGATATGAGTGGAAAGTGAAGAGAAAAAGACAGGGAAAAAGCTTTTTTCTCTTTAATCTCTTTTCTCTTTTCTCTTTTCTCTATTAACTTCTTTTCGTGGACCATCTCTCCTCCATACTCCCCAAAGTGCTCCGCAAGCGCGGGTTGCATACGCATGCCACCGCGTCATTGGTAACCCACAAGGCGCAACAGTGGCTCATGGCCGCATTACCGGGATTGGCCCCCGCCATTTTCGTTGCCTCGCTCAACCACGGAACACTTGTCATCCACTGCATGCACTCCATTGCGGTGCAGGAGGTGACGGAACTGCTGCCCGGATTGCGTGAATTTCTGCAGAAAGATTCCCCTGGAGCGGTCAAAGAGGTCCGGGTAGACCGTGCATAAGCCTTTTTGCCGCGTCCGGAACGCCATAAAACTCCTCTTGCGCTCCTTTTCGACCATCCCTACACTCTGGCTCTCCAATGCTCGTCATTCGTCTCCAGCGCACCGGCCGTGAAAATCTCCCCACCTACCGCATCGTGGTGGCCGAAAAGGCCCGCCCCGTGAAGGGTAAGTACCAGGAGATCGTGGGTCACTACATGCCCGCACAGGATCCCGCCGTTCTCAAGTTCGAGACCGAGCGCATTGAGCACTGGATCGGCAAAGGCGCCATCCCCAGCGATACGGTGGCCCGCCTGCTCAAGAAGTCCGGCGTGAAGAACATGGACAAGTACATCGTCCGCTACACCAAGCAGAAGACCAAGGATCCCGAGGCTCTGGCCGCCATGGAGGCAGCCGCTGCCGCAGCCAAGGCTCCGGCCCCCGCCGCAGAGGCCGCACCCGCTGCCCCGGCTCCGGAGGCAACGCCCGCCGCGTAAGACAAAAGTGAGGAAGAGCTCAGCGGAAGCAGCAGGAATTTTTCGTTGTGTCCTCTTTCTTCGGCCGCCGTCGTACTCCCCTTGTTCCTTCGTCATGCGCGGCGTACCCTGTGCGGCATGACAGAGACGACTGAGAACACGATTCCCGGAC
>CAYMAT010000018.1:5307-24830 GCA_964388495.1 uncultured Candidatus Peribacteria bacterium
TCATCGGCAAGGGCGGCCAGACGGTCAAAGCCCTCCGCACGCTTCTGCGCGTCATTGGCGGGAACACCGCACAGCGCATCAACATCAAGATCCTCGAACCCGATTCCCCCTCCTCCCCCACCGTATGATCCGCGATCTTCTGGAAACCGGCAGCGTTGTCGACATCGTCGCCACGTTCATTGCCCTGGCGCTCATCGTTGCCAGCATCCTGTGCCTCGTCTTCATCATCTTCGGGGGTATTACGTTCATCCTCTCCGCCGGCAACGAGGAGAAGATCAAGAAGGCCGTCCACACCATCCGCTTTGCGATCATCGGTCTGTTCGTCACGTTCATCGCGTTCTTTGCGGTGTCGTGGATTGCCAAGCTGCTGGACATCCCCTTTGAGCTCAACTTCTCCACCATCGTGGAACTCATGCAGGAGATCTTCAGCGCTCTCCAGAACTGAGAGAACCATACCTACGTAATCAATAACCTTCATAGATGTCTGTGAGGGTTATTTGACAAAGTAATGAAAATTATTACATTAGACATATGGCTATTACGTCTTCTGTCCTTCGAGGGAAAGAAACACAGGGCTATTTCGACCGCGTAGATGCGGCTCGAAAGCAATTATCCGATATCACACAGCGATTGATTTTGGAGCAAACGGAAGAAGGGAGAAAAGTCATTGCTTCTCAGGTGTACGAGCTTTTAAATGACATCGCCTTGTATTGTCGAATGATTGAACTTGGTGCGCATGGCGATGAGGACGCGCAGATGGCGGAAGAGGGCGGCGCGAGAATCGAGATATCCGAAAGTAGATTCATAGGGGATAGGCAAATTATTATTACCGAACAGGAAATTCAGCAAAAAGTGATCGAGAGGGCTGCCCAAGGCCGTTCTAACCCGTCTTTTATAGAAAAATTTGGTAATAAACCGCCGTTTGGGTGTCAGTCGTCGAGTTTGTAAAAATTCCACCTTTGCCAAGGCTTCGGTGGACAGCCTTCGTGCGCTTTTCAGAAAACGGGCCCTTCGACCCCGCCCAGGATCATTCGATTCGTCTCATACGAATAGTGGCCCGAGTCCGCCTCAGGTGGAAGAGGACCATGAGCGAGTGAAGCGAGTCGAATGGTGGGCGCCAAGGGAGTCGAACCCCTGACCCTCGAGGTGTAAGCTCGATGCTCTAACCACTGAGCTAGGCGCCCGGGACTGGGAGCATACCAAATTGTGTGTAGCGGTACAGATGAAGAGTCATGTATATTTTTTTTAACATTTTTTAAGTATCCCCGCTTGGGCAAGCGGAAAAGTCAAAGAAACATTCTCGACAACCCCCCTTCCCCACGCGTAGCGTCTGGTTATTATGCATCTTTCCCGCACCTTTGCGGCGCTCGCGGTTTGCGCGGCGCTGGTCCCCGCGTCCGCTTTGGCGCTGGGCAAGAAGAACACCGGTTCCACCCAAATACTCAATGCCCAAGCCTCCACGCAGGCGGTCTATCAGGACCGCGGATTCTGGCTGCCGGGCAAGTGGACCGTGGCGAACAACACGGCATCTGGTTCCGTGACCCTCACGCGCGGTGACGACAAGCGCATTGTGGTGAGCCTGGTCCCCATGGACCGTCAGTCATGCGCCTACGGGTTCATCCGCCAGGCCGCGCTCAAGGCGTGGGGCGGAACGTTCCAGCTGGACGGTGCAAAGTCCCGCATTGAACCCATCAACTTCGGTACCAGCAAGTTCACGGGGTACACGTGGGTGGTTCCGTCCGACTGGAAGGGCACACGTCACTGGTGCCTGGGGCAGGATCTGAAGAGCGCCGTGGAAGTCACCGCTCCGGAAGGCGCTGCGGACGTGGTCAGCTTCATCCGCCAGGACATGATGCTGCAACTGGCCGTGCGCCGGGGCCGCTCGGTCCTCCCCTTCCCTGCGGCTTCGGGATCGTCGTCTTCCGTCAATACGGACAACCGGACGTGGTAAATAAGGCTCCGGAAGCCATTGTTCAGGCCTTCCCCCTGCTGTACACTGCATCGGTTCTATGACCCATGTGCTTCTCATCATTGAGGCGGTGATCGCGGTCCTGCTGAGTCTGGCCATTCTGGTGCAGCACCGCGTGTCCGGACTGACCTCCACCTTTGGCGGCAGCGGCGCCATCACGGTCCAGCGCCGTGGCGCGGAGAAGGTTATCTACAAGTTCACCATCATCCTCTCCGTCGCTTTCTTCGCTATCGCCGTCCTGCTCTGGTATATCCCGTCCTGACGGACACTCCCCATGCGCCGACTCCTGCAGCTCTTCCTCTCGATGTCCAAGTGGGAGAGATGGACCCTCTCCGTGTTAAGCGTGCTTGCCGTGCTGAGCCTGGGCATGCTGGTGCGGCGGTTTTACCTGCAGAACACCATGCTGGTTCCGGCCAGCGGCGGATCGTACATTGAGGGGTCTGTGGGTGAACTGCTGCCGCTCAATCCCTGGTTCATCGTCCAGAATGACGTCAACCGCGATATCGTGTCCCTCGTCTTCTCCGGCCTCCTGCGGTACAACCCGCAGACCAAAGCCATTGAGGAGGATCTGGCCACCATGGACGTGTCCAGGGACCAGAAGGTGTACACGCTCAAGCTGAAGGACAATCTGGAATGGCACGACAGCACCGAGCAATCCCCCCACCCCGTCACCGCGGATGACGTGGTGTTCACGTTCAAGACCATCCAGGAACAGGCGTTCCCCAACATCCTGCTGCAGCAGAACTTCCGCGGCGTGAAGATCGACAAGATCGATGACCGTACCGTGCGTTTCACGCTGGAGGAGCCGTACAGCTTCTTCCCCAGCAACCTCACCGTGGGGCTCTTGCCCAAGAAATCCTTTGAGGGTATTCCCGTCGAAAAACTGAGTGAGACCCTCGACTTCGGCTTTGCGCCCGTGGGCGCGGGTCCGTACAAGGTGAAATCCATCGTCCACACGGACCTCTCCACGGAGGTCACGCTGGAGCGTTTTGCGCGGAGCGTGGGGCCGGTCTACCGGCTGGACAGCATCGTTTTCCGCATATTCCCGGATTACGAGACTCTTTTGAGCGACATGCGCAACGTGGACGGCGTCCGCCTGGTGCCGCGCAACGACCGCGGCGATCCCCTCATCCCCAAGCGTTTCTCGGCAACCCAGTACACGCTGCCGCAGTACGTGGCGCTGTTCTTCAATCTGGATAATTCCAAACTCCAGGACCAGAAACTGCGCCAGGGGTTGCAGCAGGGCACGGACAAGCAGGCCATTGCGGACACGCTGCATGAATCGCACATCGTGGACACGCCGCTCCTGGAAATCGATACCTCGGACTGGCACTACAAACTGGATCTGGACGCCGCACAGGGCGCCCTGCTCGCGTCCAAATGGAACCTCCCGGAGCGGTACCGTCTGCAGAAAATCCTGGAGGAGGAGGATGCCAACAACGCGGGTTTTGTGCATCCGCCGTCGGTAGTGCTTCTGGAGGAGGGCGGGGGGCTGACGCTCACGGGATCGCTTCTTGATCTGCCGCCGCAACCCAAGGTCAACGGACGCGTGCCGGGCACCAGTCCCACGGACTCGGGATCCTGGATCGTCCGCCTGCCGTTCCGGGAGGGCACGGGGTCCATTCTCCCGGGCCGCAACCTCATCAAGATCACGGGGGCCAAGGGCAAGATCGTCGATTCGTTCTATATCTTTGGGGCCGAAGATACCGCCCAGGAGCGCCGCGCGCGCGAGGAGCGCCGTCTGGTGCACCTCTACCTCCAGACGCGTGACGGTACGCTGCCCCCCGGCACTGCACCCGTCACCATCGCCAGCCTGGCCCTGGACGGAGGATTTTTGCGCCTCCGTGTCCCCACGGATCCTCCGCCCATCCGCGTCAACGAGAAGGGCGAACCCCTCAAGCTGACGCTCCTCACCAGCAACCAGCCGCACAGCTACCGCCTGGTGGCGGAGGAAGTGCAGCGCCAGTGGCGCAAGCTGGGCGTGGACGTGCAGATTGACGTGCCGGATTCCATGGACGCCTTCCAGGACAGGCTCCTGCACCGCCAGTATGACATTCTGCTTTTTGGCCAGTCGCTCCTGGATAACCTGGACAGTTATCCGTACTGGCACAGCAGCGGGGTGCAGAAGATTACGGGGGACGACAAGGACCTGCGCAGCGACGCCTATAACCTCTCGCAGTATTCCTCCTTTGAAGCCGACAACCTTCTGGAGACCATACGCCGCACGGGGGACGAGAATGAACGGCAGAAATCGCTCAAGCAGCTCCGCGGCGTTCTCTCCAATGATGTCCCGGCCATCTTCCTGTATTCCCCCACGTATATTTTTGCCCACGAGCGCGAGATTTTGGGTATTGAGCTGGGGTCTATTTCCCTTCACAGCGATAGGTTCTTGAGTATGAACAAATGGTATATCAAACAAGAAAGGATATTCCGTCCAGGTATTTCCTGGTGGTCCTTTTTCGGCTGGCTGCCCAAAGTTTTCACCGGAATCACCCAAGAATCTTCCAGTGAAGCTGTCAATCCCGCTGTTACGGCTTCCGGCAGCGCCCTCAGTGCGTCAAGTGGCAATGGAAACGAGCGTTGACGCCATTCCTCTATCCGCGTAGAATCTGCGGGCTTTACGCTTGCCATACAACAATGGAACTGCTCCTCCTCCAGGACATCGACGGCATCGGCAAACAGAACGACATTATCGTCGTGGGGGACGGCTTTGCCCTCAACTGCCTGCTTCCGCAGCACAAGGCCCTGGTGGCCACGCCTACGGTCCGCAAGCGCTACGGCGAGCAGATCAAGCGCCGTGCAGAGGAACGCGACACGGAAAAGAAGATCCTCCAGGAGGCTGCCGACGCCCTGCGCGGCAAGACGGTGGTCGTCACCCGCAAGGTAGCCAAGACCGGCAAGCTGTACGCTGCGGTCACGCCTCAGGACATCGCCACGTCCCTTAAGAACCAGCACGGTGTGGATCTCAAGGCGGACGCCATTGATATCGCCGATCACATCAAGATGCTGGGTAACGTCACCGTCCAGGTCAAACTGGCCGGCGGCACGCTCATCCCCCTGCAGGTTTCCGTGCAGGCGGAGCAGGAAAAGGGTGCCAAGCCCGCTGCCAAGAAGGAGAAGGACGAGGACAAGAAGGACGCGGAGTAAGACAAACGTTGACACTTTTTTCAGTTGTCCTACACTTTTCGCCGTGAACAGAGTCCTCGTTATTGCCGTCGCCGTCATTCGTATCGCCAAGCGCGATGCGGGGCTGCTGCTGTAACGAGAAAAGAAGAAAAGCAGTATCAGCCCCTCATCCGGAGAGGCTTTTGTTCGTTGTCAGCACCGCGGTAAGACATGGCGCATGGCGGATTGCGATCCTCCGTGACGCCCTGTCGGGCACCATTCGTTTCCCCTTTGTTTTCAGGAGTGTTCCATGGACGTACCTATTCGAACGAGCGTGACACGGGATCGTGGCCCTATGTTGGGCCATGAATTGAAGATCCTGCAGAGCAAGGCTCTCCGACGAAAGACGTCGGACTGGCCCTGGGTCTGCAATCTCAAGGCTCCCATAGCGCAGTTCGGTCCTGTATCTGTTGAAGAGGACGGAACAATCATTGGTAGTAACGGAATGGTTTTACTTGCTCCTGAAGTAATTCAAGTAGCCGAGTAAACCTCCGTCCGCCCGCAGTCGCGAACCGGTTCAGCCGCAACACCTTTACGGTGGATGCGGCTTTTTCTTAGCGCATGGTGAACGTCATGATGTTGCTGGTATCGGCACCCACAATAACTTTCACTTCAAACACGGCGTTGCCAAACCAGCTGATGGGCGTGGCGCACTCGCTGCGGCCCACGTCACTGCAGCGGTGTGCCGGGCGCTGCGGCACGGTGAACTGCAGCTTGGTGCCGTCCGCGGACTTCACGTTGCTGATGAGCACGTCGCCAAAGAAGACAGAATTGCCGATTCCCGCAAAGCCTTTCCCTTCCAAGGTAACGATGTTCCCCTGTCCTCCGCTTGCCGGGGAAATGAAATTGATGATGACGGGACCCGTGGGTGAGGTGCTGGGGTTCTTTTCCACGCACTGCCACAGACCGTCCACGCACACCTTGTATTTGTCGCGGCTGCACGTGAGGGAGTCCTCACGGCAAGCGCTGGAGCTCACAGAACTGCTGGATTCCCCCGGGAAATGCCCGTTGCAGGGGTTTGTGAGGAAGCGGAAACGGTGGCCGTCCCCTGCGCACGTGTAGTACTGGAAGCCGTCCGGGCACGTGGCCAGGCAGCTGCCTGCCGGGTTCTCGATTTCCTCATTGGCCACGCACTGCCACTGGCCGTTTGGCATGCAGGCGGGGCGCGTGCCGTTGATACAGCGGATGGTGTTGATGCCGCAGCGGCTGACACTGCTAGAGCTGCTGAAACGCGTGGACTGGCAGGTCCATTGTCCGCTCACGCATTTGGCGACCGTGTTCACGCGGCACATGAGGTAGTTGGGTCCGCAGGATGCATCCACGGACGAGGACGAGTAGTGGTTCATGCACGGGTCCGCAAAGTAGTTGATGGGGCTGCCGTCCGCGGCGCACGTGGGGTACTTGTAGCCGTCCGGGCACATGGCCACGCATGTATTGGACGAGGATGAAGACGAAATGAGTCCCAAATCCCTCCGGCACAGCCACACGCCGCGCGTGGTGCACACCGGTGAGAAGCCCTTCCTGCACAACGTCCTGTTGGGTCCGCAGTCATTCACGGTGTATCCCGTGGGGACCACGGCGGCCTGCGCAAGCGAGACCAGGCCCACGGCGGCAAGCGCCGCGGCGGAGAGGAGGCTGAGGGAGAGGGTGGGTTTCATGAAAGTCGGGGGTGGATAATGTGGTATACGATAGACCTAAATCCCTGGTTACGTCTTGTTTTATTGACTGAAAATGGATTAACGGTTTAATCCCCATGTACTTCACTCTTTTATGAAACCCCCCATTCACCCAGACAATGCTTCCGCTGAGCCACAGGAGAACGCTGCATCCCCGGTGGGGAGCGGCAAGACTGTGCAGGAATTAGGCTCCCGGTTTACTTTGAGTATCAGAGAATTGTGTGAAGCCGGTGTGCTACCGGAGATTTGCTGCGATGTGGGATTGGGCAAAGAGGAGCTGGACCTGGCGCTAAAGTATGTGTTACAGAAGAAAGACTAACTATCCTTTTGGGGCGTTTGTCCATACCGAAGAGAGTGGCAAGTGCGAGAGAATGACGACAGAACGCAAAAAGCGGATGGAGGACCTCCATCCGCTGAGCCTGTGAATACCCGGCGTTCTTTATGCAGCCATGGATTCATCCGATGCTGCGCCTCCCTGAACAACGGAGACATTTACGGCCTTGGGCCCTTTGTCGCCTTTTTCCAGATCAAACTGCACCGTCTGCCCAACCTGAATGTTGTCGAATAGGCCGTTGCAGGCGCTGTTGTGGAAGAAGACATCCGCGGATCCTTCGACCGAAATAAAACCGAAGCCCTTGTCGGTCTTCGTCTTGACCTTACCTGTCGTCATACAAACGATGGAGAAAAAATAAAATGTCTATAGATAGACAGTTGAGCGTACTCCCTAAAAAGGGGAATAGATATCCATAAATACATTTTATTGGGGATTTTTATTGGTGGGCCAGGGGGGATTTGAACCACCGACCCCAGGTTTATAAGTCCTGTGCTCTAACCAACTGAGCTACTGGCCCACACCCAAGATTGTAGCAATTTTCGCTCAGTTGGTTAGAGCATCTGTTTTATTGATTGCGACTCGTGCAAGGCACTCGTCGGCCCAACTGAGCTACTGGCCCACACCCAAGATTGTAGCAATTTTCGCTCAATTGGTTAGAGCATCTGTTTTTCAAAAGCGCCTCACGCAGGGCGTTCGGCGGCCCAGCTGCCTGTCCGCCGAAGCTTTAGCGAAGGTGGAAGCTACTTGGCCTTTCCCCATCCCTCCGTCCTTTTCTATACTCCATCCCTTTTCCTCATGTTCAAAGACTCCCTGACCCTCCCCCGTGGCACTCCGCACGTAGTTGTGGATCCCCTCCACGATTTTGCTCACGGTGCTTTTGTAGAGTGTTATGGAGAGAAAGATACGGAACCGTGCCGGGAGGTGATCCGCACGCTTACGGAGATGACGGAGGCCTGGCGGCAGCAGGCGCAGATGATTTTGTGCCGGTCGCTGTATCGTTATAACGAATTCAATATTCCCAAACTGGAGAAACTCTGCGTGGGCGGAAAAGGCCGGCGGTCGCTTATTCCTCCGGAGTGGTTTAGGGAGCACATCCTCAAAACGCACAACAGTCTCTTCACAGGCGATAAAGACCCGCGGGAGCTTGCGGCTGATCACGAGTTCTTTGGGGTCACAGGCCTCACCACTACTAGCTGCGTGATTAAGACCATCGAGGACTGTAAAAAACTGATGGCGGACAAAACAATTGTCGTTCCTGCGGATGCGGTGGCAGTGCGCAAATCGCGCATGAAGGACCAGGAGGCGATTCTGGAGAGGCTCAGCGACCCAGGGGAAAAGCAGGTAGTGGTGGTGAAGAGCTGGCGAGATATTCTGATGCGGTGAGCACTTCTGTATGGCTTTTGTGGGTAATTGACAAAACACAATTAGCATTATAATGCTAATATGAACTTTTCTTCTTTTTTAGAAGAATCGGCATATCAGTTTCAAAAAAGTTTTTTAGAATCAGTTGCAGATCGGAGCAGAGAAATAGACGCACAGTCATTGCCTTCTCTTTTTAAAGAAAATGACATTAAGAGATACGGCAAGCGAAGAAAAAAAATGGATGCGGGGGGAGCTGCTGGAGAGGCGATACTGGATGTGTTGACTCATCACTGGCAAAAGAAGTTTATGGAATTGAAAACATTTGCTTACGTTGCCGCACCAGTTTTGAACGATGCAGAGCGTCGTGAAAGTAACGACTACGTTAAATCTCTTCTCCGGCCCAATATTAAAGGTTCCATCACGGAAACGGATATCCTTTTCTCAAAATTCATTTCTAAAAATAACATGAAGAGAGTGGGAGAATTCGACAATGCTCTTCTTGTTGGAGATGAAAACCAAAAACATGTGGGATTTTTTGATATAACAATAAGGCAGGAGAAAAAAATCAGGAAGCTAAAGGAGCAAAACGCCAAAGATTTGTTACATTTTTTTCGCGAAGGTTCGCGAGCTCGTATTACATCACTCGCGATTTTTGTATGCTATGAGTTTGATTTCAGCTTGGAGAACAGAACGCTTCATTTTCCGGCAAAGCGTTTCTTATCTGAAATTCGCAAAAAGCTGGATGCATTACTGTTAAAATAATTCAGCATGATCAATTTCCTGAGAAAAAACCGTACGGCGATGGTCATTTTGAGCTTTGCGGTAGCTGCCGCCTTTCTCCCCTTTGTGGATCACCCGTTCATGACGCTGGATGACAACTACCTCATCTACCAGAACGAGGCGGTGAAGAACTTCAACGTGTGGTACGTGTTCACGCACTTTGACCCGCAGCTCTACATCCCCTTCACCTTCCTCAGCTGGCAGATCAACGCGGCGCTCTTTGGCATGAACCCGCTCATGTTCAACCTGGTCAATATCCTCCTGCATGCGGGGAACGCCATTCTGGTCTACGCCATTTTGCGCAAACTGGAGGCCGGGGAATGGGTGGCACTGGGCGTGGCCATGCTCTTTGCGGTCCATCCCCTGCAGACGGAGGCCGTGGTGTGGGCGGCGGGGCGGAAGGATCTCCTCAGCGCCATTTTTGCGCTGGGGTCCCTGTATCAGTACCTCCGTTACCGCGAGGGCCGCACGCAGGCGCTGCGGTGGTCGCTGCTGCTCTTTACCTGTGCGCTCTTCAGCAAAGTCTCCATCGCCCTCCTGCCCTTCCTGATGCTGGCCATCGACTGGGTGCAGCGGCGACCTATGGATCGTCGTGTGGTGACGGAAAAACTCCCCTTCCTGGGGCTCATCGTGGTCTTCGTCCTGATTGCGGTTCTGGGAAAATCCACGGAGCTGGGATCCTCGGGGACCATCGTGAACCTTCTGCTCCCCAGTAAGAGCGTCGTCTTTTACCTCACCAAGGTGTTTGTCCCGGTGGGGCTCACGGTCATTTACCCCTTCACCCCGCCCGCAAACCTGTTGGCCGCGTTTGCGCTCACTACGGGTTTTGTGGTGCTTTTGGGTAGTGCGGGACTGGTACTCCTCTACCGCCGCCCCTCCCCTGCCCTGGCGCTCTCGCTCTTCCTCTTTTTCCTGTTCCTGGCGCCCAGTTTTACCACGTACTGGAAGAACGGGTACCTCTACTTCGCCTCGGACCGCTATGCGTACCTGGCGGTCATCGGCATCTTCTGGCTTGTCGTATGGGCTATCGAAGCAGTGGCACAGCGTCTGCATGCGGAGTGGCTGACGCGCGCCGCGGTCATTGCGTTGGCCCTCGCCCTTGTGCCCGTCACGTGGCTGCAGGCGGAGCACTGGCGCAGCAGCGAGGCGCTGTACCAGCATGCCGTAGACCTGTATCCGGAGTCCGTCATGGCCCAGACCAACTTGGGCATGGAATGGAACGATGCCGGCCAGATGGACAAGGCTAAGGCCGCGTTTGAGCGCGCCATCCAGATGGATCCCACCTCCACCATCGCCTACTTTGATCTGGCGGCGATTCTGGGGAAGCAGGGAGACGTGGCAGGCCAGACGGCGCTGTACGAAAAAGTGATGGAGGTGCTCTCCCGCCGCGAGATCAACAGCGGCCAGGACGTGTACCGGTTCACCTGGCTCATCGGGAAATTCCACGATCTGGGGAAGTCCGATTCTGCCCTTGCCCTGGCCAAAAAACTGACGGAAGTCTCTCCGCGGACGCCGGAATTCTGGTTTGCCTATGGCGAAGAGCTGCGGAGTGCGGATCAAGATGACTTGGCATTGCCCGCCTTTGAAAACGCCCGTGACCACGGGTCCCAAAATCCCAAGACGTATTACCACCTTGCAGAACTCTACAGCGCGCAAGGGAGAACCCAAGATGTCATAGAAAGTTTACAAGAGTCGTTACAATGGGACCCTTCCAACCAAGAAGCCAAAAGAAATTTGGAGATGCTGACGTCGGGTCATTGACATTGATCCAAAGTAATTTGCGGTGACTTGCGGGGGCCTCAAAAAAGATGATGATGGAGGCTCTTTCACCCCCCGCACCTATGTTCAAAAGTAAGGCGCTGGTCTTTGCACTGGTACTCCCCATTCTTCTTGCAGTGGGCATTGTGCAATCGGGTGGGATGCACTTTTAAACTGAAAACTGATAACTGAAAGTTGAGAACATAACTGTCCACTGTCAGTTTTCCACTTTCACTGTTCGATTTTTATTTCTCGCAGCAAATGTTCCCTCGCCTCTTTCTTGGTCGTAATCTTCTTTTGCCGTTGAAGGGTTTCCAGCTCTTTGAGGACCTCCCCCACCTCCGCGCCGGTCTTGAGCCCCAGGATCTCCATGACCTCGTCGCCCTTGAGGAGCGGCTTTTTGGGAGTGGGGTTCTGGTCTAGGTACCGATGGTAATCGGCGATGATCTGCTCGTAGAGGGTGTAGTTGGCGGGTGTGGTGCCTGCAATATCCAGCCAGAACAGCTGCAACAGCTCCGTGAACCAGGGGTGGTGGTACCAGTGGGACTTGCGGTCCTCGGTCATGTCCAAAAAGGTCATGGACATGTGGTGCCGCACAAGCCAGTCGATCTTCTGGATGCGTTTCTTGCTTACCTGCAACCGTTTGAGAACGGCGCTGACGATATCGCCGGAAATGCTCGCATGGTGGTCAAACCGGATCCTCGTAGCCTGCCCTGAGCCTGTCGAACGGGTGAGGCTGAAGGTCTCCACTTTGCCGGAATCATGGAAGAGCGTGGCGATGCGCACGTCTATGCCGTGCTCGGGCTGGAAATTGCGCAGGCACTGCAGCGTGTGGTCCCACACGTCGCCTTCATGGTGGTAATCTTTGGGCTGCGGGATGCCCTTGCAGGCGTCCAGTTCCGGGATCAGCTGCTTGAGGGCGCCAATCTCCCACAGGTCCTCAAACGCGCGCTCGGGGTGGGGACCCAGGAGCATCTTGCTCAGTTCGCTCAAGATGCGTTCGCCGGAAAGCACATCAATCACCGCGATCTGCTCACGGAGGGCGGTATAGGTTTCCGGGTGATACTGGCCGTCAATGAGTGCACGGAAGCGCACGGCACGGAGGATGCGGAGCGCATCATGTCTGATGCGCAGTGCCGGCTCCCCGATAAACCGGATGAGCCGTTCCTTTAGGTCGCTTTCGCCGCCAAAGGGGTCATAGAGCTCCCGCGAGATGGGCTGGAAGTATAAGGCGTTGACGGTGAAGTCGCGGCGCCTGCCGTCCTGCTCCCGCGTGCCAAAGACGACGGATTCCGGGTGCCTGCCGTCGCTGGCCTCATCGTCCTCGCGGAACGTGGTCACTTCAAACTCGCTGTCCCCCTGTAGCACGCGCGTGCTGCCAAACTGCTCCCCTTCCCCCTTTGCACGCGCAAAGAGTTTCAGGATCTGTTCCGGCTTTGCGCTGGTGGCGATATCGATATCGTGCGGAATCTTTCCTTCCAGCATATCGCGCACGCAGCCGCCCACCCACCAGGTGTCGTGCCCGGCATCGGTCAATGTCTCCACCACCGCGTAGGCGCGCTTGCCCAAATCCGTATCCAGCGTCTGCGCGATGATCTGCTGAGGAAACGGCACGGTTTCCAGTCTATCAAAGCTGGGATCCGCTACACTACTTTCCATGCTCCGCTTTGCAGTCGCCGGTACTCCTCTTTCTACCCCCGCTCCCGGCGGGACCGTGGAAGGGCTTAAGCATGCGCGGAAACTGGGCATTGGGGCGATGGAGATCGAATGGGTGCAGAGTGTGCCCAAACACCCGGAGCGCATGGCGCTGATCAAAAAGACCGCGGAGGAGAATGACATCACGCTCACGGTGCACGCGCCGTACTACGTGAACCTCAACAGTCCGGAGCCTGCCAAGCTCAAGGCGAGCATTGAACGAGTTCTTGCCGCGCTCAGCATGTCCCAGCTGGCCGGTGTCCGCAGCGTGTGTGTCCATCCGGCTTTCTATTTGGGCATGGAGCCGGAGAAGGCATTCAAGAACGTGGAGAAGGCCGTGGACCAGATCATGAGTAAAAAGAAGAAGCTCTTCCCGGATGTGAACCTGGCACTGGAGACGATGGGCAAGACGTCGCAATTCGGCACGCTGGAGGAAGTGCTCCGTATCAGCAAGGAATTCGATCTCTACCCAACAGTGGACCCCGCTCACATGCACGCGCGGACCAACGGCAAAATCAATACGCCCAAGGAATGGAACGAGATGTTCGATATGTACGAGAAATACCTGGGCAAAAAGTCCCTGGGGCACGTGCACATGCACTTCTCCGGCATCGCCTACGCCGCGCATGGGGAAAAGCACCATCTGCCGCTCAAGGAAAGCGATGCGGACTGGATGGGATTCCTTTCCGTCCTCAAGAAACGCAAGATCGGCGGCACCGTGGTGTGCGAGTCTCCGCTCCTGGAAAAGGACACCTTGCTCATGCAGGAAACGTACGCAAAGATGTAAGCCATACTCCCCACTGTCCTTCATGAACCTCGCCATCAACGGATTCGGTCGCATCGGTCGTCAGGCTCTGCGCATTGTTTTGGAAAAGCACCCGGACATCAACGTCGTCCTCATCAATGACCTCACGGACGTGCCCACCCTGGCGCACCTCTTCCAGTTCGATTCAACATACAGGACGTTCCCGGGCAAAGTGGAAGCCGCTGCCGACGGCATTGTGGTGGACGGAAAAAAAATCAGAGTGACGGCCATCAAGGAGCCGGAGAACCTCCCGCACAAGGAGCTGAAGGTGGATGTGGTTTTGGACTGCACGGGACGTTTTACGGAGCGCGAGAAGGCCGCATTGCACCTGAAAGCCGGCGCCAAGAAAGTCATCATTTCCGCTCCCGCAAAGGACAAAGTGGATGGTACGTTCTGCATTGGGGTCAACGAGGAGACCTATGACGGGAAGACCATGCATGTGATTAGCAATGCCAGTTGCACCACCAACTGCCTGGCCCCCATGGCCAAGGTGTTGAATGATGCTTTTGGTATCGAGAAAGGCTTGATGACCACCATCCACAGCTACACCAACGACCAGCAGCTCCTGGACCTGCCGCACAAGGACATGCGCCGCGCACGCGCTGCCGCCATCAACATGATCCCCACTTCAACCGGGGCCGCAAAGGCCATAGGGCTCGTGATCCCCGAGCTGGACGGCAAAATGCACGGCGTCAGTATCCGCGTCCCCACGCCCACGGGTTCGCTTACGGACCTGACGGTCATCACCAAAAAGAAAGTGACCAAGGATGACGTGAAGGCGGCATTCAAAAAGGCCGCGGCAAAGCCCATGAAGGACATCCTCCGTTATGAGGAGCGCCCCATCGTTCTCCAGGACATCGTGCAGGATCCCCACAGCTGCATCTTTGACGCGGAACTCACGCAGGTGATGGGCGACACAATGATCAAAGTCTTCGCCTGGTACGACAACGAGTGGGGGTACAGTAACCGCCTGGTGGAACTGGCGGAGTACGTGGGCTCAAAGCTCTAAACTTTTCCGCACCCTGCGTTACTGCGGCAGATTGTGCCAGTCTCCGTAGAAGTGATGCCTATTCCTTCCTGTCGGAAAATGCCGGAAGACCTGGCTGTGGTCGATCATGTCCAGTCGGTCTAATTGTAGGCACAGATGGCTCAACTTGCTTGCCGTTGCGGAGAGCATCTCGGCACCCACTCTGTCCAAGCCGATTTCCGGATGCTCGGCGATCTCCTTCAATTGGTCGCTTGCACGGTGGGACACCACGTGCAGGCCGCTGAAAGGGAATTTGCCTGGCCCGATGATAGGTTTCATTTTGTCGGCATGATCGCGAATGATCGCTTCCCAATGTACGGGGTCGAGGTGCAGAGCCTGGGCCAGGAGGTGCATCTGAATGGATTGATCGGTGGGCAGTCTATTCTTGAAGTCCGCATTGTGATGCGGGGTTTGCATGCGCTCCCCATGCGTCAGGATGATGGCTTTGGAGAGCTTGGCCTGGAGCCTCGCCTCCTCTTTCATTTGTTGCCCAAATTGGCGGTATCCCGGATGGAGCAGTTCCTTGATTTTTGTGCCAAAAGACGGAGGCTGGATCAGCTGGTGTGCGCGGTGCCCCGCCTGTACCAGAAGCGACATGCTGGCGTCCGGCGGAAGAGTGCTGGCCAGTTCTATCTTGAGGGGGTCCGGTAACTCTGCAAACCTGGCCTTCTCCTGCGGGAGAAAGGTGTTCTGGGTGATGGCTACGTGCAATGGCTTATCGCCAGGCGAATGCTCTGGGAGACAATTGTTGCGCTGTGAGGAGAGGGTGTTATTCATTCCGCAGTGTCTAGCAAGTGTGCGCCCGGAAAACAAGGCTCTAAGATGCCACTTTTCCGGGAAAAGCGTGGTGGCGAGGATAGCGAAAGAGTCGCTACTGTAAGCCGAAAATAAAGAGGTTTATTCCTAAAATTTTGCCCCCGTTCCTTTATCTGTACCATGCGTAGTCATGCGCAAGATCGCAATCCCGCAAACCACCAAAGACGGCCAGGAAATCGTCACTCCGGAAAAGTGGAATCATCTTATGGTGGAGCTGAAAAACCATCGCTACATGTATCACATGTTTGTGAGGGCACGTTTCAAGAAAGCTGGAATCCCCTTGGATGCACCTGTAACACAGGATGAACTGACGCAGGAAATTCTGAGAGTGCAGATGCAGAAGTATCGTTAGAAGTTTTTTGGGTTTCTTTTCGGCTTTTTGACCGGAAAGTTTCATTAGAGGCTTTCACTCTACAGTTGGTGCCCGAGAAAATATCAGTCATGTAAATTTCATTGAGTTTTGCAGCGACTCTTTCATTATCACACCGTCCTGTTTTCGTTTTCGCCATTTCTGGTAATTGGCGGATTTCCATTAATATCGCTGTTTCCTCCGGCAGCCAGTCGACAAGCCCCCGCTCTTGCAAGCCTTTGCGTTTGCCGCCCTGTAGCTTGTCATCAAAAAGCAGCAATGCTCTACGATGAATCTCTTTTTGAATGATTTCGCGCTCTGATGCATGGATGTGCATCCTTACGATTCTTTCTATTACTCCTCCATTGGTTTTCTCCTTCGCACCATCGTACAGTTCTAAATCGGATTTTAGAATATTATAGATTTCCCGACACGTTGTATGTTGTCGATAGAGCACGAGAATTTTCTCAACAAGTTCGGTTTTCTGATTAATGCGATTTGCCTCTCTATCAGCATATTTTTTCCCAACAATCATCGGAGAGGAATTGGAGTTAGGCATACGATAATATTACATCATTTTTTATCATTATCGTCCACCACCTCCGCGTCCACGGGGCCGTCCGTCTTGCCGTCCTGCGGGGGTTGCTGGCCTGCCTGCTGCTGTGAGGCATAGATGGTTTTGCCCATTTCCTGCGCTGCGGTGCCCAGTTCCTCCGTTGCTTTCTTGAGCTCCTCGGCCGTGGCGTCGTCCTTTTTGAGGACGTCCTTGGTGGCGTTGATCTTCTCGTTGACGCGCTTCTTCACGTCGTCGGGCAGCTTGGCATCGTGCTCGCGCATCTGCTTTTCAATGGTGAACACCAGCGCATCGGCCTGGTTGCGCGCGTCAATGGCCTCACGCTTCTTCTTGTCCGCCTCGGCATTGATCTCCGCATCCTTCTGCATGCGCTCCACCTCGTCCTTGCTGAGACCCGTGGAACCCTGGATGGTGATGTGCTGCTCCTTGCCTGTGCCCTTGTCCTTGGCTTTGACGGAGAGGATACCGCTGGTATCGATGTCGAACGTCACCTCAATCTGCGGCATGCCGCGGGGGGCGGCCAAAATGCCGTCCAGGATGAAGCGGCCCAGCGACTTGTTGTCCTTGGCCAGTTCGCGCTCACCCTGCACCACGTGGATCTCCACGGACGTCTGGTTGTCCGCAGCGGTGCTGAAGACCTGTGACTTGCTGGTGGGGATCTTACTGTTCCTCTCAATCAGTTTGGTGGCGACTCCTCCCAGGGTCTCAATACCCAGGCTCAGCGGCGTGACGTCAATGAGCACGATGTCCTTGTGGATGTCGCCTCCCATCACACCGGCCTGGATAGCGGCACCGATGGCCACCACTTCATCCGGGTTCACGCCCTGGTGCGGATCGCGACCAAAGAGTTCCTTTACTTTGGCCACCACGGCCGGCATGCGCGTCATGCCTCCCACCAGCACCACCTCGTTAATCTCGCTCTTGCTGATGCCCGCGTCCTTGAGCGCGGCTTCGCAGGGCTTCACGGTCTTCTCGATCAAGTGACTCACCAAAGCCTCCAGCTTGGCGCGGCTCAGCGTGAGCGTTAGGTGCTTTGGGCCGCTGGCATCTGCCGTGATGAACGGCAGGTTGATCTCCGTCTGGTTTGCCGAGGACAGCTCGATTTTGGCTTTTTCCGCGGCCTCCTTGAGGCGCTGGAGAGCGATCTTGTCCTTGCTCAGGTCAATCCCCTGCTCCTTTTTGAACTCGGCCAGGATCCACTCGATGATCACCTGGTCAAAGTCGTCACCGCCCAGGTGCGTGTCGCCGTTGGTGGAGACCACCTCAAAGACGCCGTCGCCCATTTCCAGGACCGAGACGTCAAACGTTCCGCCACCCAGGTCGTAGACGATCACCTTCTGGCTCTGTCCTTTGTCCAGACCGTAGGCCAGAGCGGCAGCGGTGGGTTCATTCAAAATACGGACAACCTCGAGGCCCGCGATCTGGCCGGCCTCCTTGGTGGCCTGGCGCTGCGAGTCGTCGAAGTACGCGGGCACGGTGATGACCGCCTTGGTGACGGGGCCGCCCAAAAACGTCTCTGCGTCTTTCTTCAGCTTCTGCAGAACTTTTGCGGAGACCTCCTGCGGGAGCATTTCTTTATCGGTCACGATCACGGCACGGCCCTCCTTCCCTTCCGCCACCAGGTACGGCATCTGTATCGCTTCCTGTTTGACCTCGCTGAAACGGCGGCCCATGAAGCGTTTTGCCGAGAAAATGGTCTTGGTGGGGTTGGTGATGGCCTGGCGCTTGGCGGCAACGCCCACCAGAACGTCCTTATCCTTGAATCCCACCACGCTGGGGGTGGTGCGGTTGCCCTCCGCGTTGGGGATGACGACGGGTTCGCCGCCTTCAATGACCGCGACGCAGGAGTTGGTGGTGCCCAGGTCAATACCGATAATCTTGCTCATAAAGATTAGGAGTAAATTAGCACTCGGTAGTATAGAGTGACAAAATGGCGGGGTCAAGCGATCAGCAATGAGCCATGAGCGATTAGCCATGACCATGCAGTATGCAGAGAGAAAATAGTATAGAATACTTTACTTATGGTTCGGCAATCCTACGAACGGCTGAAAATATGGCAAAAGGCCATAGAATTGACGGAATTTGTGTATGAAGTGACGCGAAAATTCCCCAAGGAAGAGCTTTTTGGTCTTCAGTCCCAGAGTCGCCGGGCGTCAGTTTCCGTTCCGTCGAACATTGCGGAAGGCAGTCAAAGGGAATCCGAAAAAGATTTTGCGCATTTTCTTATCATCGCCAAAGGATCGCTTGCAGAACTGCATACGCAATTGATTATTGCGAACAGAAGAAAATACCTTCTTCCCGCGCAATTTGATGAATGTTGCGCTAGAATCCGTGAGCTTCAGAAAATGCTTTATTCGTTTCATCATTCACTGATAGCTAAGAACTAATCGCTCATAACTAACAGCTTATTGCTTTATGTTCCTGGACGAAGCCACCATTACCGTAAAGGGGGGCGACGGCGGCCGCGGCTGCGTCAGCTTCCGGCGTGAGAAGTACATTCCGATGGGTGGTCCCAACGGAGGTGACGGCGGGCGCGGCGGGGATGTGTACATCGTGGCCGACGAGAACACGGACACGCTCAGCGACTACGCTTCGCGCAAGAAATTCGAAGCCGGACGCGGGGAGCACGGCCTGGGACAGAACTGCGGCGGGCACGACGGAACGGATCTGACGCTCAAGGTTCCCCCCGGCACCGTGGTCACGGAAATTCTGGAGGATGGCACGCGCGAGCCCCTAGGCGAGCTGATGCAGACCGGCGACACCATGATCATCGCCAACGGCGGACGCGGCGGATACGGCAACGCGCATTTCAAAAGCAGCACGCGCCAGGCGCCGGACTTTGCGGAGCTGGGCGAGCCGGGGGCAAAGCGCATGGTGAACCTGGAGCTCAAGCTGGTGGCCGACATTGGCATCATCGGCTACCCCAGCGTGGGAAAGTCCACGCTCATCAGCGTGATCAGCGCCGCGCGCCCCAAGATTGCCGCCTACCCCTTCACCACGCTGGTGCCCAATCTGGGTGTCGTCAAAGCCCACGACCGTTCGTACGTGGTCTGTGACGTGCCGGGGCTCATTGAAGGTGCCTCGGAAGGCAAAGGCCTGGGTCACGAATTCCTCCGGCACATCGAGCGCTGCGGCGTTCTGCTGCACCTTCTGGACCTGGAGCGCGCGTGGGGCGATGAGGGCGTGGAGGTGGAGAAGCTGGTGGCGGATTAC
>CAYMAT010000019.1:0-24394 GCA_964388495.1 uncultured Candidatus Peribacteria bacterium
GTTGCGTATCAGGGTAGTTTCGCCAAGGGTTTCAAAGAGGAGGTCGTCGGCAAGTCCATCGACTCCCTCTCTCTGACCGTCGTCAACGGTTCCTCCCTGACGCCCATGGGCTTCATGGATGCCGTCGCCAAGATCAAGGCAGAGGCCAAGGCGTAAGTCTCGATTCGTTGTTCGCAATCAAAACAGCTCCGCGGCAAACCCCGCGGAGCGTTTTATTTTGTAGTCCTTGTGCAGGATGCAGTATTCAAAGTCGAAGGTTTTGGTGTACAGCTCCGGTGGCGTTAAGAAGAGGCACGTTGCCAGGCCATCGCTGAGTGCGGCTGATCCGGAGACTACCCACGTGGCGATGATCTCGCTGGGAGAGGTAAGCGTGGTGGGGTCTATGGTGTGGTGGTACTTGCCCCACCGCCTGCGGTTACTGGCGGATCCGCACATGGCCCCGCCCGTCATCTCCACCACACCCACCACTTTGGTGGCGTCGCCCGGGTGCTCCAGGCCCACGCGGATTTTTTCGCCGTTCCCGCGGTAGAGCATGTCGCCGCTGCCATCCAC
Source organism: uncultured Candidatus Peribacteria bacterium (assembly GCA_964388495.1). GTDB lineage: Bacteria > Patescibacteriota > Gracilibacteria > Peribacterales > Peribacteraceae > CAYMAT01. Next base: position 553 of record CAYMAT010000019.1, read on the forward strand.
CAGATACCGTTTTAGCCCTTCAGAATGCAGAAAAGCCGCGATCTTATCCACAAAAAATCCCTTTCCCAGGGCCCCCAGGTCTATCAGGACCGATTCACGGAGATCGATGTGCGTATCGTCCACAATAGTCAGCGCTTCCGTCAGTGGGGGTACGGGCCGGATCACGTCCTTGGTCTTGAGCGAATATTCCGCGTCGTACCCCAGGTCACTCAGGGCAAAACCCACCAGCGGATTGCACTTGCCGCCGGAGAGGCGGTGCAGTTTTTCGTAGAGCCGCAGCATTTTGACCATGTCCACGGGCACCTCCGTGACGCCGCGCGCTTGGGTCAGTGTCCAAATGAGGGAATCCTTTTTGAAGCGTGAATACGCTCGGTCAAATTCCCGCGAGTCCTGGATGATTTTTTCCTGGAGACGCGTAAACAGCGCATCATCCATGTCATCCCAAAACGTCATGCGCCACTGTGTGCCCATGGATTGGTACGTAAAAACCCTCGGGTTCATTGTGCGAAGAAAAGATGATAGATCACGGACACGATGGGATCCGCGTTCGGACCGTAGACCAATGCACCGCCCAGCGCGCCGGTGACGGTCAGTGCGCATAAACCCGCTATCGCGCCCAATACTAGGGCGGGCACGGAGAAGAGCATGCGTTCCAGCTTCATCAGCGGGGCCAGGAATCCGGGCTTTGCATCGCTGATCCAACGGAGCAGATATGAGGCGCTCAGGATTCCGTATATCCACATCGTGATATTGGCAAAGAGAGAGTGCATTTCCACCACGTGCATGGTGGATGTCCCGTGAAATGCTTCTTCAGCTATTTCTCCCGTCTGGAGTGAGACCATTCCGCCCAAAAATCCGGCAAAGAGCAGCACGGCTTTGACTGGTTGGTACCACAATTGCCGCGTGAGCACGGGCAAGCGGACAATTTCCAGCGCCGCATAGACCGTGAGGAGTGCAATGGGGAAGTGGACGAAGAGGGGGTGGATGTTCATGGCGGCAGTGTATGCCCAAGCCCCATAAGGAGCTATTAATGACTCTTTGGGCTTTTGGATGCGTTTTTCTTCCGCTGCATGTAGCGCGTTCTTTCCGTTTCCCCAAGGCGTTCCAGTGCATACCGTAGCGCGGTGCGCGGCATGACGGCGGCATGCCGGTCCAAGAAGCGGATCAACGCCCTCTGGTCCTTTTTCCCCATCTCCCGGAGCATCCAGCCCGTCGCTTTATGCATCAGGTCGTGTGCGTGATCCAAAAACATTTCTGCTATCGCGATCGTGGGAGCCATGTCGCCTGCGCGTATGAAGGCGAGCGTGGCCACCATCGCGATACGCTGTTCCCACAGGTTCTTGCTCCGTGCCATGCGCTTCAGGAGTTTCCAATTCTTCCCCACCAATGACGTTCCCAGAATGCGGTATGCGGAACTGTCCACCAGATCCCAGTTGTTGACGCCGGAGAGATGCGAGAGATAGAACGTCGTCACGCGTTTCTGCTGATGGGGTGTTCCGCGGTCGTACTGCTCGCCCAGGATGAGGAGTGCCGTGAGACGGCATTCATGGACGGGATCCGCAAGCAGTACCGCCACTTGCTCCAGCGGAAGATCGCGGTGGCCCCTGGCGATCATCCGCATCTTGGGCACCGTCACGCCCATGAACACGTCGCCTTCGCCGTACTGCCCCTTGCCGGTTTTGAAAAAACGGGGGAAGAATGCCGCCTTCTCTTTGTCTGCCGCACGGCGCAGGTTTTTTTTGACGCTATCGGCTGTCATGGTCACAGTCTATGCCATTGGAAAAGGGCCGTCTCCCGGCGGCCCTCTTCGCCAATGGTTTCGTGTCGGTGGTGAGTGTTATTGCTGGCTGGCAGCGCTTCCGTCATTTTCCGGAGCGCCGGCTCCAAAGCCCATGCCCATGTGTCCGCGCATCATGCCGCGGCCGCCCGCAGGACGGACCGGGAGCGTGACGCCCTTCTCCTGGGCGATCTGTTCGATCGTTTTGCCGGAATCAAGCGCCGCCTTCAGTTCGTCCGGCGTCATTCCCAGTTTCTGCGCGATGCCCTCCTTGCCGAACCCACCCTTCATCATGCCGTCGTGCCCCATGCCCATTCCTCCAAAGGGCATCATCACGCCTTTCAGATCGGGGTTGGCTTCAATGGCGGCCTGGATGGTGGCCCGGAAATCGTCCTGCGCTTTTTTCACGGCGTCCTTCCGGGCGGTGCTGTCCGTCAGTGCCGCTGCCGCGGTGAGCGCGTCTTTGTGTTTCTGCGTTGCGCTCTTGAGGATGGAGAGCATCGAATCCGCGTTTGCCAAGAACTTGCCATCACGGTCGATCATCGATTGGATGGATGCTGCGGAAAACGCTGGCGGGCGTCCTCCTGCGGTTGTACTTGAGGATGAAGTAGCGGATTGTGCGCTGGTCAATTGGGCTGCCAAAGGCACTGCGATCGCCAGCGTCGTCATGCCGGCGACCGCTCCCAGTAAAAATTTGTGCTTCATAGAGATGGTTGGAAAAGAAATAAACATCGCGATGAGCGCACTGTACGCGCCGGTGTTTAACAACGGATTAATGAAAAAGTCTTAATGTTCTTTAAGGTAATCGTCAGCTTTTTTCGCATATCCCCGTTTTTGGGCGTAGCATGAGGCCCTCTTTCCTTATTCTGTTATGTATATAGATTTCCTTCTCTTTCACCTCATCCGCATTCTGGCGCTTCTCTCCGTGCTGGTGGGAGGCGTGCTTTTCCTGGCATACCTTATCCGCCATCTCAATCCGGCGCGCCTCAAGAAATGGGGATTGGGGCTACTCGTGGGCGGTCTAGCAGTCTCCGCTCTGGGCGCGGCCTGGGGTGGGATGTTTGGCCCATCGCATATGAGAAACCCCAGTGGCCGCGGAGCCATGATGATGCGGGACGGCGATGAGTCTTACGGGCACATGATGATGAAGCCCTTGGAAGACGGGTATGAAGATGACGATGACGCGTCCTCCATGACCATGAACGCCATGTCCGACAGTCTCCAGGGTCTTTCCGGTGACGACTTTGACAGGGCGTTTATCCAGATGATGATCCCACACCACCAGGGTGCTATCGACATGGCGCGCCAGGCGGAGACGTCCGCCAAGCACCAGGAAATCAAGGACATGTCCAAGGCGATTATTTCCGGACAGAGTGCGGAGATTGGGAAAATGCAGCAGTGGATGGACAGCTGGGGATATGCGCAATGATGCGGCAGAGGTTCACGGCGCACTGTGGTGATTCCGGTGCGCCGTTTTTTTTGGCAAAAAAGCGGGAGCACTGGAGAAAGGACTTTTTTGCGTGCATGATGCGGACTCTCATACTTTATTGCGCACATGGCACCCATTATTTCCGTCAACGGCCTCACGAAAACCTTTAAAGATTTCCAAGCCGTCAAAGGCATCACGTTCGATGTTGAGCCCGGCCAGATTTTCGCTTTCCTTGGCCCCAACGGCGCCGGCAAGACCACCACCATCAAGATGCTCACCACGCTGCTGCGCCCCACCAGCGGCACCATCCTCATCAACGGGCATGATCCCGTCCGGGACCAGGACGCGGCGCGCCGGTCCTTTGGCATCGTTTTCCAGGATCCCAGCCTGGATGACGAACTCACGGCGTGGGAGAACCTGGAACTCCACGGCATTTTGTACGATGTACCGCGCGAACTGCGCCGCACCCGGATGAAGGAGTTGATCGAAGTGGTGGGTCTCCTGGACCGCAAGGACGACCAGGTGAAGCAGTTTTCCGGCGGGATGAAACGACGTCTGGAAATCGCGCGCGGACTTTTGCATCATCCTAAAATTCTCTTCCTGGATGAACCGACCATCGGTTTGGATCCGCAGACACGTAATCATCTCTGGAACTACGTCACCGACCTCAATAAAAAAGAGGGCATCACCGTGTTCCTCACCACGCACTACATGGAGGAGGCGGACAAGGTTGCCGACACCATCGCGGTCATCGACCACGGCAACATCATTGCCATTGGTTCTTCTGATGAGTTGAAACAGAAGACTTCCACGCAAACGCTGGAGGACGCGTTCCTCAAGCTCACGGGTGACACCATCCGTGAAGAGCAGGCCACCACTGCGGATCACATGCGCATGGCCCGCCGCATGTGGGCCGGCGGCAAGCGCTGATACAGGTGAACTTTCCACTTTCAACTTCCTCTCTATGCTCACCATCTACATCCTCTGGCTTCGTCAAATAAAGCGGTACCTCCGGTCCCGTGCCAGGATCGTCGGTTCCCTAGGCCAGCCTATCCTCTTCCTAGTGGCGCTCGGTTTTGGACTGGGCCCCATTTACCAGCAGGCGGGGGGAGGCAACTACATCCAGTTTTTGGCTCCGGGAATCATCTGCATGAGCATCCTGTTTACCGGTGTGTTCTCGGGTATCGAAATCATCTGGGACCGCCAGTTCGGGTTCCTCAAGGAAACGCTGGTGGCGCCCGTACCGCGTTTCCAGATCATGCTGGGCAGAACCCTGGGCGGCGCGACGGTGGCGTGTCTGCAGGGGCTTATCGTCTTCTGCATCTCGCTCATTGTGGGATTCCGTCCGGAAAACCTGGCCATGCTTCCGCTGGCTCTGATCGTCATGTTCCTCATCGCCATCCTCTTCACCGGCATCGGCACTTCGCTGGCCTGCATGCTGGAGGACATGCAGGGTTTCCAGTTGATCATCAACTTTCTGGTCATGCCCATCTTCTTCCTGAGCGGCTCGCTCTTTCCGCTGGATAACCTGCCGGCCGCTCTGGCCATCGTGACGCGCATTGACCCGCTCACGTACGGCGTGGACGCCATGCGCGGGACGTTGGTCTCCGCTAGCCACTTCTCGCTCAGCCTCGATCTGCTCGTGCTGTTTGTGATTGCGTTCGCCTTTCTCATCCTGGGCAGCCAGCTCTTCAAGAGAATCCAGGCGTAGATCAAAGTATGCAGCCACGCGGGGCATGGGTCGTGTATCATCACGTCCATGTCTCGCCATGGAATCCTTGCCGCCTCCGCGGTTGCCCTTGTCTCCCTCGGCATCGCCGCGGGTGTGTCGTTTGGTGAATCGCCGCAGTCGGCCGCCGCTGTCGCCGCTACGGCATCCAGATCCGCTCAGTCGTCGGTTCTGGTGAAGAAAGCGGCGTCTTTGGCCGCATCTTCCGCAATCGCAAAATCATCCGTCGTTTCCAAGCCCGCCGTTCCCCCCGTCAACAAGCTCATCCCCGTGCTGGTCTATCACCACGTGCGCGCGGCAAAACCGTACCCCAAGAGCACGTGGAGCTGGAAGATGTCCGTGACGCCGTCGGTCTTTGAAGCGCAGATGCAGTGGATTGCGGACCACGGGTACACGACCATCGACCTCAACACCTATGTCTCCATCATGAAGGGGGAAATCGCGGGCCCGGAGAAGCCGCTGGTGATCACTTTTGACGACAACAACATCACGCAGTACGACGTCGCGCTTCCTGTATTGGAAAAGCACGGATTCATCGCGGTCTTTTACCTCATCACGGACAAGCTGGGCATGAAATCCGGGGTGATCAATTCCGCGCTTGCCCTTGACCTCCACAAGAGGGGGCAGGACATTGAGTCCCACACGGTCACGCACCGCGCACTCACAGGGCTTTCCACCGCGCAGATGGACCAGGAGCTGAAAGACAGCAAGGCGACGCTGGAGGCGCTCCTCAATAAAAAAATCCTCCACGTGGCGTATCCGGGCACCGCGCACAACAAAACCGTGCGCGAGCGAGCGGCCCTGGCCGGTTACGTGACGGGGACCCTCATGGATCCGCGTACGGCTACGGAAAAGGACGATTTCTTCAAAGTTCCGCGCATCATGATGACCGATGACACGAATCTCCAAAAGGCGCTGCCCTAAGCGCTTCGTTTGGCCATTGACAAAAATAAAAGTTATAGTATTTTAATAACCTTACGGTGTGGCGCGCATCCTGTAAGGAAAAGGCGGTTTCTCCGTCTTTATCACTAACGCGCCCGTGTCTCGCTCGCAGATCCCGGTCGCGCCCTATGCCCATGCCCCCGCAACGCCAGGCCACCACGTCCATCCTGCTCACGTGTGCGGTGGTGGCGCTGTCGTGGTATTTGGTGATGCTCTTGAACCCCGCGAACATCGGTCATCCCGTTGCGTACGCGGTACTGGTGATTGCGGAACTGCTCGGTACTTTGCAGATCGCGTGCACGTGGCTCACGGTGATCATGGGGAAGTCTCAGGACACGCCGTACGCCGTGATCTACGCACGTGAGGTGATCAAAAAGAATCCCCAGGTAGCGGGCCGCGTGGCGGTTTTGGTTCCCGTCGCCGGTGAACCCATCCAGATCATTGCGCAGACGACGCGTGCGGCGCGGGACATCCGCTTTCCGCATGAGACGTATGTGTTGGACGACGGCAGGAGCGACGACGTGCGCGATTTGGCCAAATCCCTGGGCGTGGGATACATCCGCCGCGCGGACAACGCGGGGTGGAAGGCGGGGAACATCAATAATGCACTTCGTAACGTCACGTCGGATTTCTTCCTGATCCTGGACAGTGACTTTGTGGCCAAGCCGGAGATTCTGGATGAGACGCTGCCGTGGCTCCTCTCCGACCCGTCCATCGCCTTTGTGCAGACGCCGCAGGCCTTCCGCAACACGGATGGTTTTGTGAGCGGCGGCACGGCGGAGGCGCAGGAGGTGTTTTACCGGCACGTGCAGCCGGCCAAGAACGCGTTCAACGCGGCGTTCTGCGTGGGGACCAACGTGGTGTTCCGCACCTCCGCCATCCGCGAGATCGGCGGCATGTACGACGCCTCGCACTCGGAGGACATCTGGACCTCCTATGCCCTGCACGAGCGCGGATACCGCAGCGTGTACATTCCCACCGTTCTGGCGACGGGTTTGGCACCGGATACCGTGGATGCGTACTTCCGCCAACAGTTCCGGTGGGCGCGCGGGGGATTTGAAGTCCTCTTCCGCAAAAATCCTCTCTTCAATGCGTCCCTGACGCTGGATCAGAAGATCCAGTACTTCCAGACCACCATGTTCTTCATGAGCGGATTCTCGGTCCTCTGCTTCTTCATCCTGCCGCTGCTGTACGTGTACTTTGGGTGGAAGCCGCTCTCCGTCTCCGGTGGAGATTGGGCCGCGCATTTCGTCCCGTATTTCATCGTCTTCTACGGCGCTTTGCTGCATCTCCTGGGGCGTTTTCCGCTCTGGCGCAGCTACGTGATTTCTTCCGGCGCCTTCTCCGCGCAGATCGCCGCGTGTCTCTCCGCCCTCTTCCGCGGACGCGGCAGCTGGAGGGCGTCCAACGCGGTTCTCAGCAACATTGACCACATCAAGGCCATCACGTTCCACCTCTTCTTCCTGTTTCTCACCGTGGCCGCCGTTCCCGTCATGATCGCGCAGCAGCAGGACCTGACGCTCACCTGCATCATTGCCGGGTGCCTTTTGTGGAACGCCGCCCTGCTCTTTGCCTTCTGCCGCGAGGCGCTGCCGGCATTCCGCCGCACGCAGCCTTCCGCCGTTTCCTCCGCCCAGCTCGCCGCCGCATGAAAACCTCCTCCATCCTCCGCTTCGGCTTCGTCCTGATCCTGTTCATCGTGCTGCAGGGCTTTTTGCTCGCTAAGCTCTTCATCGCCCCGCGCGTGTTCACGTCGTCCCAGGCGTACCTGCAGGGCACAACGGTGGACGTGCGCGCTCCGGTCTTTGGCATGCTGGAGACCGTCGCCGTCAAAGAAGGGGATACTGTCAGTGAGGGGCAACTGCTCTTTGTGATCAGCCGATCGTTTGTGGATCCCCAGACCCAGCGCTGGACCAGTGAGACCATGCCCATCTACGCGCAGCAGGAGGGTCTGGTGGCCGATGTGGCGACGGTGCGCGGCACGTCCGTGCAGCCGGAGCAGAAGCTGGCGCGCATCATCAACAATTCCGCGGACGCGCTGTACGTGGGGGCGCGGCTGGAGATTTCTCCCAAGGATGTCCGCTACCTGCATGAAAACAGTTCCGCCACGGTGCGCGGCGAGTTTCTCTACGGCGGACAGCCTGTGGACGCGCTCATCAGTTTCATTGACCCGCAGTACGATCCCCAAACCAAGACCATCGGCGTGCGCCTCAAGCTCCTCCGTTATCCGGACGATATCGAGACACTGCCGCTGGGCATTCCCGTGACGGTGAAAATCAGCCAGGACCGTAATCCCGACGACAATGCCGTCAGCGCGCTCTTCCATTGGGCCTTCCCGTTCGCCTTCTCCCAAACCATCCAGTGACCAGGGCCCTTATCATGGGCGGCGCGCTCTTGATCCTCTCGGTCCTGGTCTGCGGGGCTGTGGTGACGGCGGCCACCGTTCGCCCCGCGCCGGCAACGGCCACGCTTCCCGCGGCCACAGTCTCGTCCGCGGGCCGTATCACCAGCGTGGTAGTCCCGCCCATCCGTCCCGATGCCACGCGCAAGCCTGTGACGCCGGAGGTGCGCGACCAGACGCGCCTCACCGCGCTCCCTCCCACCGCGGGTATCGGCAAGGCGGGCAACATCCCGTGGCCGGTGAAAACCAACTCGTGGTGGAGCAGCGGCATTCTGGAAAAATTTCCGGCACCCCTGTATCCGCTCCCTCTCAAGGGTATTTTTTCGGTCGACGGCCTCATCCTGTCTGTTCCCGTGCCGCGCGCGCAGGAGAAGACCGTCTTTGCGGGGGAAGGGGATCCGCTCCGCATTTTCTCCGATAAAAAACCTGTATCCGCCACGGTGGTGGCTTCCGGGGATTTTGACGTCACGTTCCGCGAGACGGATTCCGGCATGCGCCAGATTCTGGACGCCACCTTCACACAGGGGAGTCCTTTCGTGTTCATCCGTTCCCGCTTAAACAGCCTGAGTGCGGCACTGCCCGCCGGCGCCACCACGTCCCTCGTCTCCTGCAACGGTAAGTGCGGTTCTGCCTTGCACATCACCAGTCCCTCCTCACGGTTTCTTTTGGTCTCTCCCGTCGCCGACGCCTTCACTATCCGCGGAGGCGTGGTGGACGTGCGGATGGAAACCGGCCGTGCGCTGCTCACGGTGGTGGCTCTCTCTACGGAAAGTGACCCGCAGCAGTTCCTGGCCCCGGCACTCCGTCCCGTTTCCGGCACGCGTGCCGCGTACACGGTGAGCGATACCGCAGTGCGCACCACGTTCGACTTTGGCCAGGACACCGTGATGGGCTATTTACCGCATCAGGAAGCCTCTTTGGCCTCTCCGGCTGGCCCCGTCCTGGGATCGTTTCAAACCGTCCGCGGGACCATCAAGATGCGCGCCGGGAAGAGTTTCACCACGTCGCTCACGCGCCCGTCCATCGTGCCCACTCTTCCTCCGGTCGCAACTGCAACCAGTGACCAGCAGATCCGCGCGCAGCTTTCTCAAGACATCGCGGAGAACAAGGCGCCTACCGGTGACATCTACTTTGCGGCCAAGGACATGTACCGCATTGCGGAGCTGGCCGAGCTTGCGGACACCATGGGCGATACCGCGCTGCGGGACCGCGCCGTGGCACAGGCGCGCACGCACCTGACGGGACTCTGCACGGCAAGTCCTACGTCCCCGTATTCCATCGGTTACGATTCCACTGCCGGTGGCATCATCGCGCTTCCTCCGGGATTCGGCAGCGAGCACTACAACGATCACCACTTCCACTACGGATACTTCATCCACGCCGCGGCCATTGTGGGTCGTTACGATCCGCGTTTCCTCCAGAGCTACGGAAACTGCTTCCGCCTCATGATCCGGGACATCGCTTCCAATGACCGCACGGACCCGTCGTTCCCGTATCTGCGCTACTTTGACCCGTACGGCGGCCACAGCTGGGCCGGCGGCATCACGCTCTTTGGCGACGCCAACAACCAGGAATCCAGCTCGGAAGCAGCGCACGCCTGGTACGCGCTGGCGCTCTACGGGCGCACCGTGGGCGACAAGAACTTGGAAAACCTGGGAACCTGGATGTTCGCGCAGGAGTCGCAGGCGGCTAAGGTGTACTGGTTCAACGGCGAGCCCAAGGCCCCCACGCTCCCGCAGTCGTTCCCGTACCCGATGGTCTCCATCATCTGGGGCGGCAAGTCGGACTACGCCACGTTCTTTGACCCGTCGGACCAGGCCATCCGCGGTATCCAGTTCTTCCCGCTCACCATGGCCATCCTCCCCGCCGTGGACCGCGGTGTGGTGGAGAAGATCGCGGATCCCGCCATAGCCAACGGGGATCACAGCATTTGGAAGAGCGGGCTCACCATGCTCTCGCAGATGTACCACCTGTCCCTGGCGCTCACGCAGGATGACCCGCTGGATCCCGTCTACAGCAAGTCCTACGCCGCGTACTGGGGCAAGGCGTTCTTCGCCCTGGGTGAACCCGTGGCTCCCATGGGCGCGTGCGCGGGGGAAATGTTCCGCAAAGGGACCGTCTACACAGCAGTGGTGTATCGCTTTGCAGGCGACCCCGATACCTGCACGGCATCCGCAGGCGGCAAGACTGTCACTCTCACCGGGCTCACGGCCGGATGGAACGTGAAAACCGCACAGTGATCAAATACCGCAGGACTCGTGCGTGCAGCGGCTGCGGCTGTCCGCGATTTTCTGGTACATGCGGTCGCCCAGGAATTTCGCTCCCGGAATGTAGAGGAAAGGGGCCACTATCCAGAGCGGCGGCAGTGACCAGGCCATGTGTCGGAATGCCGAGTATCCCTTAAAACTCCTGCCATCGGGCAGCTTGATGTGCAGGGCCTTGTCCAGTTCCTCCAGTGGGATCTCTGGCGCCACGCGCATGCGCGCAGGCTCGTCATGCATGTCCACCAGGGAGAGCCGGTGCAACCAGTCCAGCGACACCAGCGCCTTCACGGAACGCCGGCAGAAGCCGCAGTGGCCGTCAAAAAGCACGTAGATCATGAGCGAGGATTATTTCCGCTTCTTGGGGCGCAGCAGCACGATCTCACGTCCCACAAACTGGTCCGGACGACGGTAGAGGAGCGACATCCTGCCCTGGAGCATCTCCACGCCGGGCGGCAGCACGGCCTGGTAGCCGGCTTTGTCGATGGCTTCCCAGATGCGCTCCATCAGGATGGGTCCCTTGGAGCTGAACCACACGGGCAGCGTGCACACCACGGGTGCGCCGGGCGCGGACGCGGCGGCGTTTTCCAGAAACTTGATCTCCAGCTTCTCCACCTCACTCCGGTGGCTCTGTGCGTCCTTGATGGTGGGGCGGGCCTTGAGGTTGGGTCCCAGCGTGGTCTCCGTCACGATCAGCGCGGGGGCGCCGGTCTCCTTCATGTGCGCCGTCTCAAACGGCTTGATGGCGTCCTGTTTCCAGACGGCGGACGGCACTTTCTGCTTGGTGATGTTGTAATGCTTGCGTACCCACTCCAGGTTCTTGGTGCAGCCTTTCACCGCAGCCTCGGACTTGTCGGATCCCAATACCTTGAAACCGCGCAGCATGGCCTCCATGGGGATCACGCCGGTACCGCAGAAGGGATCGTAGACGGTGAGGACCGCCGGCTTTTCCCGCGTGGGCGACGACTTTTCCGTGGCCAGCCACACGCCCAGATTGAGCAGTATCTGCGCAAGCTTGGGAGGCAGCAGTCCGGTGGTGGTGTCCCGCACGGGCTTGCCCATGTCGCGCTTGGTGTAGCCCTCCACATCCTGCGCGGCCACGGAGCGGCCCACCCACAGCGTCTTTTCGTCCACCTGCACCAGACAGATCTCGCAGCCCTCCTTGCCGTTCAAAAGCCCCTGCGTGCGGAGCACGATGGACGGGGCGGCATTGCGCTCGTTTCCCACGTAGCGCGACGATTTGCCCGCCTTCTTGAGGCGTTTCTTGCCCAGGCGGAACAGATCGCGGACGGCGTTCTTGTCCGCACCCACGGCGCGGAAACTGAACGTCACCTTGGTGGGGACTTCACGCGTCTGGTCAGCCAGAAGATCCGGGAGCGATGCGATATCGTATTTTCCCTCAATCTCTTTTGCCAGAACCACGGTACCGCCCAGCATGTCCAAAAAACCGGGGCCCAGATCGGCCTTGCTCTCAAACAGAACCACGCTTCGTTCTATGCATCCCTGCAGCGTGAAACCGGGGACCGTCGCGGCCAGTTCCGCTAACGAGAGATGAGGCTGGTGTCCGATGAATGCTGCGTAGGAAGGCATGGCTTGCAGAGTAGCAGCATGGTGAGCGTTACCACAATCGGCATCAGGTGAATCAGCCCCCGTGCGGTTCCCGTCTGGAAGAGCGCTTCAGCCCCCAGTCCCGTAAAGAGGAACGCGCCCGTTTGCGCTGCATAGGGCAATGCAAAGAAGAAGAGCAGGATCAGCAGTTCGGGCGACCGCCATAACCGCTTCCAGGAAAGAACGATGCTGCCCAGGCAGAGCGCGGGGAGCAGGTTCCAGTTCCCCTCCAAAAACGTGTTCACCAGAATCGCCTGCAGCACGCCCGGTTGCCATTCCAAATGCGTATCGATGCCCTTGGCGTTGCCAAACGACAGCCCATGGCTGACCTTGAATCCTATCCAGAGCGCTGCAACCACTCCCAGCATCAGCATGCCTATGGCAACGGAGAGGAGCAGCGGTTTCAGCAGGCGTCGTTCCCTTTGGACCAGAATCCACGCCGTCACGGCGGAGAGGAAAAGCCCCATGGGCAGATACAGCGCCCAGCCCTCGTTCTTCACAAAGGGGAGCAGGGCCAGTGCCAGGAGAGCCACGCGCAGTGCCGCCAGGGTTTCCCTGCCGTCACGGCTTGTCAGGGCCCACGCCAGCATGGCTGCCGCTGCGTACACATGCGCGGACAGGAAAACGTCCGCATAGGCGTTCATGCCCTGGATCATCTCCACGGGGAGGGAGGCCAGTACCGTGGTCCCCAGCATCGCCCACTGCCACGCCAGTCTCCGCCGCAGCGTGCCGTACACCAGCCCCAGCAACGCAAAGAACCAGAAAGCATGGACTACGTTGCTCAGCCCCTCGCTCCATCCTCCGTTCAGGACGCTCAGCCACGTCTTCATCAGCGGCACGGTGGGCGGGTAGGAGTGGATGCCCCCGGTATCGGTTTCCCACGGCATGTGCAGGACGATTTTTTGTGCGTAATAGAAAAGCTTGCCGCGCATGTTCCAGTTATCCAGCGTGTCATCAAAGTACGCGGGCGTGGAGACAAGGATTCCCAAAAATACGGCTATCCGCAGAGCCACCCAGCCCGTATAGGCGTAGAGAAGGACCGTCATCCGCCCGGACCATGGGGGCGAGGAGGGCAGGGCAATGTGCGTGGTCTTGCCGCGCGTCATCCATGCGGCTACTACCGACACGCCCGCCACAGCGGCGATGGTTCCGGCAAAGCCCGTGAGTGCCAGCGGTATTCCCAAAAACACATTGGCGGCAAAAACCGCAAACATGCACAGCGTGGTGCCCAAAATACAACCCATGCCGGCGCGTTCCACGGGCAGGAGAAACCGCGTACGGCCTTCCATGAGCAGCAGGGCGTTCCATCCCGTCACGGCGGGAAGAGCGATGCCTATGAGGAGCGCGACGATCATCATGGGTTCACGCGGAAGACGAAGGATTGCGGCGAGAAGCGTTCCAGAACCGTTCCCGGACGAGAGACCGGAGTATCGCCCACGGCAATGCGGCCGTCCGTGGTGAGGGAGATGTCGCCGCGCTCATACACAAACCACACGCTGGCGCCGCTGCCGTGTTCCGGGCGGAGCGGAAGGTGGGGGTACAGGTAATAGCCGAAGAGCGTGTAGAAAGGGGACTTGTCCGGTCCTATGGCCACGTACGACGGCTGATCCTGTAGGTATGGTTCCAGACGCTCCGCCACGTCATTGACGGTGTAGTAACTCCGGAAGGTCCGTTCCGTCCCCGGTTTTGGATGAATGTAGGTGGACCAGTCGTGAGCGGCGTAGCTCAGGAGTTCCATGCCCATACGGAGATCAAAGAGCAGCCATACCGCGGCAACGCATGCGGCTACCCGGGTCCAGGACACATCCCGGCCCTTGCGCCGGGCACGCAGCCACGCTCCACCGGCGCACACAAGGCACACACCGTACAGCACCCACACGCCGGATCTCCCGCGCGGCGGTTGCGTGGTGAACAGTTCCTGTGTGGCCACGGGGTTGAAGGTGATCACCGGCCCCCAGACAAAATTGATGCTGTTGGGCAGATATTCGTCAAAACGCCAGAAGCTCTTCAGCGTCTCTATTGCGCGCTCCAGCGGGTTCCACCCCTGCAATCGGATTTCCTTGAGCGTCACCTGGCTGCCTGGGGGGAGCAGGAGCCCCAATGCGTCCACTTTGCCGCTCTCCCATTGCGGAAACGCCTCCACATTCAGGTCCATGGTGCGGAATTCTCCGCCCGCCAGAACAAAGGGCAGGGGGTACAGGTTTCCGTTGTCCGTCCCCGCAACGTGCCAGGCCAGCGCCACTTGCACCGTCACCGGACTTTGCAACGTCACCCTCACCGCCTGTACATGCTGCGGAAGTAGGCCTTTGGAGATGAACGACGCTTCCTGCATCCCGCCCAGCACAATGCCATCCGCGTTCTGCACGGGCTGGCCCATGCCCCCCACGTTCCACTGTCCCGGCACCTGGCCGTTCTCAAAATTCCAGACCGTCTGGGACATCGCGAACGTGCTAGCGGGGAGCAGAGCGGCGCAGATGGAAGAAAGCCAGAAGAAGCGGCGAAAGTGTTTCACTTCCCCAAGCATGACATAGGAAGGGAAAGTTTTCGATAGTCTCGGCTTCGTGCATCAGGCGCACAAGGGGTGGGTTCATGGGGACGTGTTCCCATGCCTATTTTCTCTCTCCTGCAGCTTCCACTTTCTCGGGACCGCCGCTCACCACCGCCTTGATACGGCGGACGCCGGAGGAGGAACTCTCCTCTTTCTGGATCTTGAAGCTGCCCAGCATTCCCGTCCTTGCCACGTGCGGGCCGCCGCAGATTTCCTTGCTGAAGACCGTGCCGTCACCCACTTTTCCGCTTCCCGCAGTGTTTCCCATGGGGTCGCCCATCACGTAGACCTTCACCTCTGCGGCGTAGCGGTCGTCAAAGACGCCAATGGCACCCTCGTTCTTTGCCCCTTCCACCGTGGTCAGGTGGAACGTCACGGGCAGGTCGGCCTTGATCGCCTCGTTCACCAGATCCTCCACCTGTTTCACTTCCTCCGGCGTCATCTTTGCCGCATGGGTGAAATCAAAGCGCAGGCGTTCCGCGGTGATGTTGCTGCCTTTCTGTTCCACGTGATTGCCCAGCACCCTGTGGAGTGCGGCGTTGAGCAGGTGTGTTGCCGTATGGAGCTTGGTGGTCTCGTCACTGTGGTCGGCAAGGCCTCCGGCGAATTTCTTTTCCGCTCCTGCGCGGGACTTTTTCTGGTGCTCCTCAAATGCCGCATCAAACCCCGCCTTGTCCACCGTCAGTCCCTCTTCTGCCGCCAGCTCCATGGTCAATTCCAGCGGGAAGCCGTAGGTGTCATACAAATGGAAAGCCGTGATGCCGTCGATCTCCTTGCCCCCCTTCTGTGCGGCCTTGCTGAACTGCTTCATACCCTCCTGGAGGGTCCTGGTGAATTGGTGCTCCTCATGTGTGAGGACCTCGCTGATCACCTGCTTCTTCTGGGGCAAAAATGGATAAGCCTCGCCGTATTGGGAAATGACTTCAGCCCCAATGCTAGCCGTAAAAGGACCATCCACTATTCCCAACTGCTTGCCGGAGCGGATGGCGCGGCGGATCAAGCGCCGCAGCACGTAGCCCTGATCCACATTCCCGGGAACAATGCCGTCCGCAATGATAAAGGTGGCGGCTTTGAGGTGATCCACGATAATGCGGCGATGGCGCAGCTCCTGAGGCGTTTTCTGGCCATCCGGCGTCAAGCGAGCCACAGCATCCATGATCGGCTTCATTCGATCCGTTTCGTAGACGTTGTCCACGCCCTGCAGCACTGCGGCAACACGCTCCAGCCCCATACCCGTGTCCACGTTCTGCTGCGTGAGCGGCGTGAATGTTCCATCCTCATTCTTGTTGTACTGCATGAACACGTCATTCCAGATCTCCAGCCAGTGGGGGTCGTCATTGGCCGGATTGCTGCCCGGGGGAGGCAGCGGCGTGGGGCCCACCCAATAGAACATTTCTGTATCGGGACCACACGGCCCGGTCTTGCCAGCAGGTCCCCACCAGTTCTTGGCTTTGGGGAGGAAGCCGATACGTTCACGCTTCACGCCCAGTTTTTCCCAGATCTTTGCGCTCTCTTCATCGCGCGGCGCATCCGCATCGCCTTCAAAGCATGTCACGGCAAATTTCTCCAGCGGGATACCCAGTACTTCCGTGATGAAGGTGAAGCTCATGGTGATGGCGCCTTCCTTGAAGTAATCCCCCAGGCTCCAGTTTCCGAGCATTTCAAACATCGTCAGGTGGCTGTTGTCGCCCACTTCGTCTATGTCTCCGGTACGGATGCAGCGCTGCACGTCCGTCAGCCGCTTGCCGGCAGGGTGTTTTTCCCCCAGCAAATAGGGCACCAAAGGATGCATGCCGGCGGTGGTGAAGAGCACCGTGGGATCGTTGTCTGGGACAAGCTTTGCACCGGGAATTTCCGCGTGATTATGCGTTTTGACGAAGAAATCCAGATACGCGCGGCGGAGTTGGTCGGTCGAAAGGGGCTTCATGCCGTGCCAGTGTAGCGGGAAACCGGAAGACCTTCATCAAAACGCATATTTCTGCTATAATAAGGAGAAAGACCCATACACACCCTGCGCCTCTATTACATTCTCCTCTCGGCCTTCCGCCACGGCTGGCGCACGCTCATCTTTGGCGCCACGCTGCTCGTCATTGTCATTGCCGTGGGCGGTGTGTTCTTCCTGCGCGCGCAGTTGCTCATGGAAGACAACCTCAGGTCCCAGCTCAAGACCACGGCGGCAGTTGCCGCCATGCAGTTCAACGGCGATGCCATCGGGAGACTGAAGACGTTGAGTATCCACAATCCCGTTGTGGCGGATATTTCTACCAGGCTCAATGCCATCCGCGTGGAAACGCATGCCGTGCAGTTTGCGTACGTCATGCGCAGGACGGATCAGGCCAATACGCTGCAGTTCGTGGCGGATGCCGATTCGCTGGTTCCCCGTAGCGCACTGGACACAAACGGCAACGGCGTTGTGGATGAGGACGAGGAGCCCTCCATGCCCGGCGACCTGTACGACGCCTCCGGCGCCCCCACGCTTCTGGCGGATGCCTTCACGCAACCTTCCGTGGATGACCGGTTCACGGTGGATCAGTGGGGAACGCTGCTCTCCGGATACGCACCCATCAAGAATTCCCGCGGGGAAACCGTGGCTGTTCTGGGGTTGGACATGAACGCGGACCGCTACATTTACCTTTCGCGCAGCCTGTTCTCACCCGTGGTGCTCCTGCTCTTCGTGATCCTGTCCGTCTTTGTGGTGGGATACGTGCTGGCATACCTTGCGCGCCGTCGGCTGGAAGACGCTCGCCGCCTGGAGGCGGAACGGTCCGGAATGCTGATGCTGGCGTTCCATCAGCTGGGCACGCCGCTCACCATCTTCAAATGGTCGCTGGAACAGATGAATGATCTGATCCAGCAGGGTCCCCCGTACAGCAGTGACTTGGGATCCTACGTGACGCAGATGAGCGAGGGTATCCAGAAGCTCAACCGCGTCATCAACGAAATCAGCGAGGTGGTCTCCATTGAACGCGGAGACATCAGCGTCCTGCGCGAGTGCACGCTGCTGCGCGACGTGGTGGCAGAGGTTGTGCTGGAAAACCAGTACCGCCTGCAGAAGACCCGGCAGGAAGTGAAGCTGGATATGGAAAAAGACCTCTGCGTTTTGCTGGAGAAAAAGCTGTTGCTGGGCGTGTTCCGCGAGCTTCTGGAGAACGCGGTCATCTACTCGCCGGAGGCCTCTGTCATCACTGTGCGCGCCAAGCGCAAGGGGGACGTGGCATACGTGGAAGTGGAGGATCACGGCGTGGGCATCACGCCGGAGGATCAGGTGCACGTGTTTGAGAAATTCGTCCGCGGCAAGAACGCGCATATCTATGATCCCAACGGTAACGGCATAGGGCTCACCATCGTCAAAGGCATCGTGGAACGGGCCGGAGGACGCGTATGGCTCCGGAGCCGCGAAATGCAGGGGACGACGGTTACTCTGGTGTTCCCTCTGGGGACGCCCAAGGAGTGAGGGGGTCCGGAAGCGATATGATTCCAGACAAGGCGGCAAAAGGGCGGGAGGGCAACAGGTGAAACCTTTCGCTTTTTTTTGCCTTCTTCGCCTTCAGTCCTTTTCCTCGTGTAACCTTTCCCCATCCCCCGCGTAATACACCGCGTAGGAATCCTACTTCCCATTCTTTCCCATGGAACAGGCGGAACTCTCTGCGGTCGAGGCGTGCCAGAAGGGGCAACTTTCGGCATTCGACGACCTCTACACCCTCCACGTTGATGCGATCTACAAGTATCTGCATCGCCGCACACTGGTGCGGGAAATCGCCGAGGACCTGACGAGTACGGTGTTCCTGAAGGCCATGGAATCGATCCGTTCTTTTGACCCCAACCGCGGACCGCTCCGCGCGTGGCTCTACCGCATCGCCCGCAACTCACTCATCGATCATTACCGGAGGCAGTCGTCTCACACGGTGGACATCGAGAGCATCTGGGATCTCCCGTCCCAGGAGAGCGCCTCAGAACTGGCGGAGCACAGCGTGGACGCCCAGAAGCTGCATGAGGCCATGAAGCATCTCACCCCCGCGCAGCGGCAGATTGTTTTACTCAGAGTATGGGAAGGACTCTCTTACAAGGAGATCGCGGAGCTGACGGGCAAATCCGAGGGCAGCTGCAAAGTGATGTTCTCTCGCGCCGTCGCCGACTTGCGTTCGCATCTTCCCGCACTTCTCCTTCTCCTCATTTTTGCATCCCGGCACGGCTTGTGAGCCCCGCCGGATTCCCCACCCTTTTATGAACTCCGCACTCCAATCGTTCCTGCAGGAGCTCTACGAGATCGATCCGTCTCTGCGCCAGCATGAGAAAGAACTGATCCCGCTGCTGGAACTCATTCTCAAAACAGATCCCGGCGCCTCGCCGGACAAGGATTTTGTGAAGCGCCTCCGCATGCGTCTCAAGGACCACGCCGCCGCCATGTCCCAGATTCCGTCTGCTTCGCCCGTGTGGCAGAAGCTCCTCTACGCGCTCTCCGGGGCCGCCGCCGTGGCAGTCATTTTGCCCATCGCGTTCGTGACGTGGAACAACTGGTCCGTGGCGCCGTCCGCGCCCCAGTCGGACACGTCGCTCTTTGCCTATCACATTGAAAAGGCCGCCGATAACGCGTTTGGCCCCCTCAATGACGTAGCCGTGGCGCCCGCCGGAAACGGTATGGGTGGCGGTGCGCGCAACCAGAGCGGGGGAGGAGGTCCCGGCGTTGCCACCAGTGTGCCCGCCCCCATGGCGGAAGGCGTGGGTGCGGACGCCAAGATGATCGCCCCGTTTCCCATGACGCAGTACCAGTACGTCTATAACGGCGACATCAAGGACCTGCAGGCCAACGTGAATGTCCTCCGGCGCGACCCCAAAGGTTCCCGCATCCCTCTGGGCAACATCGCCAACATGCTCAACTTGGGCATGCTCAACCTCAACTCGTTCTCCGGCATGAATGTGGACTCGCTCAGCTTTGTTCAGAATGTGCCCTTTGGATACATGATGACGGTCAACCTGCGCGATGCCACGCTCAATATCGACGCACAATGGGAACAGTGGCCGCAGAGCCGGTGTTCCACGGAGGCGTGCTTCCAGGCTTCCCGCATAAAGATCGGCGACGTCCCCGCGGATGAGCAGCTTATTGGTATCGCCCAGGACTTTGCCAAGGCGCACGGCATTGATCTGAGCAAGTACGGCGAGCCGGAGGTGAACAAACAGTGGAAGCTGGATTACGAGCGCGCCACGGACAAGGCTGCCGCGTACATTCCGGACGCCATGCAGGTGGTCTTCCCGTTCCTCATCGACGGGCAGGCCACGTATGACCAGGGCGGTGCCAAGACGGGCATCACCATGAGCGTGAGTGTCAAAGAGAAGAAAGTCATGAACGTGTGGGGCATTGCGGACCGCACGTATGCCCAGTCGTCCTACACGGGCGTCACAGACGCGCAGACCGTCAAGGATTACCTCAGCCGCATGGATAACTACATGGGCATTGCTGCCGACCAGCCCAAGGACGTCAAGAAGGTGACGGTGGAACTGGGCGAGCCCACCATGGCGTACGCCATGTACTACCGCTACGCGGATAACAAGAGCGAGGAGCTCTTGGTCCCGTCCCTCATCTTCCCGGTCAAGAACGCGGAGGGTCAGAGCGAATTCTACGTTCGCAACCAGATCGTCGTGCCGCTGGCCAGCGACCTGCTCAAGGAGCAGAGCGGCGGCGGAGTGATGCCGTTCATGGAACAAGGCGTCATCCGCGACGGCGCCATGATGAAATGATGGTCCTCCAAAAACGGCCCTGCGCATGCGGGGCTGTTTTTTTATGCACGCTTTTGCATCAGCCCAGGCACGCCCGTGTACCCCCGCTTATGCAGATGGTTCCAGAGCGCCACTTCCATGGTCACCACTACCGCCAGGGCCAGGATGGGGAAAAAGAATCCCAGTGCAATGGCGATCACCGTTGCCACCGCGCCAAACCCCACGCGCCACCCCGCCACAAAGAGCGCGGCAATCAGGTACAGGCTGGTGACAAAGGAGAAGTAATACAGGCCCCACAGCACCATTCCCGGCACGGGCACGTAGATGCTCAGCACGTTGACCAGCACGTTCAGCAAAAAGGCGACAGTCAAATGGCGCTGTGCCTGCAGCAGCTCCGTATCCGTTCCCGAAGGTCCGGGTTTGAGGCTGATCTTCATGCGGAGAGTATACACGCGCAAGTCGTACACACATTTGTGGTACTGGGGTTGCCGCAACCGTCGCATAGCACATACGTCTTGCTCGGCTGCAGGTGCCCGTCCACCGCCACCCGGTGGTCAAACACAAAGCACTCGCCTTCAAATGCGCCGTGCGGGAATTCCTTCAGGTAATTGAGGATGCCGCCATCCAGCTGCACCACATTGGTATACCCCTGCTCTTCCATCGCATAAATTGCCTTTTCGCAACGGATGCCGCCCGTGCAGTAGAGCATTACGGTTTTGTCCTTGGGGATGCCGGCACTCTTCACGTATTCCGGGAACTGGCTGAAATGCTTGATATTGGGGTCTACGGCGCCCGTGAACTTCCCAATCTGCACCTCGTAGTCATTCCGGGTGTCTATCACCACCGCGTCACCTTTTTGGAGGAGCGCGTTCCACTCCGCCGGGCTCACGTGGCGGTGCTTGCCGTGTGCGCGGATGCTGTCCTTTTTGATGGCGACGATCTCCGGTTTGATCTTCACGGACCAGCGCTTGAAGACCAGGCCCTCCGCCGTGCTGTCCTTGAATTCCATGTGGGGTGCCAAGGCCTTCAACCGGTCTTTCCACTCCGCAATCGCCTCCGGCGTGCCGCAGACCGTGCTGTTCACGCCTTCGGTCGCGATCAAAATCAGGCCTTTCATCCCGCGCTCATTGCCAAACGCACGCAGCTCTCCCTGCAGCGCGGGAAGATTTTCTGCGGGAATATGGGTAAAGGCGTAGCCGGCGGTGATGGTCACCTGGTGCATGTGCGGAGTATAGCGCAAACCGATGTTGGCGGCGTGCAAAAAAACTCCGGAGAATGTTTTCCGCTTGGCAAAAAAATGCCTACCATCGCGGCATGAACGCAACAATCGCTGCAGAAAACTTCGCCCGCTGGGACGCCGCGCTCCAGACCGGAGATCCGGCCAAGGTTGCCGCTCTCTATGGGGAGGGTTTTACGCTGCTCCCCACGCTTGCCGCCACTACCATCACGGACAAGGCGGGGGCTATGAAGTACTTCACCTTTTTTGGCGGATTCCACCCCACGGTCACTATGGTGGAGGAGCATGTGATTCCGGTGTCTGACCAAAGCTTCCTCCACTGCGGCGTGTACCGCTTTGTGCTGGATACGCCCATTGGCCGTAAGCCGGTGGATGCCAGGTTCTCCCTGCTCTGGAAAAAGAACGGAAGCACGTGGGAGATTCTGCATCATCATTCTTTGCGCGTGCCGCTGGCCACTACGGCGTAAAGAAAGTCCAGGAGCGCACCCATTTGCCTCTTGTGCTAGAGTGTGCCCCTTATTTATCCCTCTTCATTATGGAATCGGAAGACGAAATACTGGACACAGAGGAGCTCACGGAAAGAGAAAACAACGAACTATTTCTTGTATCCGCATCGCAAGGCGCAGTGAATATGGCATGTATGGATTTTGAAGATGCTGTGGAGAAATTACTTGCGGGCGTGGATACGGGAGGAGAAATGGAAGTGCCGGATGCTCAATGCAGGGAAGTGCTTCAAAAAATTATCGCTCTACGTCGTGAAAGGATCGCAAAAATCACGGAGGTGGAAAACGGCGTGAAAAAATATATCGAGTCGCTGCCGGAGAATGAGCGGCAAGAGGCGATACAGAGAGTGCTGATGATAAAGGAAATGATGTGATTCTTCCGCTAAAGAAAGGGGGCCGAGAGTATCGACCCCCTTATCGTGGTTTACTGGGTATAGCCCCAGTCCCGCTGCCACTGTTTCATTATCTCATCGCGTTCCGGCAGAACAATGATTCCTTGGTTCAGGGGATTCTCCTATGGTTGAGCCTAAAAACGGAAACAGAGAGTTGCCACACACAATGAGTGTATGGATTTCTCTCTGCTGCGTTTTGAAAGAGCGTTTAATACTATTAATCACTGAAGAATTTTGTCTATGATTCGCTATTTAGGCCTTTTTCGGTTTAAACCACTTGGCAGCATTCTTGTTCCTGTGCGGGCACCCCGGCCAGCAGCACGGTCGGCGCTCGCCGTCTAAGAGTCGCTCGGAAATTTGCCGCAGGTGGTCTGCCCTCGTTTTCGCCTGCCTTACAATCGTCATCCAGCAAATCCACTCGTTGCGGGCCAGCGGCGTGAGGTCGTTCCAGAGTTCCAATACATCCGGATGTACACTGAGCATTTTCTTGAGGTCCGCGGGGACCGTGTGGACAACGCCGGTGGCGATGGGACTTTTGGGCATACAAATGAGACGGTGGACATAGTTTACTCTCATGAGAATGAATTCCAGGAGCTGATTTTTTATTCGTGTGGAGTACCAATAAATACACTCTTTATTGCGTGTCTCTCTTCACATAAGCGGAATTGGACTATACTGCTGGCGTGAGAATGAAAGCATTCATAACGGCTGCATTCATTGCACATCTTATAACGGGAAGTCTTTGCACGATGCCTATGGCGAATGCCGAGCCGGCGGAGAAGGCGGTTCCAAATACGAGCTCGATGCATCACGATTGCGACCACTGCCCGCACGACGAGCGTCAATCCGCCAAGAAACTGCCCTGCGGTTCGGGGCATTGCCTGTCCGCTGACCAGCCAGAAACGTCCGTGTCCTCACGTATGGGCACAGAAATACGGGCCCCAGCAGTCTTGGATATAGTGCTGGCCACACTGCCTGAGCCCATTCTTGATCAACCCTCTTGGAAATTCATTGCGGAAGGGCCTCCGTCTGAAACAGGAGTCGGCACTATCGTCCTTAGGCAGTAGGAAAGTATTTTGCGTATGTACATTGTGAAATGCTTTTACTTTTCCATCCTCTCTACCATGTCAGAAAATATTCCAAATGAACGAACGATGAACGTGCGTATCGGCGGGATGACATGTCCCAGCTGTGAACTTCTCCTTGAGAGAAAGCTAAAAGCCGTTTCCGGCGTCAACGATGCGGATATGGACCATAACACGGGAATAGACCGAATAACCGTGAAATCAGACCTATGTTC
>CAYMAT010000020.1:0-24036 GCA_964388495.1 uncultured Candidatus Peribacteria bacterium
AGTTGTCGCTCTGGTACGCGTAGCCGCTAACAAAATCCTCTTCGCGCGCTTCCGGTTTGCGCGTGTTCTGGTCCATCCAGGAGATGCTGTAGAAGGACACACTGGGATCGTTGCGGTAAATGGGGTCTTCTCCGTCGCGGAAGGCGCTCAGGCCAGAACGGGCGTCTCCGGTCATGCAGGTGATGTCCTGATAGTGGCCGATGGCCTCATGGAGAAGTAGTCCCACAAATTCACCGTCGGGCACGTTACCGGCAACGATCACCACGCCGCGCCCCGCAAGGCCGCGGTTCTTGGGGTTGTCGTAGAGGACGGAAAACGTCTCGAATTTGTCCTGGCAGTCGGCAGGCAGAAGCGAGAGCGTGGCGCGTGCCAGGTCGCGGTGATGGTCGGTCATGGGGGAGTCGCGCAATACCTGGTCCAGATGCGCGCTGATGCCGGGTGCGGGCGTGGGGGCGGGGGCGGGTTCCGCCGGAAGGGTGCTCACTTGGGCCACGTAGCGGGTGCGGACGGTGACCGCGCGGAATTCCGATGAGGACGATGACCGGCGAAAGGGCTTCCGCGCCGTGTTGACGGGGGCATGGAAAGAATGCGGCATGCTTGCGATATTCGCGTCCTGTGCTATGCTCTGCGTCACATGAACGGTGAGCGCTAGGAGCGCAAAGGTCATTGCCGCGGAGAGAGCGAGAGTCTTACGCAGGGGTGGAAAGAAAGTAGTATCTTATATCATAATATTTCTTTAATGTCAAGTGTCACGGATCCGGCTCCTTCGGGCAATAAACCCGTTGTAACCATTGAAAAGCTCACCTTTGGCGGTGCCGGTTTTGCCCGCGTGGATGGCAAATCGGTCTTTGTCCAAAACGCCATTCCCGGACAGCAGGTGGAGATCGAGTTTTTGAAGCAGAAGGACAATTACGCGGAGGCCCGCGTTACCAGGGTATTGCGCCGCGCAAAGGATGAAATCCCGGCTCGCTGCAGCCACTTCCATGATTGCGGCGGCTGTGTGTGGCAGAACCTGACGTACGACAAGCAGATTGCCTACAAGGAAGACATCGTGCGCGAGACCCTCAGCCACCTCACTCCCGTGGATGAGGCGCTCCGTAAGCAGCTTCCCGGTCGCGTGCTCAAGATCGTCCCCAGTCCCCAGATCTACCACTACCGCAATAAGCTGGAACTGAGCTTTGGGTACCAGAACATGCGGAGCGAGGAGAAGGCGGGCCGCCGCATTTATTTTGACGAGGGGCCTACGGTGGGTTTCCACCAGCCGGGCCAGTGGTCCACGGTTCTGCCCATCAGCGAGTGCCACCTGTATGACGAGCAGATAGGGGTACTGCTCAGCGATGTGCGGCGGTTCATGGAGCAGAGCCGCATCCCCGTGTTCAACGCCAAAACGCAGCGCGGTGTGCTGCGCACGCTCCTGCTGCGCCGCGGTATCCACACGGGGGAGCACATGATCTGTTTCCTCCTCCATGCCCGCAAGAAGGAGTTGGAGCCGATGTTCCAGCAGTTCCTCCGCGGCTTTGGCGGCAGGCCGGGTCTAGCATCGCTCCTCATGATCGAGCACATGGGTCTCAATGACCGCCCGGAATTCCCCAAGATCCACACGCTCATCGGCAAGCCCACCATCACGGAGCGCCTGTTTGATCTCACGTTCGAGATCTCGCCGTTCTCGTTCTTCCAGACCAACACGCTGGCCGCCGAGAAGCTCTACATGGCCATCGCCGAGGCCGCCCAGCTGACGCAGCGCGACACGGTGCTGGATGCCTATTGCGGCATGGGCACGATCGGTCAGTATCTCGCTCGTTTCTGCCAAAAAGTGGTGGGCGTGGAAAGCCACCCCAGCGCCGTGGACGATGCCTTGAAGAGCGCGGGGCGCAACAAGATCGGCAATATCAGTTTCTACAAGGGGCGTACGGAGCAGGTGATGCACCAGCAGCTCAAGGCAGGCACAAAGTACAACTTCTCCGTCATCGTCCTGGACCCGCCCCGCGCCGGTCTCCACCCCCGCGCCGTGGATGCCGTCTTGGAGCACCGCCCGGAGCGCATCGTCTACGTATCCTGCAACACCGCAACGTTCGCCCGTGATCTGGGGAGCTTCCTCAAAAACGGTTACGACCTGCGTACGGTGCAGCCCGTGGATCTGTTCCCGCACACCGCGCATATTGAGACTGTCGCGTTGCTTCAGAGAAAATAAGGCAAAAGGCAAAGAAGGCAAAAGGGCAAGAAATACTTTTTGCCTTCCTGCCCTTCTGCCATCCTGCCCTTCGTCATGCTTCGCATAACAGTCCTCACCATCGGCCGCATCAAAGCTTCCTGGATCGCCGAGGGATGCGCTGATTACGTGTCGCGTCTTGGTCATCATTTCAAGCTCGATGTCATAGAACTTCCGGCAGGCCGTTCCAAAGATCCTGTAAAACAGTGTGAAGAGGAGAGTGAGCAGATCCTCCATCATTTGCAGAAACTGGAGGGCGATGTCTGGCTTTTGGATGAGAAAGGATCGGGAACGACGTCTGTAAAATTCGCCGAGATGCTCGGCAGAAGTATCGATAGGGGAATGCCGCTCACGTTCGTGATTGGAGGTGCGTACGGAACCGATGCTTTGGTCAAAAGTGCAGTCCGGCACCAACTCAAGCTGAGCGATATGACGCTGACACATGAAATGAGCAGGTTGGTATTGCTTGAGCAGTTGTATCGAGCATCGGAAATACGGAAGGGATCCGGATATCACCATTAATTGTTTTCCACCTTTGTCGCGACAAAGGTGGAGCCCTAAAGGACTGCGCTCCAAGCCACTCGCACTGCGCCTGCGGTCTTGTGCTCGAGAGCTTGGGAGCGGGAGCCAAAGCGCGTGGCCGCTCGAAGCTCCTCCGCCCGGCCCTGGGCTCCTCGTCTTCGACGCATTCGAGCATCTCAGACTCGTCGCATACTCGCTTTCGCTCGCAGGGCCTTCCCCGACACCCCCACGAGCGGCCATACCACCCATGTTTTTGTATATTTTTTCTGTTAGAATGGTGCGTCCATGGCGACGTACCCCATCATCACCCTCCGGCCGGAAAAAGAGGTGCACATCCGCAACCGTCACCATGCCATTTTCCAGAATGCCGTGGCCAAGTCTCCCACGGCGGGGCAGGGGGAGATCGTTGAGGTTCAGGATTCCAAGGGCACATTCCTCTGTTACGCCACCTGGAACACCAAGGCGTACATCTGCGGCCGCGCGATCGCCTTTGAGAAAGGGGATCCCATGAAACAGCTCCAGCAGTCGATTGAGCGCGCCATCGAGATCCGCAAAAAGTTTTTCAGCGGCGGAGACACCACCGCGTACCGTTTGGTGAATGCGGAAGGAGACGGAGTCCCCGGGCTTATCGCGGATGTGTACGGAGATGTGGTGGTCATTCAGCTTACGACTCTTGGCATGGACAAGCTGCGGGGGTGGGTGAGTGACATTGTCATGACAGCGTCAGGCGCCAAATCGGTCTATGAGAAATCCACAGGACCGGGGCGAAAGAAAGAAGGCCTTAATGAGGTGGAGGGTTGGGTGAAGGGAGGAGGGGAGACGAGCTTCCCTGTCACCGAAGGCGGTCTCACGTTCAAGATCGATCTGAAGGGCGCGCAGAAAACGGGACTGTTCCTGGACCAGCGCGAGATGCGCACGTTGGTCAGCTCCGTCAGCAAAGGCCGCACGGTTCTGGACGTCTGCAGCTACGTGGGAGGCTTCTCGCTCGCAGCTCTCCGCGGTGGCGCCATCGCTGCTGATGCTGTCGATTACGATACGGAGGCCATCAAGCGCGTTCGCGAGCATGTGGCGCTCAACGGATTCACGGACCAGCAGATGCAGGGGTACCCACGCGATGCGTTTGACTTCCTCAAGCAGAAACCCCTTCCCCGCGCCTACGACTTCATCGTTCTGGATCCTCCGGCCTTTGCCAAAACATCCTCGCATATAGACCAGGCAAAGCGCGCGTACACGGATCTCAACCGCCTTGCCATGCAGGCGCTCCCCAAGGGGGGACTCCTGCTCACATGCTCGTGCTCGTATCAGATTGATCACCAGCTGTTTCAAACCATCGTCTTCCATGCCGCCCGTCAGGCGGGGCGCACGGCAAGAATCCTCCATCGCCACCGTCAGGCATTTGACCATCCCATCAACCTCTTCCATCCGGAGGTCGATTATCTGAAGAGCTTGCTGCTGTGGATCGACTAAAAAATGCTGTGAACCCCGGAAGGGCTCACAGCGGGACGTTAGGTGTGCGTCGTTTTTGACGCACGGATGCTACGTTCGGTTCGCGTAGCATGCCACCATACAAAGATCCCACCTCCCGTCAGAAGCAGCATCCACGCTGCTGCGGTCAGGGAGAGGAGCAGGAGGGTGGGGTCCCATCCTTCGGGCATACACATCACCTCCTTTCTGGGGACAGGATAGAATCTTGCAGTTCGCTTTGCAAAAGCAGTCTTATTTCGCCGTCTCGATTCCCACCGTGATCATCGTCTGGCCCACATCGCCGCCGATGTACACACTGAGCGTGCGGGTGTCCTTTGTGGCCGAGATCACTTTGGCGTTTCCGCTGTCCATGGTGGCTTTCACGTCCCAGCCCGCGTCTTTGATCATCTGGGTGTACTCCGTGGAGACTGTGGCGATATCGCGGGAACTGAGGAACGCGGCAGCCATTCCGGTGCCCTGCGCGGTGCCGGAGTACTGCACCGTGGAGGCGGGATATTGCGGAACATCCGCGGGCCAGCCCTGGGGCAATTCGTTTTTATCCGAGAAAGTGCCGTTTCCCGTCGTCACCGTGGTTCCGCTGTCATCCGCAGCGCTGTCCGCCGTGTTGTCGTCCTGCGTGTCTGCGGCCGCATTTTGTGCTGCCGGTTCCGATGCGTTATTCCCCGCGTCCGTCTTGGGCTTGGATGAACAGGCGGAAAGCGACATCAAGACGCCGATGGATAGCACCGCTGCGATCTGTTTTTTCATGGGGACGGGGGGGATGAGGATTCCAGTATCCCACGCCGTTTCCTTTCCGCAAGGGCGAGAAACCCGTGCAGTTAGCGTCCTGTGGGTTAGAATGCCTTTCATGGGGACCAGCATTCCATTGCCGCAGGAAGTGATCACATTTGCGGTCAAAAAATCCTCGCTCGGTCATGTGCTCGTGGCATCCACTTCCTCTGGCGTGTGTTGCATCATGCTGGACGACAGTCCTGATGCGTTACGGGCGGAGTTGGAGAGCCGTTTTCCCCGTGCAGCTTTGCGGGAAGGGGGAGCGGATTATCAAAAAACCGTTCAGCAGGTTCAGGCCTTGGTTCAAAAACCGTCGCAGAAATCGCGATTGCCGTTGGACATCCGCGGGACACATTTCCAGAAACTGGTCTGGAAGGCGCTCCAATCAGTGCCTGCGGGCACCACGGCCACGTATGCCGATATCGCCCGTGCCATCCGCCGCCCCCGCGCCGTCCGCGCTGTGGCGCAGGCGTGCGGAGCCAACCACATCGCCCTGGCTATTCCGTGTCACCGTATTATCCGGTCGGATGGCTCTCTTTCCGGCTACCGCTGGGGAATAGGCCGTAAAAAGGCCATTCTGGAGCGGGAAGCGGGGATTATGGGGTGAAAGTGGGCAGACGACCCTTGAAATTTTCCCGGGGGTCAGGAACGATCTGCCTCCTTCTTTTCCCCCTATCTCTCTATGACCCTCGAACATGGTTCGTTTCCGGAAAGGGAAGAAACGCCGGCTTCCACCCCTCACAATGGCGGCGTGCAGGAGCTGAGCGGCGATGTGAGGAATACGGTGGATCAATTGGATCTTCCCACGTCCGATGACCCCATCAGCGTTGCTGATCAGGCAGATACCACCCCGGAACAGGTCAGCGATGAGCCGCGCGTCGATCCCTCCCAGTATGAGCACATTGCCTCTCTTGTTTCCGGAAAGCTTGCTCAGATTGCCGCGGAGATAAAGGCAAAGTCCGGATTTTTTGCACGCATGTTCCTGTATGGAACGGATGAGGCCAATAACAGAGCGGGGATACTGGCATACATGCAAAAGCATTTTCCGGACGGCATGGCAGTGGCCCACGTCTCCAAGGAAAAGCTCTTCAGCGGATGGGGGCACGATCTGGCGCACCAGATGATTCAGGACGGTCCGATCATCACACCCGCCCAGTGCCAGCAGGTTTTTGAGAGCGTATTGAAAGAGTGCGGAATTCAGTAAGTGAACATCTGTAAGGGCGCCGGAAAGGCGCCTTTTTTTATGCATGCGAAAGCACCATGATGTTGTAACGATGTCATTGGCAGCCCCACGGGGAATCCATCTTCGCCCTCGCTACGTTCGGGTCTACGGTGGACAAGTCGAATACAGCAACGATGGCTTGCCGACCGTAGACATGAGAGAGCGAAGCGACCGAGTGCGAAGGTTGGCAGCCCCACGGGGAATCGAACCCCGATTTGCAGGATGAGAACCTGCTGTCCTAACCGTTAGACGATGAGGCCGCAAAGAAAAGATCGCTGCTTTCGCCTATGGCGACGCAGGCCGGAAGTATAGCGAATATTGGCGCTTGCTCAATACGCCCGGAATCCGAAATTTGCGTAGATTCGCCAGTGCAGTCCTGCCGGTAGCACAGAGATATGACAGCAGAATCAAGGGTTTAAGGGGGATTTTTGTCATTGTCCTGAACAGCTAAAAGGCTAAAATCCCCGACCTCATGGAATGGCTTTTTGAACACCGGCCCCATGCCCGTTGCGCGGAACCCATAGTGCCCAACGCACAGGACGAATTCGCCCTTTTGCAGGTGGCCATGATCCAGGGTGCTACGGATCCCGGAATGAATGGGCAGATAGCAGGCTTTCCCGTCACCGCGCAGCAGCTCCGATCCGTGATTCATCCTTATTTGGCTCCCATGGTGGATTTCACGGATTTTCTGCATCGCAGAAATGTGCATTTGTTATTCCCGCATGACCCGCTTGCAAAGAAAATCCCCGAAAATAAAGAAGAAGCGCAGAATGTTTTTGGAGGAGAGATATTCTGTCGTGATGCCTTGGGCGTGATTGACCAGTCGGTGATCCGGTCAGATCTGCCCTTGAACAGGCGGGGCCAAGAAAAATACTACACACCGGTGTCTCATCGTCTGGCTCCCTCAGCAGAAGTGGAGCATGTGGGATTCTTGCCACTTGGCAATATCGTGCTGCATGACGAAGCCGTGTTGACGGCTATCACCGATGTTACGGCGGGAGAGACGCAAAAAATACATGCTGTTTTGGCCGGTTTTGGTGATACCAATGACAGAAATTTGGTCATGGAATTTTTGCAACAGCTGGATGCAAAGACCAAGGCACTCGCAAAGTTGGAAAAAATAATCGAGGGGAAGAGGAGACTCTTGAAGATCAAGTTATTCAATAACTGCGACATGGACTCCGTGGTTGCACCGCTTCCCCGGAAGCGAACGGAAGAGAGAAAGGCGCTGATTCAACGTGAATGTATTCATCCTGAGGGTTTGGCAGTTTTAGAAAAAATATTCGATGTGCTTATCCCCATAGAAGACAGGCTCAAAGCTTTGGGGGCAAACATCCTTTGGGTGGATCCGCAGACGCCGGTACTTGCCACCGAAGCGCGAAACACCCGGAAAAAACTCCGGGAATTAGGATTCGATGTCCATGATTTTCCCTGGGAGGAATTCAGCGTGAACGTTTCTGAAGGGGAAAACGGAGGCTGGCGGTGCGTAACCGGAGTCTTGCGTCGCGAAAAGGCCTAAATTACCGCGCGTGCCTGTGCCCCAGGTTCCGTTCTATTCTCCTGTCCGGTACCAGCCACATCAGCGCGACAAACACGTATATACCAATTCCCAGTAGGGGATGGGCGAACGTCGTCGCCACTCCCAGCATGTACAGCAGCAGCGAAATCTTCCCTTTTCTGTCGCCTTGCAGCACTTCCCGCAGGTCCTGGTTGGCATCGCAGTGGCGGATGATGGTCTGCGTCAGAATGAAATACGCCAGGCCCGCGCACAGGAGTACCACGCCATAGAGCGCCGTGGGGACCATCGCGAAATGATTTTCGTCCATCCATCCGGTCACAAAGGGAATCAGGGAAAGCCAAAAGAGGAGATGGAGATTTGCCCAGAGAATCCGTCCGTCCACGTGATCCGTGGCGTGCAGCAGGTGATGGTGGTTGTTCCAATAAATGGCGAGATACACAAAGCTCATCACGTACGTGAGGAATATGGGGACCAGCGGCCGCAGCGCTTCCCACGTGTGGCCTTCCGGAATTTTCAGTTCCAGAACCATGATGGTGAGGAGGATGGCGATGACGCCGTCGCTAAAGGCTTCCAAGCGGGTTTTGTTCATAGGTACAGCATAGCAAAAGGATTGCAGCATTCGTGGCCACTCATTGGTCACTACGGGGCGTTTCCCTGCACTGCTGTTATTGCAGAGAGGGGAAGATCCGGTGTTCAAATGGCACAAATTTGTAGCGCTTTCCTACCTGCAAGACGATGCCGGATCCGGTACTCGCTTGCTGCGGTTCCAGGCCCGTGAGTTCCGCAAAATCGGAAGAGTGGGCCCAGGTATCCATCACGATGCGGCCGGTTCCGGTGATAGCGGCGTAGCGAATCTTCTCCTGCACGGGGAAGCCGTAGCGGAGCAGCTCATTGCGCAGCTTGATGGCGTTGCCTGCCGCGGATGGGTCAGCCTGTATGGAGAATGCCGTCTGCTCCATATAGAGCTTGCGGTGGCCTAAGACCATATCGGTAATCGTCTTCAGCTGTCCCCAATCGGAGGCGTGTCCGGAGAGTGAATAGGGGATCAAGATTGCTCCGCTGGCGATTCCCGTCCCCACGCCGGACGTGACAAAGCCGCCTGCGGACGGGGGGATTCCGCCTCCGCCAATGGACCCGTTGATGGACATGCGCAAAATGTTCTCCTGCGGGACGGTGAACACCGCGCCCGCCAGGTTAATCAGCTGCGGGGCCGTGAAGGTCCACTGCGCGTGGTCCGTAAGCGACTGGAGCACGGGACGGATGAGGCGCATGTCATCAAACAGGTTCTTCTCCCGAGCCTTTTGAAGCACGGCCTGAATAATCAGCTGCTGACGCGCGGAGCGGTCAAAGTCGCTGGTGGAATGGCGGCTGCGTGCATAGCGCAGCGCGTCTCGCCCGTTGAAGTGGTGCGGTCCTGCTTCTATCTCGTAGGTACCCACCACCCCCTCTTCCAGCGGGAACGAGTAGTCCGTGATCGCTTCCGGTACATCCACGTCAACGCCTCCCAGAGAGTCGATGATGTTCTCAAACGCCGTGAAATCCACCTTTACTACCCCGTGGATCTGGATATTCATGCGCTTGCCAATCTCCTCCGCGGTGCTGCGGAGCGCCAGAACCGAGGATCCGCTGGCGGAGGTAGCATGTCTGCCGTGCAAGGCCCAATACTGTGCGTAAAGGGCGTTGATGCGTGAAGGTTCCACTTCCGTCGTGTCCACCAGGTACAAGTCGCGGGGTATGGAGAGGAGCGAGATGCTGTTCGTATGGGGCTGGATGCTGGCGATGATGATGGTATCGGTCAAGTTGGCGGCGGCGTGCTCCTTATCGCCCACGCCCAGGATGAGCACGTTGGTGCGGCCCTGCCAGTCATGCGGCAACGTGGCCTTCACCAGGTTCCCAGTGGTGGCCGCCGCAAGCGGTTGGAGAAAAGCGTAGGCAGTCTGTCCCAAGGAGAGCAGAAAAATTACACCGCACAGTGTCGCAAAAATTGCGGCCATGCGGCGTCTGTCCTTTAGCAATTCCCCCATGTGCGCCAGCCTATGGCGCGTGAGTGCAATCCAACCGTCGGTGAGCACTTTTGGGATCATCATGACAGAGACAAAAAAGCGGGCGTGTTTTGTCTGCCGCTGTCCTTCCCAAACGGCAGCGGCACAGGATACAGATTGGGCAAGGCTTCGCAAATCCAGAAAAAGAGGTTTATGTCTGGCTATATACAAAAAAACGGCCCCGAAGGGCCGTTTCGGAAAATCCTGGTTTCAGGCATGGGTATGCGGCAATCCCTGCCGCATGATGCGGCTCAGGTCCTCAAATTTGTAGGAGAGCATCACCAGCAGCCCGCCGATGACCAGGATGGCCACGGAGCCGGGGACGGAATTGAAGATATCGCTGAACTGGAGATAGAGCTTCACCATGGACACGATGAGGATCAAAAAACCGTACACGCGCGTGCGCATGGAATTCTGGTACAGGCTGAACCACAGAACCGCGCAGGCATAGAAGAGGAAACCCACCGCGCTCCATGGCCCCTTCACCTGGATGAACAATCCTGCGGCGGAGAAGATGATGGCCAGGTTGACGGTCAGTTCGTGCCATGCGGCGGACTGCACTTTGCGACGTGTGGCCATGGATGCCGCAAACGAACCCATGCCCAGCAGGAAAATCCCCGCACCGGCGTATTCACCGGCAAGCCACAGGTTGTATTGCAGTGAAAACACGGCCAGTGCCGCCACGCAGTGCAGGAAAACCATGTGCAGCAGTTCCAGCCAGCCCTGGGGCTTGCCGCGGTGTGCAACGCTGGAGGAGGCCATGACCACATGGGCCACGTAGAAAGCCGCATACGCCATGAGGGCAACCACGGACACCGCGGTGGCATCGCGCCCAAAGGACAGTTCGGATTGCCAGAGAATGTAGATGTATCCGAAAGTTGCGGCCACGTTCAAAATCCACACCGCGGGTTGCACATGCATGCAGCTGTAGGTGAGGACGATGGCGGTCATGAGCGCCAGGTACACCAGGCCCACGGGGAAGGAGATGCTCGCACCCGCATACAGCATGGTGAGGGGGCCGGCGTAGGCGATGGAGAAGGTGAGGAGTGATTGCACGTCCGAGGGGTATCTCCACAGCATGAAGAGTGACACGCACGTGAGGAGGAGCTTGAGGGTCAGCCACGTGTGCGGACTCGTCCACATGTCCGGCCACTGGTTCTCTGTCGCATACATAAAGAGGAGCGTCAGCGCGAACTGCGCCAGGGCAAAGCTGATCAGAGACGAGAGGGAGGCGGCAAAGCCCTTCTTGTTTTTACGGAACCACTCCGCTGCGACAAGCGACAGTACGGCCACCGCCACGCACGCCACGATTTTTTTGCCCAGATCCCAGTCGATATTGAAGAGCAGCGAGAACAGCGCGCTCACGATGAGCAGTATCCCGGCGTATCGCAGCGTCTTGAACGAGCAGAACTGCTCCCAGCTCAGGCTCCATTCCCTCTCCTTTGCGGTGGACGGCTGTGGAATGGAGTCTCCGGAAACATGCATCCAGAATCCCACGGGAACGTTCTGGTACAGCGCTTCCAGGATCCCCACGTGCAGACCCACCAGCCGGAACAACCCGTAGAACAGGCCGAATCCAAACAGCCAGTACAGGACTGTCGCGACGGTCATGCACAGTTCCCCTACGGGGTTTTGCAGGCTGATGGCCAGCCCGGAAAACACCAGCGCCAGTACCAGCTGGGAGAGGATGTTGAGACTGTAACGGGATTGCGGCTGTTCCATGGAGAGTGGGGGAATTGCCGCCGATGATACAAAAAAGGCGCGCAGGCGGGAATTGCCGCTTACGCGCTTATGGCACGTACTATCACATCCGCTGCGGAGGCAGCGCCGTGTTCCGCGGTAGTACGGTTCTTAGAAACCGACCATGGAGGCCAGCACGCTGGCATCCACCTGTGCGTAGCTCAGAAGAGCCATGCTCTGGTAGAGACAGAGGGCCGTAAAGATAGCGGCCAGGACATTGAAGTGATGCGAACGATGCGCCATAAGTGAGTGTGGGTATTGGACACATTATACATAAAAACGTGTTTTTTCGCAACAAGCCAAAACGCCTTTCCGGCCTATACTTCCGGCATATGCGCAGCCTCAACCTTTCACGATATACCGATGGGAATCTCCTCTTCGTGCGCTGGGTGGCCGCGCTCACGTTTCTGCTCCACGGGATTTTCAAATGGGTGCTCTGGGAGGACCCCGATCAACTGCGTCCCGTCATGCAGCTTCTTTCCATCGCTGAGCCGCTCTGTGCAATAGGGCTCGCCTTCGGTTTTCTGTCCCGCGCCTCGGCTACCGGCGGTGCACTGGTCATGGTCTGTGCCATGTGGACCAAGATCTTCATCTGGAGGGTGGGCTTTGCCAACGAGCTGGGCATTGGCTGGGAGATTGATCTCCTTCTCCTTGCCGCATGCGTCACCATCATCATCCAGGGGCCGGGGAAATTTTCCGTCGATGCCATGCTCTTGCCCAAGAAATCCGGAAAGACCGTCATCGTTTCCTGAAGCCATATGAGTTTCCCCGTCATCCTGGCGTTCTCGGTCCTGGAGGGATTGACCGAGTTCCTCCCCGTATCGTCTACCGGCCACCTGCTCATCCTCTCGCAACTGCTGCACATCCCGCAGACGCAGAACCACATCGCGTTTGAGATCGCCATCCAGTGCGGGGCCATTGCGGCGGCATTGGTCATGGAGCGCAGGGTGGTTTTGGTGCCGCGCATCATCCTGCTCATGCTGGCGGGATTCATCCCCACGGCCGTCATCGGTTTTCTCATGCATGACATTGTCACTACACTCTTCATGGGATCCATATCCGTGGTCCTGTGGGCTCTGGCGGTGGGGGGTGTGGTCCTGGTCCTCTTCACGCGGCTGGAGCGCAGACTGCGCGTGGACATCTCCCGCGTGTCCGACATGAGCGTGCGTCAGGCCGTGGGCATTGGCACGGCGCAGGCGCTGGCGCTTGTTCCCGGAGTCTCCCGTTCCGCGGTCACGGTGGTGACGGGGCAGTGCCTGGGCATAGAGCGCGCGGCTGCGGTCGAATTCTCCTTTCTCCTGGCTATCCCCACCATGGGCGCCGCCACGGCGCTGGACCTCCTGAAATCCTGGAGCGTCCTCACGCTCGCGGATGCATGGAGCATAGGCGCGGGAACGGTGCTCTCGTTCATCGTGGCCCTGGCTGCCATGCACTGGTTCCTGGCATTCGTGCGCAGGCATTCACTTTCTTCCTTTGGCGTCTACCGCATTCTCCTTTCCGCGGCGGTGTGGTTGTGGCTGATGCGTTGATATACTCCCCAGGTGCAGCGCGCTCCCGCCGTATCGGCCGTGATCCTCAACTACCGCAACGGGTGGCAGGCGGTACGGTGCGCAAAGGCTTTTTTGGAACAGCGGGTGGAGGGGGGATTGGAGGTGATTGTGGTGGACAACCATTCCGAGGACGACTCCATCGGCATCATCCGCAATT
The DNA here is from genome assembly GCA_964388495.1 of uncultured Candidatus Peribacteria bacterium. Lineage (GTDB taxonomy): Bacteria > Patescibacteriota > Gracilibacteria > Peribacterales > Peribacteraceae > CAYMAT01. The sequence goes on from CAYMAT010000020.1 coordinate 13,218, forward strand.
CCCTGAGGGGGCTGCCCGTCCGCATTGTGGAAACCCGGGAGAATGCGGGGTTCGGATTTGGATACAACACGGGCATCTCCTATGCGCGCGGACAGTACGTGCTGATAAATAATCCGGACAAAATCCTCAAGCCGGGCGCGGTGGATATCCTGGTGCGTGCCCTGCAGTCGGATCCCGGCATCGGCATTTTGGCCCCGCGCCTCCTCCACGATGACGGCACCCAGCGCCAGAGCATCCGCGCCCGCCCGCAGCCCTGGGACCTGGTCATCAAGCGCACGTTCCTCCGCCGCTTTTTCCCGCACCGCGTTGCCCACTACCTGCAGGCCTCGCTGGACCCCGCGCGCCAGCACGACGTGGACTGGGTGGCGGGGGGGTGTTTCATGATCCGGCGCGAGCTTTTTGTCAGCCTTGGGGGTTTTGACGAGCAGTTCTTCCTCTTCTTTGAGGATACCGACCTCTGCCGGAGATGCTGGAGGGAGGGGAAAAGGGTGGTCTACACGCCGGAGGCGGTGGCTACCGACAAAAAGACCCGTTTAAGCGACATGAGTGTGCGCAAAATGCTCTTTTCGCCCGTGGGAAGGGCTCATATCGCCAGTGCATTCCGGTATTTCGGCAAGTGGGGGATGGGGGGGAGTCGGCTCCGTTAGAGCTTTGGTCACGGCAAAAAGCCCTATTGACCTTGCCGGGGCTATTCCCTAGTCTGTGGCCTCCATATGGACACTATCACCCTCAAAGCCACGGCCCGCGATTCTGCCATGAAACCGAATGACATTCGGAAGAAAGGCAACGTCCCGTGCATCGTCTACGGACACAAGGTCGAAAAACTCATGATCGAGTGCCCCATCTTTGATCTGCACCGCGCGCTGGAGAAGGCCGGTGAAAGTGCCCTGGTGGAACTGGACGTGGAGGGAAAGAAGATCCCCGTTCTGTTCAAGAAGGTCGATTTCCACCCCGTTTCCGACAAGGAGATCCATGCCGATTTCTACGCCGTCAACATGGACAAGGAGATTGATACGATGGTGCCCGTCCACTTTGAGGGAGAGGCTCCGGCCATCAAGACGCACGGGGGAATCTTTGTCGTTGTCCATGACCACGTCAAAGTGCGCTGTCTGCCCGCCAAACTGCCCCGCTCGCTTACGGCATCCGTCACCGCGCTCGAGAATCTCCACGACACGCTCACCATCGGCGCCATCAGGCTGCCGGAGGGTGTGAAGATCATGGAAGACACCTCCGCGGTACTGGCCATTGTGCAGGAACCCCGCGCAGAAGAAGTGGTCGCCACGGTTGCCGCTCCCGCAGAGGGCGCAGCCCCGGCCGATGGCGCAGCCGCTCCCGCAGCGGGTGCTCCGGGTGCCGCTCCCGCCGCCGAAGCTCAGGCCAAGGAGAAGGCTGCTGCACCGAAGAAATAACCGAGGTGACCCGGGTGACCGACGTTCCCGAAGTGTTCTTTTTTGTCTTGGAACCAGTTTTTCCTTATCAAATAGACAAAAAGATAGTTTTTAAAAAAGTTTTTCCATAGATATATATCACGGGACAGCAAGGTGTCTGAAAATAGGCTCATGCACGTTCGCTTCTACGAAAAACTGATTGTTTGGCAAGAGAGTCACAAGCTTTGTCTAATTATATTCAATATTACGAAAACCTTTCCCTCTGATGAGCGATATCGACTAGTCAGTCAATTATGCAGAGCAGCGTATAGCGTGCCGATGAATATTGCTGAAGGAGGAGTAAAAAGTTCTCTTAAAAATCGATCGCATTTTTATGAAATAGCAGCCTCATCTTTAGAGGAATTACATTATCAAATTGTTCTGTGTCGGGATCTTCAGTATCTGAATTCAGAAGAATTCTCACGACTAGACGACCATATTCAGCGTATTAGTTATCTTCTAACAAGACTTCGTAAAAGCACTTTTTTACCTCGGTAACCTCGGTCACATCGGAAACCTCGGTCACCTCTTTTTCCCCCCGCCATGCGTTTCCTTGTACTTCTTGAGCTGGGGTTCCAGTTTTTCAATCGCCCGGTCCAGTGCCTCGATCACTTTGTTCTTCAGGGACTCCGCGCGGAGCGTTTTGTTCGGAAGCTCCACCGTGATGGCTACGGTTACCTGGTCGCGGTCTTTCTTGGTATCGCTGCGCAGGGCTTCCACGCGGATCATCGAAGATTCGTCCTTCACGCGGCTGCAGTATGTGGCCAGTTTGCCGATTTTTTTAGCCATTAAGACCAGTTCCTTGTCGTTATAGTGCAGTCCCTTCTCAAAGTGCTGGATGTTCATAAGAAGCGGGGGAAAGGTTCGTAAACAGCCTATCAGATGCCTGTGGGACGGGGTAGGCAATACCCTTCGACTCTATTGAGGAAATGCGCTTTTTCTGCTAAAATAATGAGATTTCTTCACACCTCACATGAGCGAAACAAACAACAAAACCAATGGAGAAGAATTGGCAAAAAAGACCGAGCAGGAATTGAAAAAGCAGGAAGGCGAAAAAAAGCAGCAATCCGATACAAAGGAAATACGCGAGGAGGTGCAGAAGACCCATAAATTGCTGAAGCGCTTGCGCGAGGAAATCGAAAAAAAGGAAAAGACCGAAGTGATCCAGGCCTCCGCCAAGGAAGTCCTCAATTCCCTCAATGCGTCCGAGCAGGCAGAACCTGGGCTGCTGGAAACGCTGGGTACCCCGCAGCAGCGCGCCGACATTCGCCGTCTTTTGAATGATCTGCTGTCATCGGATTCCTCATCCGATGGCCAGGAGTTGGTGAAAATTATCGGATCGCTCAATTCGGAAAAGGGTTTCTTTGCAGTTCTCCAGACCGGTTCCGTGGAGGGGGTGGAGAGCGCCATCCGCGGTCCGCTCGTGAAATTCTTTGCCAGTGACAAGATGACGGAAACGCTGACCAAGATGAAGCTGACGCCGGAGAAGGCGGCGGACTTCCTCTTCACCTTTTTCCGCCCGGTGGTGGCCGCACGCGCGGCCAGTTTTGGCATTGGCACCGCTTTGGAATCCGCTTTTGCCGCTCAGCGCGAGCTGGGCAAAAATCTCTACCAGAACAACCTGGTTCGTGCCGAACGTGCGCGCCAGGGGCAGGGGAAGACCGAAGCCGAAAAAAAGGCCATCAACGCAAAAACCGTGGAGGAATTGGTTGGTCCGGAGGTGTACAAGCGCTGGAACGAGCAGTACGAAGCGTGGCTCAAAAATTCCTCTACCCTGCGCCAGGGCAACCGCCGCGCCCCGCTGCCGCCCATGCCCACCTTTGACACGGCCCGCCAGTCCTTGAGCCAGCAGGCCGAACAGAAAACCAAAGCCGAGCGCCTCATTGGCGGTCTGTCTTTTGGGGCCGAGGGCAAAGTGACCGTCGATACCTCGGCGTCCTCGCTGCGTGTGGGGACGGATAGCCTGGAGTTCCGGAAGTCCGGGCCCGATTTCAAGCTCAAGATCAACGGTACCGATAAGTCCGTTACGGTTGCAGACGGCATAACGCTTACCGCGCTCACGCTCCGTGCTCCCGCTGCCGGCACCAACGCGGGAGAGGTGCAGCTGTGCATCAATAATGAGACTGCGGGCGCAAAGATCAGTGACATTGTCCGTGATCTCCAGGCCAATTCTGCAAAAACCACCCTTCGTTTTAAAACCCCTCCCACCTCCGTAGAAGTCACCGACTAACTTCCACACCTTTGTATGGCATCACCCATTGAGAACCATCGCGAGACCATCGACAAGCTTTCCGGCGCATTGTCCGAAGAGCAGGTGAAAGCGGGCGTCTCCGCGGAAGATCTTGCCGATTCCGTCACGCATGACCAGCTCTCGGAATTGCGACAGGCAGTGACCAAGGTGAATGCCGGGGGAACGTTCACGGAGCGCACGCAGGCACAGCTGAGATTGGATCAGTTGCGTCTCAAGATGGATACACACATCAAAAGGCTTCAGGAGCAAATGGACAAAGACCCGGAAAACGAGGGTTTGCGCAAAGCTTACGATGAACGGATGAAGCTGCGTGAGGAGCTGGATAAATCGCGCGAGGGCAGAGGGGTTTTGGACAGCGGTGCGGGGGAGATTTTCACCACAGCCAAGGAGATCTTCGAAAAACGTTCCATAGACGGCATCGATAGCACGCGTCTGACCAAAATCACCGCTGCCGTGGGGGCGGTCATCTCCTCTATATGGGCTGCCACGGTGAATGCATCCACGGGAATCATGGGCATGATCAGCAGCGGCGCGACGATTTTCTTTGATAAGATTCGCGACCTGCTCCCCGCGCGCCTGCGTTCATTCATTCCTGGCCGCAGCGGTGAAGTGGCCCAGAGGGAACTGCATGAATCACTCAGGAAAAACACGGAATCCAAGGTGAAACAGGCGGAGTCCGTGCCCACGCCCGCCACCACGGACGCGCAGCGCAAGACGGTGCGCGAGGCTATTGCCGCAGTGGATGCCGAAAGGAAATCCCTGTCTGACCTCACCAAATTCCCGCAGGCGGACCGTTCCACCTTGGAGCAGCGCAGGAAGGATTTGGATGACCAGCGCGCGCAGCTTCTGCAGAAAGTCCCTGAGGTTGCCAAAAAGGAGCAGGCGGAAAAGAAGGAGGCGGAGGCCAAGGCATTGACGCCGGAGCAGCTCAGTTGGATCAACACTCATCAGGGAATGATGAAGGCAACCAATGCGGCCGCCCGCACGCTGACTGCCATGCTCGGCCGCCCGTATTCCCGTGTGGAGCTGGGCACGGGAATGTCCTCCATGCAGCCTTTGCTGCGTGTGGAGTCGGATGCCCTCAGTGACAACGCCATGCTCAACAGTCTCCCTGCAGGTATGCAGGAGCGGTTACGCGACCGTCTTGCCTACGTGCGCAGCACCAACAGTGATTTTACAACCTATGTGCAGCGCTTGCGGAACACCAATCTGGCGCCCGCGCAGGTAGAAATGGTCCGCACGCACCTCAATAGCCTGCTCAGGGCGGAAGAAGAGGACAAGAAAACCGCAGAGAGCACGGAGAAAACAGGAAAGGAGGCGGCGGAAAAAGCGGCATCCGTTAATCTTCTTAATCAGGAAGCCCCGTTGACTGTGAATGGGGTCTCGTATCGCGTTCGTGCGAATAGCGATGCTTCCATGACCGTGAATGGCAAGAGGTGGAAGTTGGTAGGAGTAAGTTTTCAAGCGAGAAATGCCAATTTTTCCATTACACAGGCGCGCCTTCTCAATGGCGATAGAGTTGAAGCCACGATCGTTGGCGCAGCAATGGGATTATCAAGAACTATCAATGTGGCATTCTCGTCAGCTGATTTGGGGAATTTGCTTCCGAGGCTGGCGAATACGAATGCCAACATCCGCTTAGATAAAGAAAAATGTGACGGTCATGACATTGATTTGCGTCTGTCATAATATGGGTCTTGCTTTCTATGTCCTCCTACCCCTTCCTCATCCCACTGGCCGTCGGCATTCTCTGTGAGATCGTCAAAGTCTGCGTGGAGGCGTACGAAACGGGCAACTGGAAAGGCGGCATTTTCCGCGCCGGAGGCATGCCCAGCACGCATTCTGCGTTTGTTACCTCGCTCCTGATCATCGTCTGGAATGACCGCGGTCTGCACTCCATCGAGTTCGCCATCGCGCTCGTCTTCGCCTGCATCATTTGGTACGACGCCACGCACAGCCGTCGCGAGGTGGGGGAGATGGGTAAAATCCTCAACCGCATGCAGAATGAGCAGTTCTTTGGGGAGCGCACGGGACACTCGGTCAAAGAAGTCTTTGGAGGCATCGCCTTTGGGGCGGCTGTCACATGGCTGGGAATGATGGTGCACTGATCACAGGCCATGGGCGACGTTGCCCAGGGCCACGCCCACGCCGTACGCGATGGATGCCGTTGCCGTGCCGATCACCAAAATTTCCACGATGCCGCGGACGATCCTTTGCCTTGTCACCACACTCCGTGTGATGCCGATAAGAAGGAGTGCCAGGAATGTGCCGGCGATAGCCACTCCAAAATCATTGCCGCCCATCACTCCGGTCAGGAGTCCGTAAAAGTAGGGGAGCAGGGGGACGGAACCGAAGATCACAAATCCCAGGAAGGTTGCCAGGCTGTGGAGGAGTGCGCCGTTGCCGGAGTCCGGGAGCATGCCGTGCTCCTCGCGCATCATCGTTTCAGCCCAGACCGCCTTATCTGCCGTGATCACATCCACGGTGCGGTCCAGGTCCTTTCCGGCAAATCCCTTGGCTGCGTAGAATTCCCGGATTTCCTCGCGCTCCACTTCAGGGTCATCCTCAATCTCCTTCAATTCCTCCTTGTACAGGCGGTCGTACTGGTCGCGTTCAGAGGTCAATGACAGAAACGCCCCCGCCCCCATGGAGACGCCGTCGGCCAAAAGATTGGCTACGCCCAGGACGATGATGACGCCTGCGGGTAAACCCGCGCCGGCCGTTCCCGCCACCACCGCAAATGTCGTCACAATGCCGTCGTGCCCTCCGTATACGATATCGCCAATCCACGGGCCCAGGCGACTGCCGTGGATCTCGGTTTGCTTGTGTTCTGCCAGGCGCTCGGAGACGGATTTCATAGGGGAATTATAGCAGAAAGAAGCTAGGGGCCGATGCCACCGAGGCGACCGAGGATAGGAGGATCCAATACATTGGTTCCTTCGGTCCCCTTGGTCCCTTTGGTGCCTTCGCCTACAATTCCCCCATGCCCCGAATCGCCGATCAGGAAAAGGATTTCCCGCAGTGGTACCTGGATGTCATCCAGCAGGCCGAACTTGCGGATTATGCAGACGTGAAAGGCTGCATCATCTTCAAGCCCTATGGCTACGCGCTGTGGGAGGCCGTGCAGCAGGACCTCAACCGCCGCATCAAGGCGCTGGGCGTCAAAAACTGTTACTTTCCGCTCTTCATCCCCGAGTCGGCTATCGCCAAGGAGAAGGATCATGTCGAAGGATTCGCGCCGGAATGTGCCGTGGTTACGCACGGGGGAGGCAAAGAACTGACGGAAAAACTCTACGTTCGCCCCACCAGCGAGACGGTCATCTATCCCATCTTCGCCAAGTGGATCCACTCGTACCGCGACCTGCCGCTCAAGGTGAACCAGTGGGCCAACGTGGTGCGCTGGGAAATGCGCACGCGCCCGTTTCTCCGGACTCTGGAATTCCTCTGGCAGGAAGGACACACCGCGCACGTGGATAAGGCCGACGCCGACAAGATGGTGAACGATGCACTCCAGATGTACGTGGATTTTGACCGTGAGGTTCTGGCACTGCCGGTCATCCGCGGCAAAAAGCCCGATCATGAGAAGTTCGCCGGTGCCTACTACACGCTCACCACGGAGGCGCTCGCCAAAGACGGTAAAGCCATCCAGGCCGGCACCAGTCACAATCTAGGCCAGGGTTTCAGCGAGGCATACGATGTCAAATTCCTGGGCAAAGAAGGCAAGAACGAGCGCCCCTGGATCACCAGCTGGGGCCTGAGCACGCGCATCATCGGTACCGTCATCGTCGTCCATGGCGATGCCAAGGGTCTCCGCCTGCCGCCCAAGCTGGCGCCCATCCAGGCTGTCATCGTCCCCATCTACAAGACGGACACGGAAAAGGAGGCGGTGCTCGCCGCATGCACGAAGCTGCATGATGCATGGGCCCAGAAGGGGATCCGCGTGGAACTGGATGACCGCGATGACAAGTCACCGGGCTTCAAATTCAACGAGTGGGAGGTGAAAGGAGTGCCGCTGCGCGTGGAACTGGGTCCCAAAGACCTAGAAAAGCAGCAGATCATGCTGGCCCGCCGTGACACGTCGGAAAAGAAGCCCATGGCGCTTACGGACGCCACAGCGGAGGCAATGATCGCGCTCATGGACGAGATCCAGCAGACGCTCCTGACCCAGGCTGAGGCGTTCCTCAAAGAGCGCACCAAGACCGCCGCCACGGAAAAGGAGCTCTATGAGCACATTGAGGCCGGTTGCATGGTGTGGGCTCCCTGGGACGGTACACGGGAAACCGCGGCAATAGTCCAGGACAAGGCCAAGGCAAGCATCCGCCTGCTCCCGGAAAAGGACGAGAAGCCCAAGGACAAAGATCCCATCAGCGGCAAGCCCGCGGTGACTATGGCGCTCTATGCCAAGTCCTATTGAGCCCGTGCTCACGCTCAAAGTTGATGATCACTTGGCTCACAATGGACGCCACGCGCGCAGCCTGAGGTATATACGCTAGCTGTATCACCTCGCCCACGCCTTCCTTGAGGTTGAAGCGCACCTTTCCAAACGGAAAGATATTCCAGAATTGCGTGAGGCTTTCCACGGAGGCGATGTTTTCTATGTTCATCTGCCGGATGTACTGCCGCACGATGGTGGATTGATCCACAATCACGATCTTCCCGTTGGTGATGACGATGAGATCGTACCGCCAGTCGATGAATTTCTTGAAGAGCGGCCAGGCGATGGTCACCAGCCACGCAATGCCTCCAGCGATGAGCAGGAACTCCTGAGGCGCGCCCAAGCCCAATAGCAGCCATCCAAACGCAATAAGGAGCCCCGTGAAGAGCACGGCAAGAAGGAAATGTACGAAGAAACGCAGCCAGTGGAAGCCTATTGCCATGATGAGTTTTTCGTCACTGCTCACCAGCGACTGCACAACCTTTTCCCTGTCTGTTTCCAAGGCAAAAATCCGCATGCCCACATCGTACCCCACGCCGGTCACGCCATGTAGCCCCTGCGCATATCCAGTTTCTGGCGTTCGCGTGCCTTGCCATCGGCACCCATCACGCATATTTCCCACTCCACATTGATTTTCACCTCCCAGCGCGTGTCGCTCACCATGTTCAATGACAGGGAATCACCCTCTTTGACGGATATCGGCTTTAGAACGGGCAGATAAATCTGCTTCCAATGCGTAGCAGGTTTGAGAGGGCTGGTGCTGAGCGTGGTGCGTCCGTCCAAATCGCACTCCCACCATAGGGCAATTCCATACATTGTCATGACAGAGAGATCTTTCCATATCACAGAGCACCGGCGGACGCTTTCATTCTTCTGTCTCAAGTCCACCATGTCCCATTCCTTGGCCGCCTTGCCGCCTTCCAGCAAGTCTTTCGCGACCATATCCTTCACATACATGTTGTTGAGACAGGGGACGTTAGCGGCTGTGAAATCAAAGTCACCCGTCTTGGTCAGATCCAGTTCCCGGAAGAGCCGAGGATCGGAAACCGGACACGCAAACTGCCGGATTTTCTGGGGGATCAGCACGCCACCCGGTTTTAGGAAGCGCATCGCATCGTTCATGATCTCGATAATATTTTCCTCGTAGGCGTAGTTTCCCAGGGTTTCGGAAACCACGACGTCGGCTTTCTCCGGCTTGTGGACGGATGTGGAATGCCCCTGCACAAAGGAGCAATTGGCGATGGCGTTCTTGGCGGCCAACGTTTTGCTCAATTTCATAAGGTCCGGCGACTGTTCATAGAGCGTGCAGTGTTTGGCCCCCAGGCGGGAGGCGATGAAGCTCAAAAATCCTGTTCCGGATCCAATGTCCGCCACAACCGTTTTTCCTGGAGCCACCGCTTCTTTGAGCGCCTTGGCAAAAGCCGCGTTCCGGACCTCGTCCTTGAGGAGTAATCGCTGTAATTCGAACATATGGGCATTGTAGCAACGGCTTCTCCCCCTGCCGAGGCCTCAGTTTGCCGGCGTTTGGGCCGCGTTTTGCCTCTGCATGGCCTCTTCCATCCGTTGAACGATGGTTTTGAGGAGGGAATCACGCCGCAGGAGTTCCACGGGGTTGCCCTGTTCCACCACGCGTCCCGCCTGGAGCACCACCACATGGTCGAACATTGCCAGCAAGTGCAACCGGTGCACGGAAGCAACAATGCATCGGTCCGCAAACTCACGGAAGATGTTCTCAAAGACTTTCAGTTCGTTGACCGTATCCACGGATGACGTGGGCTCGTCCATCAGGATAATGTCGCTTCCACGGGCTGCAAAGATGCCACGCGCCAGGGCCAAACGCTGCTTCTCTCCGCCGCTCAGGTTCACGCCCTTTTCCGCGATGTTCGTCTTGAGGCCCTTGGGCAGGCGCTGGACGACGGGTAGGAACTGCGCCAGTTCAATGTCGCGCAAAATCTCCCCCTCCGTCTGCTGCGTGTCCACGCTGACGTTGTATTCAATGGTATTGCTGAAGATCTCGGGTTCCTGCGGCATCAGAGTCACGTGGCTGCTGAGGGCGGCCAACGCACCCGGAAGTTCCACACCGTCGCACAGTACCTGCACCGTGTCGGTTTTCTGCAGGCCGCGGATGAGGCTCATGAGCGTGCTTTTGCCTGATCCGCTCTCTCCCACAAAGGCAATGCGCTTACCCCGTTCAATCGTGAACGAAACGTTTTCCAGGTGGTGCGTCCGCCGCTCTTCGTCCTGGTATGAAAAAGAGAGTCCCCGGATTTCCAGTGTTCTCCAGTCCGGCGGGAGGCTCTTGTCTCCGGAGCGGCTTTCCGTTTCCGCCCCCAGGATTTCCCGGGTGGTCCTCAGGTCAGCATGCTGATACACCGTGGTGCTGTATTTCCAGGCGAAGGTGTAAAACGACGCCCCGATTTTCTGCAGATAGTCGTAGAGCATGTAGACCGTTCCCGTAAGCAGGACGCCGCCGGCGGACAATGTGGCGAACGCATACCATCCCAGTACGAACACTGTCATTACAGCGATGATGATGGTGGCAATGAACCACTTCGTCTCGTTGACCCGGTTATTGTTTTTATAGAGCGGGAGATAGACATTCATCCTGTTCCACAATTCCGTGCGCGTCAGATGTTCCAGGCGCAGGGAGATTACGGTGAATATATTCGTCATGTAGTCGTGCAATGCCGATGCCGTATGGTGCTC
>CAYMAT010000021.1:0-5363 GCA_964388495.1 uncultured Candidatus Peribacteria bacterium
AGCACATCTACAAGACCAAACCCCTCAGTACCCTCAAGATCTGGGGCAGGGCCCTGAACCGTATCCAGATGGACGCCGTGGCGGGCATCGTCTGGTCGGCCATCAGCCGTGAGGACCTGCAGGAGATGGGGGCTACCAGTAAAGAGACGCACGGCATCCTGGATGAATTGATCAGTACCATCCCCAATGCCGATATCCACGTGCTCTTCACGGAGATGGAAGATGCCTCTGGCACCATCAAGGGCAGCATGCGCAGCTCCGCGGCGATTGATTGCAGCAGGCTGGCGGCAGAATGCTTTGGCGGCGGCGGTCACCCCCGCGCCTCAGGTTTCCGTGTGAAAGGGGGAGGGAACTTCCAGCTTTCCGTTTTGGAAGGAGTGAAAAAGCTCATAGAGGGCATGAGGCGTCAGAAAGATAGCGATGGGCGATCAGCAGTGAGTGATCAACAATTAGCACAGGGCGATCAGCGATCAGCGATCAGTGATCAGATTCCTCTCAATAATCAAAAAAAGGAGACTCAAAGCTCACAGCTCACAGCTCACAGCTCAACAGACATCGTCCAGACCCTCACGCCCAAGACCGAGGGGCAGGGGAGCACGGACGTGGTGGGTGGATTGATGAAGTGACCGAAGTGTCCGAGGTGACCCAGGTTACCGAGGTGTTTTTGACGTCGGTTACTCTGGTCACGTCGCTAACCTCGAATATTTTTGCTGTGCACTCGATTTCTCCGCAAAATCGTCTATACTCTCCCTGGTCATTACCGTATCACTACAAACCTATGCGCCTTGTGCAGGTGGCAAAAATCTTAGGCATGACGGGACAGGAGCTCCGCAAGGAGCTGTCCGGTGTCAACTTGGGCGTCCGCCCCACGGACCGCGAGGTACCGGATCAATTGGCGCGCGGCGTCATCCGCTTCATTGCCAACAAGAAGGGCATTACGGTGAACATGGATGCCATCGGTACGGACATGGGTGAAGAGAGTGACGGACAGGAGGATCAGGAGGAACAGGAGGTGAAAGAGGAGCAGGCACCCGCTGCACAGGCAGCGGCAGAGGCTCCAGCGGCTCCCGCGGCACCGGTGAGCGCCGTGGCCATGGCCACGCCCCAGACGCTCAGCAGCAGCAAACCCACGGGCTTGCGCGTCATGCGCAAGCTGACGCTGGAGGGAGTGTCCCAGGAGGCCATCGCCCGTCAGGAGAAGCAGCTCCAGTCCTCCCGCAAGCCGGATACCCGCCGCAACGACCGTCGTCCCGCTCCCGTCAAAAAATCCGTTGCCGAGCGCGACCAGGTGCAGATTAAGCGCAAGGAGGGCCCGGTGGAGCTGCCGGAGATGATCACGGTGAAGGAGCTTGCGGAAAAGACGGGTGTGCAGGTTTCCCAGGTGATCCAGGCGCTCCTCAGAAACGGCGTTCTTGCCACCATCACGCAGAGCATCGACTTTGATACCGCGTCCATCGTGGCTGCGGAGCTGGGTGTGACAGTGCTCCGCGCGGCACACACGGCCACGGCCGAGGAATTGATCACGCGCAACCTGGAGGAACTCCTCAAGGATGACGCCGAGAACCTGATGTCCCGCCCGCCCATTGTGGTGGTGATGGGTCACGTGGACCACGGAAAGACCAGTTTGCTGGACGCCATCCGCAGCACGGATGTGGCGGGCGGCGAAGCCGGCGGCATCACGCAGCACATCGGCGCATACCAGGTGGAGCACGAGTCTTCGCTGGTGGGTGAGGGAAAGAGGAAGATCACCTTTTTGGACACTCCCGGTCATGAGGCCTTCACGGCCATGCGTGCGCGCGGGGCGCAGGTGACGGACATTGTCATCCTCGTCGTCTCCGCGGAGGAAGGTGTGAAAGCAACCACAGTGGAGGCTATTGACCATGCCAAGGATGCGGGCGTGCCCATCATCGTGGCTATCACCAAGATCGATAAAGAGCGTGCCGACATTGACCGCGTGAAGGGGGAGGTGGCCGGCCACGGCCTGCAGCCGGAGGAGTGGGGCGGCACTATCCCCGTCGTTCCGTGCTCCGCCGTCACCAAGGTGGGCATCAACGATATTTTGGATCACGTTCTGCTCATTGCCGAGGAGAAGAAGCTCTCCGCCAATCCCAACCGCAAGGCGGTCGCCACGGTCATCGAAAGCCATCTGGACTCCTCCATGGGGCCGCTGGCTACGGTGCTGGTCAATACGGGTACGCTCGCGGTGGGGGACATCATCGTCTGCGGACAGACGCTGGGACGCGTCAAAGCGCTGATCGATTCCCATGGCAAACGCCTCAAGACACTGTCACCCTCCGGCGCCGCGCGCATTTCCGGTCTGGAAGAGGTGCCTACCGTGGGCGACATTCTGCAGGTGGTGGAGTCCGACAAAGAGGCCCGCCGTCTCCGTGACGCGCTGGTGGAGCATGCCGGCCGCCAGAAGAAGCGGAGTTTTGCCGATCTCGTCGCGCGCCTCTCGGAAGGAAAGCTCAAGCAGCTCAAGGTGGTGCTCAAGACGGATGCCCAGGGGTCGCTGGAGGCGATTGAGGATTCCCTCAGCAAGCTCACCAGCGCCGATGATCCGTCCGTGACGGTCAAAGTCATCCACGGTGCCGTGGGCGCCGTGTCCGAAAGCGACGTGATGATGGCGGCAGCCAGTGACGGCGTGGTGATGGCGTTCCACGTGGGCATTGCCGCCGAGGTCCGCCGTACGGCCGAGCGCGAGGGCGTGCAGGTGCGTGAGTACGAGATTCTCTACGAGCTCTTGGACGAGGTGCAGAAACTGCTCTCTGGTCTGGTGGAGCCCGTGGAGGAGGAGATCGTGCTGGGTCACCTGGAGATCCGCGGCGTGTTCTTCCGCGACAAGAGCGAGCAGATCGTGGGCGGCAAGGTCACCGATGGGATCCTCAAGCGTGTCCAGTGCCGTCTGGTGCGCGGGGGGAAGGTGGTGGAGACCGGCCGCATCCTTTCGCTCAAGCACGTGGACAAGGACATCAAAGAGGCCAAGGAAGGCCAGGAATGCGGTATGAAGGTGGATATGAACACCGCCATAGAGGAAGGCGATGTTCTGGAAGCCTTCAACAAGGAACTCCGCAAGAAGGCGGAGTGACCATCAGATGGCCGTGCGGGGAGAGGTGCCGGAGCGAATGTACTGCACCGCGTGCGCGCGCGTCTCCGGGCGCGAGGCCCGCAGTATGGTGCTGTAGAACGCGCGGAAGTCCGTTCCGTTCAGGCTGGTTCTCTGCTGCTCCGGAGTTGCGCCTTCGCGGGAATCCAGCATCCGGCGCACATCTGCCTGGATATCCGCAGGGGCAAGATTGACGATTTGCGTCACCTGGCTCCGCGGCTGGCGGGGGTCTGCGGGATCCTCCGCGGTAAACGCCTTGCCTTGGTGGATGGTATTGCCCACAACGGGTCGACCCTGTGCGTAGAGCCGCTCGACAAACGTGGCCCAGGAGTCACCGGAAACGGCATACCCCTTGGCCCGGAAATCCTCCAGGCTGCGCAGGGGGCGGCGTCCCTGTCTTTCTAGCGGTGACGTGCCTTTGGTAAGCCAGCTGAGCTGCTGGTTGAGCCGCTCGCTTCCGTCCGCCGTGATATCACCCCAGCCGGCGGCCAGGGCAGCGGTTCCCCAGTACAGCGCCGGCGCGGTGAGGCTGGAGTCCTTGTTTTTGAGTGCCATGAACGTGGTGATGAGCCCCCCAATGCCGGCCACTGCGGCAACTCCCATGCGCATGCCTTCCCCCACGCTCTTGCGGAGCCGGGGGTTCCGGCCCAGGTTTTTGACGTCCACCACGTGAACGGCGGGGTGGATGGAAGGGATGGCCGCCCGCACCTCGCTCCGGAAAAATGCGATGACGCGGTCAATGGGCTCGCGCTGCTCCGGGGAAAAACTCGCCATGGATTTTTCCAGGCGTTCCAGATCGCCATTCACCATCTGCCGGTCCAGCATGCGTGCCACGGCAATAGGATCCCCGTCTTTGCCGTCCACGGCGCGCTTTTTGCACAGGCGTTCCAGCGTGCGCAGGAGTGTGATGGCATCACGGCTCACGCCCGCCACTAGCGGGGAGGTTTTGGCGTGCTTTTCCGTCTCCTCCCGGAGTTTCCCCGCGCTTTCCCCCAGGGTGACAATGCCCGGGCGCAGGCTTTCCACCCAGGCGCCCACGGTCTGGTCCGTGTGGCTTTCCGCAAGCGGGCCGCCGCTCTCCACGCCGGAGGCCAGCCGGGAGAGCTGCGCGTTGACGCGGCCGCGCAGGCGCAGTCTCTGCATGCGGGGGGTTTCCTGCTGCACTTCCGGCCCCTGTGCGCCCATGGAGGATTCCAGTGTGCTCACGGATTAGGGGGTGATGACGGAACCACTTGTTCCTGCTCCTGCCGCGTTCATGCGATCCTGGAGGGTCTTGGCTTGCGTGGCATTGATGACTCCCGCAGCCTGCAGAGCCTGGATGGCATTGCCTTGGGTGTTTCCCTGGAGGACGGTCAGGTCCGTGCGGCCAATGTCCTGGAGTGCTTTGGTCAAACGCTCGGCCTGCTGCGCCGCGGTACCGCTGCCGTCCTTGATGACTTCCTCAATGCGCACGCTGATATTGGTGCGCGCAGGGGCGGTAATGGACTTGTTGATGCTTTCCGTGAGTGTTTTGACGGCCGGGGCGGTTGCACCTGTCCCACCTGTGCGCGGCAGGCCCAGAGATTCCGATAGATTCGGGGGACGGCCCAGACGGTTGACGGATTGCAGCATGTTGCGGCCGGCGTGCAGGAATTCCATGGGGGAACGGCGTGCAGGGCTGCCGTCTGCCTCCGTGCGGCCGGGAACGGGAATGAACTGCATGCTGAGCGGCAGCTTGTAGGCGAATTCTCCCAGCTGCTTGCCAAAGCCTTCGATCTTGTCCGTGAACATGCCCATCATGCCGGCCTTGTCGCTCTTGAGTGCCTCAAACGAGTACTTCCAGAGAACAAAGAGCGCAATGCACATCCAGAGCATCTGCCACAGATCGCTCACGCCGCTGAAAACCGGGAATTTCTCCAGTGTGCCAAAGCCCGAGGGCGCCACGTGCGATGCGGCGCCGATATTGAGCATCATGAACGCCACGGAGAAGGGGACTGCCACTTTGATGGGCACCAGAATGGCCTGGATGAACTGGTCCTGGATGGGTTTGACCATGTCGTTGACCGATTCAAACACGTACCCCAGCGCCACCAGCGGCATGAATGCCATGGTGAGCCACAGCACGGGGATGCGGATGATGAATGCCGCTGCCATGGCCATCAGCGGGAACAGAATGGCGATGTGCAGCACCAGAACGATGATCAACTTGATGACCACGCCAATGAGGCGTTCCAGCGCCTCGCTTGCCGGCAGCGTGTCCGGGATATCTTCGCGCAAG
>CAYMAT010000021.1:5373-20671 GCA_964388495.1 uncultured Candidatus Peribacteria bacterium
GTTGATGTCCGCCAGCCAGCGCAGGCGCGCATGGTTGGCCACCAGTCCGTCCAAAATGCGTATGGGTGTTTTGACCGTATCGGCTTCGCTCAAGGGCTTGAGCTGTACGCACACCAGCGGGGGCAGCGGGCATTTCCAGCCGTCTTCGCCGTCCGTAATGGTGGCGGTCTGGCTGCGTAAAAAGCGGAAGTCCACGGCGGCCATGCAGGGGCGATCCTCCGTTTCCCCGGGGCCGGGGGGGAGGGAACAGCCATCCATGCTGAGCAGGCTGGGGATCTGGTAGGCCGTATAGGTCATCACCTGTCCGGCATCAAACAGCGCGCGGGGGATGAACCAGGAGAAGTTGACGATCACCAGGGCCATGACGAATTTCTTCAGCTTTTCCCCCAGGTTGGGCATATCCGCACGGACAATGGCCATGATGGCGTACCCAATCAATCCCACGGCAAAACCCATATTCACGATATCGCGCGTGAACTGCCAAATACTGTGCAGCGTCATCAGAAACGGGCCGTCCGTACCGTCTTCACCAATATCAAAGATGAACTGAGGATCCAGTACATGGTGCAGAACCCACAGAATCAGCCATGCAAAGAAATCCAGAATAGTGATGAAAAACGTGATGATGTGCGTGGAACCGTTGATGAATGTCTGGCTGAAGTTCACGGCCTGTGCGGATGCGGTCTGCACAGGGCCCAGAGCCTCCGGCAGAAGTCCCGTGACAAGGAGAATTGTCAGGAAGGAGACCGACAGGAAACGGAAAGCATTCCGAAGTGAAGGCATCAGGATAGTATAGCACTTTTTGGCTTTCTGAACAATAAATACCTTTCTCCACTCCAGAGGGATGTCAGGGAAAGTTATCACGACATACATTGGGAAAAAAAGCGAGTACATTCTGTATACAAAATTCTACAAATTTTTTCGATAAATTCTCAGTTTTTATCTTCTGCAAGCCATTTTTGAAGAACACTATTTATACTCAAGAGTTTGATCACTTTTCTTGCGCTACCCATGTACTCATGAGTACCGTTTGTGATCGGACATGTCCTCCTCCACGCTCAAAGCACTGTTTTCCTCTCAGACACGCGTCAAATTGTTGGCGACGTTCCTTTTGCATCCCGAGAGCGAGTACTTCATCCGCGAGCTGACGCGTCTCTTGGGCGAGCAAATCAACAGCATCCGCCGCGAATTGGAAAACCTCCGGAAAATCGGTCTGGTAAAAGCGCGTCATCGCAACCGCAAAAAGTATTATAAAGTGGACACGGAGTTCCCCCTCTACGCCGATCTCCGCAATCTCTTCAGTAAGGAGATCCAGTCCGAGAGCCCGGTCATCGCCAGTCTCAAGAGCCTCCCCAATATCCAGTTGGTGCTTCTGGCCGGCTCCTTCACCGGTACGGAAAGCAAAGTGGACCTGTTGGTGGTGGGCAGCGTGAAAAAAGAGCTCATCGAGGCGCTGCTGCTCCAGGACCCCGAGCTCAAGAACGTGAAGTACTCCATTTTTCCCGAGGCGGACTTCCTCTACCGCGTGAGTCTGCACGACCGCTTCATTCTGGAGATTCTGGATGACCCGCGGCACATGCTGGTGCTCAATACCATCGGGGACAAGATTGCGGAGGCGCGGAAATAGTCGCCTGTGCTCCCGGTCAGCCTCTGGTCCGATGGGTTTTACGAGGCTGGTGCACGGTTTTTTGGTTCTGTACGCGCTTTGGCGGCCCTATTCTCGCCTTTACAACCCCCCGCCGTCCCGGTACCCTTTTCCGGCTTTAACGCCATATTCCATGCCCTCCCAGATTCTCCACACCCAGGCTAAGAAACTTGAAAAAAAGGTCCCTGACCTGGTTCCGGGCATGACGGTGCGTGTGCATGAGCGCGTGAAGGAAGGCGAGAAAGAGCGCACGCAGATTTTTGAGGGGCTCATCATCAGCATCCACAAGGGTCACACCAGCATGGACCGTTCGTTCACGGTGCGCCGCGTGGTGTCCGCCGTGGGCGTGGAAAAGACGTTCCCGCTCTACTCTCCGGTTCTGGAAAAAATCGAGGTTCGGAAGGTGGCCAAAGTCCGCCGTGCCAAGCTCTCCTTCCTGCGCGGACGCAGCGGCAAGGCTGCCCGCATGAGCGAGCGCTTCATTGGTTCCGAGGATTTCGGCGCCGCTGTGGCAGCTCCGGAAGCCCCTGCCGCGGAGGCAGCAGCGGAAGAGAAGGCCCCGGTTACGGAGGCCAAGTAAATCCGGGTGAGGGAAAAAGGAGTTCCGCTATAATTTTGCTGTGCGTTGCCTGCTCATCGGTAATTACGGCGTGACCAATGCGGGCGATGACGCCTTGCGGGATTTTTTCCTCCAGGCGTTTCCGGGGGTGGAATGGCAGGTGCTTTCCACGATACCGGGGGAGGGGGTATTGCCGCGTTTACCAGCGGGGTTCGTGTCATTTTTCCGTACGCCGTGGTGGAAGACCGTCCGCGCCATCCGCAGAGCGGACGCCGTGGTTTTTGGCGGGGGCAGTCTTTTCACGGATGTGGAATCCGTCCGGGCGCCCGTGATCTGGGGCATACACGCCGCATGCGCCATTGCATGTGGTACGCCGGTGGTATTGGCTTTTCAGGGCATTGGCCCGCTGCAGAGCCGTCTATCGCGCATGATCACGCGGTGGGTGTTACGGCATGCCGCCTTTGTATCCGTCCGTGACGAGATGAGCCTGGCTGCCGCGGCGAAATGCGGGAGGCCAGATGTGGTACTGACTGCGGATCCGGCGGTGTTGTCGTTGTCCGGACGCGTTGCCGGGAAAAAGTCGGCTGTGGTACTCATCCCGCGGCCGCATCTTTCCCATGATTTTGTGGCGGCCATGGAGCGGCAGCACGCTTTGGACAGCACGTGTCCGGTGCGCATATTGCTGATGCAGGCCGGGGACCCGGCGGAACGGGAGATTGCCAGCCGCCTGCAGCACCTTATTCCCGGCAGCCAGATCCGTCCCGTACCGTCCCTGGCGGATGTGGCCCGGGAAATTGTGGATGCCGATCATGTGGTGTCTGCGCGGTATCACGGGGCTCTCACGGCTTTCATGATGGGGGCCTCCCTCACGGTCATCAGCCAGGGGGCGCATGACAAACTCCATGCACTCCAGGAATTCATCCGGGGCGGGGGAACGCCGGAGCAGCTGTTTTCCCGGGCGCGAGACGGGGTGCATGCACTCTCGCATTTCTTCTCTTCACTGAAGGGACGCTGAAGACGGGGCACCATCCGGGAAAAGCAGGGCCTCGGTGGCGCGGGCATCGGCATCCCATTGCGCTGCCGCGGGGTTGGGACCGTATCTTTGAGAGAAGTCTGCAAAGCGCTCATCCAGTGTCACCCGCGTGTCTCCCATGGCGCGTTTATCGGCATAGAAGAGCAGAATCTGTTCCAGGGATGTGCGTGACGACATGGGGGCCATAGGGCCGTGCGTGGCCACGATGGCGGCAAGTTCCGGGTATCCCTGCTCGGTGAGGAATTGCGCGCAGGCGGTTTCGTGACGTAGGCCGGCATACCGTGCAGCCCACTGTGCCCACGCGCGGACATCCGTGGGATTTTCCGTGAAGCCCTGCGGGTGGGCGCCCGGCCGGAAATCCACAAAACGGAGCAGGTCATGCACCTCGCCGCCGCGGACGAGCGCCTCCATGCGCACGGGGACGCCTTTTTCCAGGAAGATATTGCCCAGCCGCTTGGCGACGGTGGCAACCGCGTCACAATGATCACCCACGTGCGGCGGCAGATGTGTTTCCTTGCGCCACTGCAGAATGTCCTGGCGCGAGGGCAGGGGAATATCGCGGAAAGACACTGTCACAGTGCGTTCTTCACGCGTCTCCTCCTCAAACCCCACGTCTATCACCGGCACCCCGCGCAGGCTCTCTTCCGGCAGGCGGTCGCCCCACTCCAGGACCCGTATATCGGCATCGGCCGTGCTCTGCAGGAGTTCCGGCAGATCGGCGGTGGGGAGGCGGTAGCAATCGATGTGGATGAAGAGCCCCTTGGGCGTGCGGTAGCGCTGTTCCAAGGCATAGGTGGGACTCGTGACCGTTTCGCGCACCTGTAAGCCCTCTGCCAACCCTTGGGTGAAGGTGGTCTTGCCGGCGCCCAGCTCCCCCCGCAGGACGATGGTCACAGGGAGCGTGAGAAGGGTATGGGCAAGCGCTTTTCCCGCTTCCTTCGTTTGGGCGGCAGAACGGGCCTTAAATATGCATTTGTCATACATTGTCAAACTTGTCAAAAAATGTTATAATTTCAGTAACACCAAAACCTATGACTAGTGTATCGAAACGTCGCACCGGCTTCACCGTCAGTTCGTTGTACAGGCGCACGCACGAGCGCCTCCTGGATTACATGAGCGAGCGCGCCACATTCTGGATTGCGGCGCTGTCTGTTTTGGCGTTCGTGACGGGAAACATGGTGGGGCAGAACGGTTGGCACGTGTTCTGGAAATCCGTGCTGGGAGAGGGGAGTGAGGCGAGCATCGTCTTTACGGGAACCGTCACGCCCATCGAACTCGTACCGGATTTTGGCAAGTGGGCTGCGTACGGCGGAGACCCCCGCGTGGATACCTTCCGCCAGGTCCCGCGTGACGCACTGGTGCCGCTGCCCGCCTACACGCTGGGTTCCAGTGAGTCCTCGCTGGAACAGCGCATCTATGCCGTGAAGTTCCTGGGGACCTATGACACCGGACGCGGCGAGGGGAGTCACCCGGGCGTGGATATCGATACCCCCGTGGGCACGCCCATCCGTTCCATCGCCAACGGCGTGGTCCAGACTGTGGGCAATGACCAGTACGGCTTTGGCATCTACGTGGTCGTCAAGCACCCCAACGTTCCGGATAGCGCCAACCCCGGCAAGACGCAGTCGATCTATTCCGTGTACGCCCACCTGTCTGCGGCAGGCGTTGTAGAGGGGCAAATGGTGCAGAAGGGTGAACAGATCGCTCTCTCCGGAAAGACCGGCGATGCCACGGGGCCGCACCTCCACTTCCAGGTGGATAAGGATACCGCTCCCTGGCACCCCTACTGGCCGTTTACCAGCGCGGAGGCGCGTGCTGCTGGGGAAAGCGTGGGGCAGGCGGTCAACAGCGGACTGCACCGCGAGCGCGGTCTGGAGTACACCGTGGATCCCATGGTTTTCGTCCAGGCATACGTCAACGGAGCCCCGGTGACCGTCGCCGCTCATTCATCGTCCTCGTCTGCTGTACCTAGCAAAAATTTGAAAAACACCATTGCTGACCGCCGCTCCGCGCGCCTGGCCAGACTGACCGTCAACGGCACCACCCTGATTGCCTATACGGAGGAAGCACCGGTTGCCCCTATTCCGAGCCATTCGGCTGCCTCCGCAGAATCGTCGTCTTCCGATGCGTCGGTATCAAGCGAGGTTCCCGCTACCCGGGTGCAGGATGTATCGACAGTCCGTATCGAAATGAATGATTCCCGCACGCGCGAGCGTGAGTGGAAATCCGTGACCCTCATCCTGGTGGACGATAACGGCGACGCCATCAAAAATCCCGCTCCGGGCCGCAAGATGGCCCTGCGCCCGGCATTCGGTAAGGCGGAAATCAAACCCTCCGCCTTCAGTACGGGTGACTTCGTGAACGGCCGGCTCACGGTGCAGGTTCTCCCGCAGGGCAGTCAGACGCTGGTGCTGGAAGTGGTTCCGTTTGGCGTGCTGAGCAAGCCTATGAAAATGGAGAGGTAAATGAAAAGATGAAAGAGGAAAACGGAAAGTTGTTTCTATCACGATTTTTCCACTATCCGTTTTCAGTTTTTCACTTCTACGATCACATACGCCGGTTCTTCATACGGATGGACTTTTTTGACTGCTGTCATGACAGCATGGGGATCGATACCCGCGGGGACAAGGACTTCGATGCGTTCTTCGGCCACTTCTTCGATAATATTTTCTTTTCCGATGAATGGTTTGGCGCCTTTCAGTGCCCGGAAACGTCCAGTGCCGCGAGTGCTGAAGGAGCAACTGTCGTAGTGGCCCAGCTTTCCCGCACCCGCGCTTGCCAGCGCCTGCCGCACGGCATCTGCATGCGTGACGGGGGCGTAGACAATGAGCAGGTGAGCCATGTCAGCGTGCGGAAGAGCGCGTGTAGAGGTTGAGCCCCAGCATGATCAGGATGAGGAGGGCGGCAGCAGCCAGCTTTTCCCACGTGCTCAGGAAGAGCGCCGTCACACCAAACGCCGTTCCCAGCAGCGCATTGAGCGCGATCACCTGCCTTTGTGACCAGCCCAGTGTGAGCAGGCGGTGATGCAGGTGCTGGTCCACGCGGTTGCCGCGCGTGAGCGATTCCCCCCGGGCAATGCGCCGGATAATCACAAACACGGCGTCCGTGAGGGGCACGCCCAACACCAGAAACGCCGTCGCCACCTTGCCGCCGGAGGCGATGGTGAGGATGCCGATCATGAGGCCGAAGAACATGGCGCCGCTGTCCCCCAGCACCACGCGGGGCGGGGGAATGTCAAAGACAAAGCTCCCCAGGGCGATGGCGGCCAGGACAAACGATGCCAATGCCAGATCGGGCTGCTGCACGCGGTCACTGAGGGAAAGGCAACCGATGACCGTGAAGGCGATGGTGCTGAGCAGTGTGACCTGTCCCGGAACGCCGTCAAACCAGTTGAGGGCGTTGATGGCCATGCCCAGCCACACAATAGTGAACACGGCACTGACGATCATGGGCATTCCCGCCAGCAGATGAATGCTGGTATCGGTCCCCAAAAAGGAACCCGGAAGCGGGTTGGTGATGGCGGTGATGCGGACGCCCGCGGCAATCAGAATGATCGCCACAAGACCGTGCACGGTAAGGCGAAGCAGGGGGTGGAGGGGGTGACGGTCATCGGCGAAGCTCACCAGAGCCAGGAGCGCAATAGCTTCAAAAATGGCTTCCCAATGCGTAGAAAAAGGAATCCATGGCAGGAAAAAACAAAAAACGATCACTCCCAGGATGCCGCTGGGGTAGGGGAGTGGTGCGCGCGTGAGTCCGTACCGGGTAGGGAAGTCGAGCAGTTTCCATCGCGGAAAAACGCGCAATGCCAGCAGGTGCAGGGACACTGTCAGCACAAACGCGAGCAGGGGAGTGCTTGGGAGGGGAGTGGGCACGGTGCAAGTGTACCAGTGGGACAAGTTCAGGATTCAAAAGCCAAAGTGTTGAGGGTGGAGGCGGGACTGCTTGGCTTCTGAAGCCTGAATCCTTATTCTCTTGCTATGCCCACCTCTCTCCCCACACTGGACAAAGCCAATCTTGATGGCAAAAAAGTTCTTCTGCGCGCCGGTTTTGACGTCGCCATGGAAGACGGAAAGGTTATGGATACCGAACGCATTGAAGCGCTCATTCCCACCATGCAGTACATTTTGGGGAAGAACGCCTCGCTCATCATCATCAGTCACCAGGGTCGCCCCAAGGGCAAGCGGCTTCCGGAGTTCAGTCAAAAGCCCATTACGCCCATTCTGGAAAAACTCCTGGGACGCAGCGTGACCTTTGTGGACGAATGCGTGGGGGTAAAGGCGGAGGCAGCGGTGGCCGCGCTCAAACCTGGCCAGGTCCTGTTTTTGGAAAATCTGCGCTACGAGCCCGGTGAGGAGGGGAACGATGAGGTCTTTGGGAAATCGCTCAGCAAACTGGGCGATGTGTACGTGAACGATGCGTTCACCAACTGCCACCGCACGCATGCCAGTATGGTGCAGATCCCCAAGTATCTGCCGTCGTACATGGGTCTGCAGCTGCAGAGGGAAGTGGAAGAGCTGTCCCGGGTGGTGGACGATCCCAAGCGCCCGCTGGTATTGATCGTGAGCGGGGCCAAGATGGAAACCAAAGTTCCCGTGATTGAGCAGTTTTTGGACAAGGGTGACGACATTTTGCTGGGCGGATGCATTGCCAACACCTTCATTGCCGCGCGCGGCTTGGATATGGGTAAATCCAAATACGAAAAGGAATGGGTAGAGCGCGCCCAGAACATGATGCTGGAGGCGGAAAAGACGGACAAAGCGGATATCCACGTGCCGCGGGACGCCGTGGTTGCCAGTGCGCCGGAAGCGGGTGTGGAAGTCTTGGGCGTTCCCGTGGAGAGTATCCAGGGGGACATGGCGATGTTCGATATCGGGCCCGTCACCACGGAGCGGTACATCAAGGCCATTGAGAAAGCCGGAATGGTAGTCTGGAACGGTCCCATCGGCTTCTATGAGGTGGAGGAGTTTGCCGGTGCCACCAAAAAGATCGCACAGGCGGTGGCTGCGGCAACTGCACGCGGGGCCATCACCATCATCGGTGGCGGAGACACCATCGATTTCCATGTCCGCTACGGCCTGCCGCTTTCGGCATACACCTTTGTCAGCACGGGCGGGGGGGCAATGCTGGAATTCATCGGCGGAAAGAAACTGCCGGCAATAGAGGCTTTGCGAAGTTGAAAACTGATAATTGAAAGTTTTTTTCCTCAACTTTCCACTTTCAGTTTTCAATTTTATTTGCACAGTTTCCTTTATTGAACTGCGAGCCGTAATCCCGGATACTTTCCTCCGTGCCTGAACAGGGGTCGTCGCTCACCGTGCTTTTCCGTGGACCCGAGGAGTCCTGGAATTCCTTTGCGCGGCGCATCAGGGAGACACCGGGGGAGATGGTGGTGGTGCTGAGCAGTCCGGATAACACCTTTTTGCTGCACGATGACGAGCGCGAACACTTCCTGGAGGACTGTGCCAAGGTCCGGTACCGCCTGAAACTGGCCAGCAAGGAGCCCAGCATCATCCGCCCGGCGCGCAAGCGGGGGATACAGGTGTACAACCGCACACGTGAGCTGCGTGACGCGCTCAGGAATCACCCGCAGCAGAATGAGGCCCTGCGGGCCTTTTCCCCCAGCCTGTGGCGCCAGCACTGGCGTTCCCGGCTCCAGCGGGTGGGTCTCTTGAGTGTTCCTAAAATCCGCATCTGGGTTCTGATGAGCACCAGTGTCCTTTTGTTCGCTTTTGTGTTTTTCCGCCTGCTGCCGTCTGCGGAAGTGCGCATTTGGGCGCGTTCGGAGGTGATTTCGCACACCATGAACGTGCTGTTGGCGCAGAGCGGCGCGGTGTTACCCCGGCAGTATGCGCGCGTGATGCCGCTCACCATGCTGACCGTCACCGTGCGCAAATCCATCACCTTTGACGATATCAGCACGGAATTCACGGGGACCGATGCCACGGTGCCCATGACCATCGTCAACAACGCGGCCGAGGAATATTCCTTCCGCAAAGGGACGCGCGTCACCAACCAGGCCGGTATGGTGTTCCGTCTGCAGAAGGAGGTCTCAGTTCCGGCCAAAGGGGAGACCACGGTCAAAGCCAAAGCCGATCATCTGGACATGTACGACAAGGTGATAGGAGACCGCGGCAACGTGCCGGCCAATTTGCAGTGGGAGATTCCGGGCTTGAGTCCGGAGGAGCGCAAGCTGGTGTTTGCCAAGAACATCAAGAGCGGCACGGGCGGTACCACGTCCCAGCGCTCTGTCCTGCAGGCGCAGGATCTGGAGATAGGCAAAAAGCGCCTCATGCAGGAGCTGCTGGTGAATGCCAAGCAGATGGTGGAGGAGGAGCGCCAGCTCAGGAACGCCACGGATCCGCACATCGATCTGGAGTTGCTGGCCAAAGACGACGTGATCGCGCAGACGTATTCCGGCTTTGTGCTGCCCACGCAGTTCATCGGGCAGCCGGTCATGTCGGTCCCCATTGAAGGACAACTCACCTACTCCGTCCCCGCCTACGACCTGGCCATGTTCCAGGAGAACTACAGCCGCGAGCTTTTGGCCAGGACAGGGGAGGGCAAGCGCCTGGTGCCGGAGACCGTGCACGTGGACCCGGACCGCGTGATTATTATTGAATACGACGACAATCATCAGTGGATCAAGGTGACGGCGGACGTGGTGGGTACCGAGAATTTTGAGCTGGATCCTCTCACTCCCACAGGGGCCCGGTTCGGTAAAAAAGTGCGCGACGCCATCGCGGGCCTCTCCGTCTCCGACGCCCAGCGCATCATCCGCAACTTTCCGGAGGTGGACCGCGTGGATATCCGGATGTGGCCGCCCTGGAACACCGTCATCCCGCCCATTCCCAGCAGTATCAGCATCGTGCCCCAATGAAGAGCGTCCTCCGTCTCCTCCGGGGTATGGTTGCCCTGGGTCTTGCGGCCCTGGTGTATCTCTATGCCTGCGCGCTCATTTTTGTATGGCTGGGGAGGCAGGGGACTGCGGTCACGTTCCCTACGGATTGCGCCGTGGTCTTTGGTGCCGCCATCCATCCGTTACGCAACTCTGACGGGAACATCACGGGATACAGCGCCGGCCCGGGCATCCTCCGCCGGGTGGAGGCTGCGGCGGATCTCTACCGTCAGGGTAAAATTAGAAAACTCTTTTTATCGGGTGGCAAGGGGGTGGGGGCGCCCGTCAGCGAGGCTCAGGTGATGCAAAAGGAGGCAATCCGCAGGGGAGTCAAGGTGGGGGATATCCGGATAGAGGAGCGATCCACCTCCACTAAGGAGAATATCGCGTTCACGCGGCCGCTGACCCAGGGGTGCAGGGGCATCGTGGGGGTGAGTGACGACTATCATTTGGCCCGCATACGAGTGTTGAGCCAGGTGGCCGGCTGGGACATCCAAACGTACCCCGCGGCGCATACAAAGGACGGACTGTTTTTCTTTGAAAATTGGCTACGGGAAGCCACAGGCATTTCTCTGCTTGTCATGGAAAGATTATTAACATAAACTGCATTATGTTAAGTGGTAGAGAGTGTGGAAAACCCTCCTCTCCCTCCAAAAATCCGACTGTGATTCATACCCGACTGTCATGACAAAGATGTCACCCGCTCCGGCGCTCAGTAACCTGGCCAAAGCCATCGACCGGTACTTGGTTTTCCTTAAAGCTGAAGAAAACAAATCCCCGCTCACCATTGAGACCTACACCCAGTCCCTCAACCTCTTTGCCCAGCTTTCCGGACTCCCCGACCCCCTATCCATCGATAAGCAGGCTATCCGCGTCTATAAGTCGGCTTTGCACAGCTACCGGACTAAATCCGGCGGTGAACTAACAATTCGCACCAAAAACCATCATCTGACAATACTGCGGGCGTTTTTGCGGTACCTGATCCGTGAGGAAGAGATGGATTGCTACCCTCCCGACCGCGTCACGCGGTTCAAAGAAGAGGAACGGAAGGTGAAAGTCCTCTTCCGGGACGAGCTCACTCGCCTGCTCTCCGCACCGGATATCACGGAGCGGGACGGCAAGCGTGACAGTGCCATTCTCCATCTGTTCTTCAGTACCGGTCTGCGCCTGAGTGAACTCCGGAGTCTCAACCGCCAGCATCTCAACTTTGAAACGCGGGAAATCAGTATCCGCGGAAAGCGCGGGAAGATCCGCGTGGTGTTCTTGAGCGACCTGGCTGTGGAGGCATTGAAGAGGTACTTGGAGAGTCGGTTAGACCATCTGGATCCCCTGTTTATCAGGAACCACCAACAGGCAGCCAATGAGATGCCCCCGGGCGAGAACTTCCGGCTCTCGCGCATTTCCATCTACAACATCGTCAAAAAGTACGCGCGCGAGGCGGGTATTGTCAGTAATCCGTCACCACACACGCTCCGCCACTCCTTCGCCACCGATCTCCTGCTCCACGGCGCGGACCTCCGTTCCGTTCAGGAGATGCTGGGGCACAAAGACCTCTCGACCACCCAGATCTATACGCACGTGACAAATCCCCATTTAAAAGAAGTACATAAGAAATTTCATGGCGGAGGTAAATAGTACGGATTTGTCACCCTGAGCTTGTCGAAGGGCACTAATCCCCACCTTAAAGAAGTGCACAAGAAGTTCCATGGGGGCGGGAAATAGATATATTTGCATATACTAAAAAATGGTTTACGATGTTCTTAGGGTATTTTTTATGCACACTTCCTGGGTACGCCTTTGGCGTCCCACAACCGCGTTGGAAAGGAGGTAGCCATGAAGGAACTCTTCTGACGTTGAACTCTTTCTAGAGTTCAACATCGTCCCCCACCACACACTCGTAAAGCCCCTGTTGGGCACGTGGTGGGGGCGTTTTTTTTGCTTGTACTTGCCTTGAGTCGTTTCTTTTTGCACTATGGAGCACTTTCATGCCCGAAAAGACAACGTCAGAAATGGCTCAGGAATTCGCCCTCTTGTGGGCTGAAAAATACAATTGGTCTACAGGGCCTGATCCGAATAAAAAGCCCACGGTGCAGTACCGGGACGTCAGTGATTTTTATGAGCGCGTGGTTTGCCAAAACATTCTGCCGCGCGTTCAGGGAATGAGTTTTCCCCAAAAAATCGAGAATGGGGCTTCGGAACTAGCCAAAGGCCGCCCGCTCATCAAATGCATCGCACAAGAGGCGCTCTTTGCCTCTTATATGTGTCTGTCCGGTCAGTACACCCCCGGGCAGGCAAAAAAGGAATTCGGGGATATTTTGTCGGAGACGAATGCAAAATCCCTGTTCTTCCTCACACCGGAACATCCCCTATACGGCCGTGGACAAGCTACCCCTGAATCGCGGGATATTCGTGTCTTGAAAATGGGTAATAACGAAGGAAAAGCACTTCGCTGGTTTTTGAAACAGCCGGATATGGAGAGTTTTTTGCTGCCGGAGTTTCTGAGTCAAGAAGAGAGTGGTGTCTCTCAATTTGTTCCGCAGTTGCGCCAGCGTATTGCGCAAGTATTGGATGAGCAAGAAAGGCTCCCCTCCTCTGAACGCGTGCCTGAGCAGCATCTGCGTGATAGACTTTTTGCGGATATCGTGAACGAATGGGAGAAGGTGAATATGCAGTACGGTCCTCAAAAACTGAACGATGAGCAGAATGCCTTGGTAAGAGTATTGGGACACTCGGATTTGGATGGTTTTGTGTCGTACTTTGATGCTTTGCCGCCCGATAGATACTCGCAGTATGCAAGAATGTGCGTGAAGCGTTTGGAGGGAAACCCGATTTTCCCGGAAAAAAAACTGGAGGCTAAATTCGCCTTGCTGATGGACCATCTGATTATGGATAGGATCCTTGATCCCCGTCCTCACCGTTTCAGACAGGCTATACCACTGATTGATCTGTGGAACGAATTAATGAAGGAAGGTGGTATATTGCCTTTTGAAAGAAACAACACGGGGCTTCTGATGTCTGCCGTTATGGCAAAAGAAGAGCTGCTCTATCCTCAGAATCCGTTTTTTGCAGAACACACACTCCTGCGCTCTGCCCAATCGCTGCGTGAAATAATTTTTGTCCCGAAGGCCTAAATTATCTTCACAAACATCCTCTTCCCCACCTTCAGCACGCCTTTCACGACCGTGGCGTCTATGTGGCTGACTGTCGCGTCATTCAGCTTCACGCCGCCCTGTTCAATGAGCCTGCGCGCCTCGCTCTTGCTCTTGACCAATTTGTGCTCCACCAAAAAGTCCACCAGGCCACTCCCCTCCTTCGCCTTGATCTCCTGCATGTCTTCCGGGAGCCCGTGCTTGCTAAAGACGTTGGTAAAGCCCGCTTCCGCCTCTTTTGCCGCAGGCTCGCCGTAGTAGAGCGTCACCACCTCCCGCGCCAGGCGCATCTTGATATCTTTGGGGTTGGTGCCTTTTTTCTTCAGTAATTTCTCAATTTCCGCCACTTCTTCCATGGGTACTTCCGTGACGCACTCAAAGTACGTCAGGATCAGCTCGTCCTTCATGGACATGATCTTGCCGTACATGTCCTTGGGGGTGTCCTCTATCCAGATGCAGTTATCGTAGGTTTTACTCATCTTGCGGCCGTCCGTGCCTTCAATCAGTTTGGTGGTCAGCACAAACTTGTCGCGTTTTTTCATGGCGGTCTGGAGCGTGCGGCCGCAGAGCATGTTGAAGAGCTGATCGTTGCCCCCCAGCTCCACGTCCACGTCCAGAATCACGGAGTCGTACCCCACCATGAGCGGGTACAGGAATTCCGTCAGCGCTATGTCTTTCCCGTTCTTCATGCGTTCCTTGAACATGTCGCGGTGGAGCATCTGCTGGACCGTGAACGTGCTTGCCAGCTTGAGGATGTCCTCAAACTTGAGGGCAGCCAGCCACTCGTGGTTGTAGCGCAGTTCCACTTTGCTGAAATCCAGGATTTTCCCCGCCTGCTCCTTATACGTCTCAAAGTTCCTCTGCACCTGCTCCGGGGTAAGCGGTTCGCGCATCTGGTCACGGCCGGACGGGTCGCCGATCATCGCCGTAAAACTCCCCACCAAGAAAATGACGTGGTGCCCGGCATCCTGAAATGCCTTCAGCTTCCGCAGAGGAACCGAGTGGCCCAGGTGCAGCTTTGCGCCCGTAGGGTCAATGCCCAAGTAGATACGCATGGGTTTGCCGCTCTTGAGCTTACTTTCTGCAAGCGGACGCGGGACAACATCACTGACGGCGCGGGTGAGCAGATCGTTTGTCGGCATAGACTGCAGTGTACAGCAAAAAATACCTCCGGGAACCGTTGCTATGGGGATTACTGGGGGAGCCCGGCACGGGAGATGCCCTGTACCCGCTTTGCTGCTTCGTAATAGAACTGATTGTACTGAAAGCGTCCTGGTAAATGCTTCCATTCCTTTCCCTCACCAGGAGATTGCACGATGATCTGAAAGGGTTTTGCAAGTTTTTCAATGATCGCACTATCGAGTTTCCCCTTAGACCATATGCTCATCGTCAGAAAGTATGGATCGATTTGTAGTTCACCGCCTTTTGCTTCCAGATTATAAGCAGTGCCGTCATGAAACTGTATTTGTGCGACGATAGGCAAAGACTTTGCGCCTTCTCGCGGGTCTTTCATTTCATAGGAGCAGAGAATGCCCCACGGATTCATATCTTTCTTGAACCAATAGGTTTTTTGTCCCGGCTTCTGGGGGGCAATAGCCTTGGAAATTTTTTTCTCAAATCCGGGCAAAACATTGTTCACCTTCCCCATCCATTCATGGGTGGAAGGTCGTTTATATTCGCCGCCATTTTCGCAACACCGTACCAGGGCGCGAAGATTATCAATATTCCTATCCAGGGCCGCCCATAATTCACAACTCAGGCCGTAGCCGAGTGCACTATGAAAGCCGTCATATTTATTTACAGACGTACCTTTTTCGCCCACGTTCCATCCCTCTTGCCCAGGACCGAAGATCTGAATGTTTCCCGCGCAGGCACAAATGGGGGCTGTCTGCATTTCCGTACGGGGAATGCTCAGGTTAGATATCAAGACGGCAAGCGCCTCAGAAAAGGTTTTAGGCGCTCCCATAGTGGCAAGATGGCCCATTTCATGTAGGACTGTAGAGCGATCCATAGGAAT
>CAYMAT010000022.1:0-14018 GCA_964388495.1 uncultured Candidatus Peribacteria bacterium
CTGCCTTGTGTTGCGTCAGCTGTGCTGTGAACAGGTCAATAGCAACACGATGGGCATAAGTGCGTTCGTTATCATCCACTACATCTCTGTATGCCTTTCTATTAAAGACACGTACCAGGAACTCTCTGGCAATTTTAGCATTCCCAAGTCTATTAAGGTCTTCCGGTCGCAAACTGCCCAATGCGCGGTCAGCCATAGCTTCTGCCCTACGCAAAGATGCGAAGGTATCCTTGTGTCGTTGCAATTGTTTAACCAACGGCTCACCGTTTCCATCCACGTCCACACGACGACCCAGTCGTCCCTGTATGAGCGCAATAACGGAATCGATTCCCCTGATTTCTTGGTTATTTCCGAATACATTCAGTTTTGCATTCAGCCACTGGCCCATTGCTGTCAAAAGCTGTGCAGGATTCCGGGGCGTTCCGCCAGGACCCTCTATGGAGCTAAACAAGTCGGTGACCTCTGTGCCCGTGAGCGTTCCTGTGAATGTTGCTGCGCGAAGGATGGTAAACCTTAGACGGTCTAAAATCTGTGCGCCTTCTGTCAGGGAAGGCTGTGTGCCCGGAGGCGGGGGTGCAATCAACATCGTTGCGCGTGCAATATATGTTTTTTTGTCTGCGTCGGTGATGTTCAGTACGCGGCGACCGTCTGCTTTCCAGAAATCCAGAAATTCTCCAAACTCATTCACCAGTCTCTGGCGAGGCACATCAAGATTGCGGGATACAGTCTCACTTGAGAGAGAGTAAACGGCGCGTTCTTTTTGACGTGTATCGTTGGTGCCGGTTCCTGGGGGCGACAAAAGCTGCGCCTCATCCGGCCTTTCCAGCGTGGCTTGCGTCATCAGCGCTCCCACCATGTCCGAGAAACTGTTTCCGGCGTGTTGATTGAGCACAATCTGCCGTCCCTCGTCTGCAATTTCCATGTAGTACCCCAGTGCGGTGGTATCCGTGATGTTGGCGTACGAACGGGAAGTGCTGAACGGACGGCTTTCACCCGTGTTTGCGTCCGGCACGCGGTAGACGGTGATGGCGTTGCGGCGCGCCTTTTCCACATACTCGACTTTGTCACGGTTATTGGGATTGCGTCCGCCCATGCGGTAGAAGATATTCCCCACGGCCTGGGCGATCGCCTCCTTGTGCGGACCTTTGAAGATCTTGTCGACGGCTTCTTTTTTGAGGCCCATGTCCTTCCGCTGGTCCTCCAGCTTGGCGCGGAGCATGGTATCCGAAAGCTCATACCGCAACTGCCCTCCGGTGACGTTGATAGTGAGGGCGTTGCTGATATCGGACATCTTGAGTGTGGCCATGAGTGCCAATGAGTCCGCGATCTCCGCGCTGTGCATGAACGCGCGCTCGTTGGTGTAGCGGGCCATCATCTGGAGCATCTTGCGGTTCTTTTCCGGCACGTTGCCGCCAAGGTTTGTCTGGAGCGATTCCAGCCCCCGCGCCATAAGTCCCCGGCTGGGCGGAGTGCCCAGGACCAGATACTCAAACGCGGAAAGCCCGGCGACGCCCACAAGCGCCGTGCGCGCCGTAGATGCCACAAATCCCTCGCCCCTCAAAATCTTCCACCCGGCAAAAATGCCCAGGCCTATGGCCGTGTACTGCTGCCACGGCTCCAGTCTGTTGTAGACCTCCATGACGCGTTCCGGGATGCTGGCGGCGATTTTCTCCTTCAGCTCAGCCTGGCGCTTCTGCGGGATCTGCAATGCCTCCAGCTTGGTCTTGTCCTCCCGTTCGCGGATGGGATCAAACTGACTCAAGATGTTCTGTACACGCACGGGATCCTCATGCTGCAGCCAGGCAAGGAAGCGGCGCGGGAAATCCACCGGCAGCTTTCCGCTGTTCTGCGTGCTGGTGATGAGCTTGAGCAGCTCCTCACGCGTGCGCATCTGCGCATTGGACGGGGGAGGCAAACCGGGACCGCGGAGGATCTTTATTGCACGAATATAGTCATCCAGCAAATGGCGGTTTTCAGGATCATTGAGCGGATAATGCGTGTTCAGCATTTGGCGCACAATGTCAGTATTCTGCGTATCCTCCGGCGTTGCGGGAGTGGCGGGTTGCAGGGCTTTGCTGCCCACAGCCGCACCCACCAGGGTGAGGATGCGCGGGATACGGGCGATCTCCGCAGCAGTCATTAGGTCGCCGGCGGGATTTGCCGCCGCAAAGTTCTCCAGGCTCGCCTCACGCAGCCCGCGGATGTTAAACACGGGTTCCGATGCCATGAACGCCGGCGGCGTGGAGGCGCGCACAAAGCGCAGGAATATCATCTGGCGCTCACGGACGGTCTTGGATTCCAGGAGTTCCTGCGGACCGTATGCGTCTCCCGTAAGGGGTCTCTGCGGTACCGTGGCGCCCAGAATATCCGTCCGCTGGAAGGCGGTAACCCACTGCTGGGGGTCATTGAGGCGGCGCTCCGTGCCGTTCTTGATACGCGCCTCGCGGTTACCGGGCAGCACCGTGTCGGCCATCCAGCTTGCGGCATTCTGTATGGTGTCCACAAACGCATCCGCTCCCTGCGGGGGACCCAACGGATTGGTTCCCAGCTCCAGGCTCATGCTGAGCAGGCGTGATTCCTGCGTGGTGTGCGTGCCGGTGCGGAAGTGTGTGAGGTGCATGTGCGAGAGAAGTGTTCAGGGGGTGGTATTAATGGTGGCCGCCGCCGTGGCCATGTCCGCCTCCTCCGCCCCCTCCGCCAAAGAAGGATCCCAGCCATCCCATGGCCTTGCGCGTGAGGGCGAATCCGCCCAGGCCCCCGGCAATGCCGGCGCCAATGACGAGCGGTGTTCCGTAAGCGGGGATGGTGGCGGCCAGTCCTCCTACCCAGAGGCCGGTCGCAATGCCGCCGGCCACGGGTGCGGCTTTCTTGGCCAGTGTTTTTGCTGCCTCCCAACCCTTGCTCCAGTTTTTGCCGTTGAAAATTCCCTTCAGTCCCCAGCCAATTGCGCGGAAGGGGTCACCGAAGAGGCGTACACCTTCTACGATATTGCTGCGTGCGCCCCAGCCCGTATTTTCCGTTTCCCAACCTAGGCCCTGTCTGATGGAGTTACGCAACTTCCCCAATGCATATAAACCGCCAAGTGTGGTGATGGCGGGAGCGATGGCCCCTGTCACGGCGGAAATAGCAGGAATACTATTGATGCTGGATAAAGCGGGTCCTACCAGCGGAATACTGCCAATTGCCGAACCCACGCCATTCACTGCGGATGTTACACCCAGAGCGTTGGATACGATATTGATGCTTTCACCCGCAGTGTAGAGGTTTTCCGCCTGCAGCAGGGGTGCAGCAGCATAACTAGCACCTACGAGAGCTGCTCCCGCTATGACCTTATTCTTGTTCTCCATGTAGAGCGGATACGGTTCGTCGTACGTAGCGACCGCCCCTTTGGTTTCATGTCCATGGTCACCGTCATGCGCATGATCTTTGTGTCCATGATCGTCCTTGTGCCCATCGTGCTTCGGGGCCTCTTTGGGTTCCTCCTTAGGCTTCTCCGGAGGCTTGGGTGCTACCAAGGTAATTCCCGCGGCTTTTAAAAGCGCTTCGTGCTTATCCTTGCTGATGCCTTTAAGAGCATCAGCAACCTTCTGCTCTTCGGGTGAGAGCTTGCCAGCGCCAGCCTCGGCTGCTTCTTTTGTGTCTTTTTTTTCTGCCATGAAATCCTTTCATTGTAGCATAAATACACATTTTGCAGAAGGGTACCGGGGAAACATTTATCTATTAAGGTCAAGTGCCGTTCACCCCATAAGAAGCGCGGGGAAGGGGATAGGCAATACCTCAAAATTCCGGTATACTGTTTTGATATGTCTACGGGCCAAACACCCACACCGCCGCAGGACGATTACGTGGCCCCGGAGAACCAGAGCAAGCCGGAGACGCCCGAATGGCACTACGATGAGGTGATGCGCTGGATAGAGCCGGATCTGATGAGCCACATGCTCAAGACCCACGCGGAGCGCTACAAGAACGAGACGCGTGAACAGACCATCGCGCGCATGGAGCAGTATGACAAGGCCTTCGCCATTTTTGACAAAGTGGTGGAAGAGCTGACGGCGGAGGACCGTGAATTTGCCCGTAAAATGGCGCATATCGCGCAAAAACAGGCACACACGGCCGAGGAAAAAGAGCGTGCCGAAGACGTGAAAAAGGCTGAAGACCAGATGAAGTAACTTCTGTTGTCGTCACAAAAAATCCACACACATGTTCCCCTCGCACCACTACCGGCACAATCACCTCCCGCACGAGCGGAGGATCACGCGTTTCCGCAGTCCGGACGCGATGAACCAGTACATGTACGCGCGCGCCATCAACAGCCAGCAGATGTGGCAGTTGCGCAATGCCGCGCTCTACATGCCCCAGCAGCAGTTGGCGCCGGGCGTGCATCCCATGGATCCCTACGTCTACTCCGCCGCGCAGACCCGTTGGCAGCGCATGGCAGGATCCTTCCCCTCCCGCATCAGCAGCTTTGGGCCCATTATGGCCTATCCCCAGAATCCGCTGGCGTATGCGGGAATCTCGCAGCCTATGCCTTTTGGGACACGGGCGCGTCTGGCTGCGCGTCGCGAGGCGTGGCAGCAGCATTACGCAAGCCGTATGACCCTGGCGGATTTCACGCCCGGTGCCTATGCCGGCGGATACCCGCGTACGGGTCCGGCCGGCGCGCAGTTTGCGATGGCGGATTTTGTCCCGGGCATGCAGCGGCAGAGCGGGGGAGGGGGGACGCGCTACATGGCCGTTTCCACGGGTCCGGAGGGATTCACGCAGTCGGTGGATTACCGTTACGACGGTTCCGCGCGCCGTGAGATCAACATGACGCCGGGCAACCGCCAGAGACTGGAACAGATCCTCCGGACATACGGGCGCCTGGACAGCTTGCTCAATACCGTCCGCGAAGGCGGGCCCGGTGCGGAGACCGCAGTGGATGAGATCTCCGGATTTTTCCGTGCTGCGCTAGGTTCCGCGGATGCCCGCACCGTTGGCACTCTCCGGAGCATTCTGCCGGATGTTTTCCTCCGGGGCCCCGGCCGTACCATCTATGGATGGAGCGAGGCGCGCCAGCAGTTTGAACCCGTGGATATGGACGAAGCCACGGCCCTGGCCCGCACGCGTTCCGCTACGGATCGTTTGCGGAAGCTGGAGGGGGGCAGGGCGCAGAATGCCACGGAGGAGATTGCCAAGCTGGAAAAGGAGATAGGGGATCTGGAGGCACGCCAGGGGTCGCTGGAAAATTCCGTGAGTGAAGCGGAAGCGAATGTCAAAAAACTGCAGGCAGATCTGGATGCAGAGACGAAGGCGAGTGATCCTGCAGTCAAAAAGGCACAGGAAGTTTTGAGAGAAGCGGGAGAGGCAGTGGCAAAAGCACAGCAGGCGGAGAAGATGGCGCTAGAGAGCTATCAGAAGCAGGTGAAGGGGCTGCGAAATGCTTTGAATGCTTTAGGCGTTCCTACTAAAGAGCAGGTGGAGAAGGTGGAAAAAGTCATTAAAGCTCTCGATGATCTCTATAGGGCCCAGCAAGAGACGAACAAAAAGAATATGGCTTTTTCCCTCAGGCAACAGGAGGAGGCATTCGCAAACCTGCAGGCAGTCCAGAAAGGACAGAAGTCCCGCACGGCTTCCCTCACCAAGGCAATGGAGGACGTGAAGCGCAAGCGCGGCGAGATCGCGTCCGTCGCCGCACGCATTAAGTCTTTGCGTTCGCGCGTCGCGCAGTTGCAGACCAAAATCGCCGCATCGGAATAAGGCAAAACCCCCTCACATTCTTTCGAATGCAGGGGGTTGATTGCTGTGGGAGACGATTTTTTACCAGTACCTACCGTTGTAGCGGTAGAGACGGTACGCGTTGTTACATCGATCGACTCGGGCTTCATAGACGTACCCGTGTACGACTTGAAACCCCGGCCTGTAACATCCGCAGTTGTTGATGGGTACTTCCATATAGTCGGTGCTGCAGCATCCATTACAGCAGCTTGGCATCGTGGGCCCGATGTACTGATAGTGCGGCGGGTAGTTATTCACGATCGTTGGTGATGCTTGCGGTTGCGGCCGCATCGCCAATTCCCAGAGTTTTCGAGATTGCTCCTTCAACTCTGCGTTCAGATTGGCCACTTCCGATCGCACGGCGGTAATGTCGCCCCTGATTCCGACGATGTCGCTTTTGATGACGACAATGTCAGATTGGATGGAGGCGATCATTTGTCCGTGGAGGACCTGGGTTTTCTGAACGTCGGCGAGGCCCGCGGCTAACTGGGCCTGCCCCGCGTGGAGTTTTTGGAACTCCGCGCGGTTTTCCTTTTGGTACTGCTCCACTTTATTGCCGAGCACGTCCAGTTTGCCGAGTACTCGGGCAATATCCTCCTTGGTGGCCATGTCGTCCCGGGCCGGTGTCACGACCAGAGGTGGCGGGACAACGACCTGTGGAAGCGGGACTACCACCACGGGGGGTGGGGGCGGGAAGTAAACTGCCGGCGGTGCTTTGGGTGGACAATACACCGGCGGCGGCTTGTCCGGTGTCCATTGCCATTGCCCTTGGGCCGTTGCCGAAATCGTGACGATAAGGCTCGTCATCAGCCCCATGATATTTTTCATGGAAAATCTCCTTACTATGACTCATAGAAAAAAATGCGATGGGCCGTGAGTCAGCGGTCCATCACGTTGCGCATGCAACGTTCAAGACAAGCCCACGCGGGCTCGTCAGGTTTGTGTAGGGAATCCCCCACAGCACAGTAGATAGTGAAAAGGGGAAAAATAATTATTCTCTTTTCTCTAACCACTGTCTTGTGGGGGCTCGGTGAAGCCAAAGAACGGGGTTTGACATAATATATTAAAGTTATATTAAATCAAAACCTCTTTGAAGCGGCTGCAGTATGTTTTTAGGCGCTTCTGATGATTCCCGTGTGCAGTTCCAGTCTTGTCAGCCGGGCATCATGTTCCTGGATTTTCTCAATATTGATAGTCCGCAGATCAGCGCGGAAGTGATCGAGTGCAGTATCAAAATGAAGGAGAATTCTCGTTTCCATGGCTGTCATGTGGTGCTTCATCTCCGTTCGCAGTTTGGCTTCAAGATTTTGCGCGTCGTTCTTTGTGGCAAGATCTTTCAAATCCCGCTTTGTGGCCGGCTTGTCGGACGAAGATCTGTGACCGGAGGCCGATGCGGTTTTCTTTTTGGACATGGATGAGGGTGGAGTATGTACCTGGCACTCTAGGTCAGTCGAGTTTTTGGGGAAGTTTCTCTTGAGCGTCTTCAGTTCTTGTGCCTTTGATTTGCTCATCAAGAAAGGGAAAACTCCGTTCCGTGGCACCAGGGAACACTCCGGGAGTTCTGTTGCCAAACGTGCATTTTTCTGTACTCTGCCTCCAATGTCCGCAGCGCATCTCATCCTCTCCGACGGTACCGTCTTCTCCGGAGAGTCGTTTGGTGCTGCGGTGAATAGCGACGGCGAGGTGGTCTTCAATACGGCCATGGTGGGCTACCCGGACAGCTGCACGGATCCCAGCTACCGCGGACAGATTCTGGCGTTTACCTATCCGCTCATCGGCAACTACGGCGTGCCGGGGGAGGAAATGAACGAGTGGGGGTTCAGCAAAAACCTGGAAAGCGAGGAGGTGCACGTGCGCGGCGTCATCTGCACGCAGGTGAGTGAGACGCACAGTCATCACCTGGCTAAGATGTCCTTCCCCGAGTGGCTCAAGAAGCACAATGTGCCGGGCATTACGGGCATCGATACACGCGCACTCACCAAAAAACTGCGCGAGCACGGCGTGATGCTGGGAAGGATCGTTGTGAGCGATGAGCAATCAGCGGTCAGCGGTCAGCAAGCAGAGAAGATTCAGGATCCTAATACCCGAAACCTTGTCGCTGATGTCTCATGCAAAGAAGTCCACGTGTACAACCCATCTCCCGCCTCCCAGGACCTGCCGGAGACGCTCACGGTGGTGGCATATGACTGCGGCATGAAGCGCAATATCATCCGGAGCTTCCTCAAGAGAGGCGTGCGGGTGATCCGTGTGCCGTGGGATCACGATCTGGACCAGGTGAAAGAGCACTACGACGGCGTCTTCATCAGTAACGGTCCGGGGGATCCCAAGACGTGCGTTCCCACCATCAATGCGCTCAAGAAGGCCATCGCCAAGAACATCCCCACATTCGGGATCTGTCTGGGCAACCAGTTGATGGGTCTGGCGGTGGGTGGAGACACCTACAAGCTCAAGTACGGTCACCGCGGTGCCAACCAGCCGTGCATTGAGGAAAATACGGACACTGCAGGTCGTTGCATTATCACGTCGCAGAACCACGGATTTGCCGTCAAAGAGGAATCACTCCCCGCTGGCTGGAAAATCTGGTGGCGGAACGCTAACGACGGCACCCTGGAGGGCATTCGTCACGATTCCGGCAGGTTCTTTGCAGCGCAATTCCATCCGGAAGCCACGCCGGGTCCGGAGGATGCAAACTATCTTTTTGACGAGTTCATCGATTTAATGAAGGGAATGTGATTAGTAATTCGTGATTTGTCCCCCTTTTTTGTAGTAGTCTGTTTCTAGATTTACCAATAACGAATTACAAGTTACGAATAACGAATTTCATGCCTATCCCGACCTTCACCACCACCTGCCTTTCACAAAAGACTGTTGCCAAGGATGTGATTGAATTGCGCGTGCAAAAACCTGAGGGATTCACGTTCAAGCCGGGTCAGTTTGTGCTGTTCCAGGTTCCGCTTGTGGATAACCCGTCAGACATTCAACCTCGTGCGTACTCCATCGCCTCTGCTCCGCATGATTGCGAGCTTCTTTTTTTGATCAAATTACTTGAACAAGGAAGAGCCAGCAATTGGCTGCGAACAACCGTGAAAGAAGGAACACAATTTGTGTTCACTGGACCATTCGGGAATTTCGTTTTAGCCCCAGAAGAAGAGAAAAAACTCTTATTTGTGGCAACGGGAACAGGCATGGCACCCTTCCGGAGTATGTGGAGGGATCTCTGCAAAAAAGGGGATAAGCGACCCATCGATATCGTGCTGGGAACCTACAATGAATCCTGCATCTTCTGGTCGGAAGAATTTGCACAACTCACCCAGGACTATCCCCGTATTTCCCTCCATATCACGCTCTCAGAACCAGGTACCACATGGACGGGGCACCGCGGATGGGTGCAGAAGATACTGCCGAGTATCGTTCACCATGATTTTTCACAGTCCGTCCTGTATGCATGCGGGAACCCGTCTATGACCAAAGAGATCAAGATGCTTGCCGTCGAGCAGTGGGGCATGGATAAAAAATGTGTTCATGTGGAAGGATATGTGTAGAGCAATGAGCAGTTAGCAGTTAGCTCATAGCTCATAGCTCATAGCTCATAGCTCATAGCTCATAGCTATAATGCTTGCTCTCCTTTCTCGATCATCTGCAACAGCTTTGGATACCATTCTCTTTCCAATGCCTGCACATGGTCGCGCACGGACTGGGGGGTGTCGGTTGAGGTAATTGGACAGGTTTTCTGCAGGAGAATTTTCCCCGTGTCCACGCCCTCGTCCACCAGGTGAATGGTGATGCCGGTCTCTTTTTCCCCCGCCGCTAACACCGCTTCATGGACCTTCATACCGTACATGCCCTTGCCTCCAAATTTGGGCAGGAGGGCGGGGTGCACGTTGATGATCCGGTTCTTCCATTTTCCAATGAACCACGGTGTGAAAATGAACATCCAGCCTAATGAAGCGATGAGCAATGAGCGATCAGCGGTTAGTATGCGCTGATGTGTCAACTCCATCACTGCTTTATGAATACGTTTATCGTAGGACTCCCGGTCTTCGTTGTCCTGTTTTTCCACAATCACCACGGGAATACCCGCAGCCTGTGCTTTTTCGATGCACCCGCGGTCCTGCCTGTCCGTGACAAGACCCAGGCAGTGTGCCTGGAGCTCGCCTTTCTGCATTGCCTCAATCACCGCTTGGAACGTGGTGCCGCGGGAGGAACTGAGTACGACGAAGTTCATAAAAAAAGCGATGAGAAATCAGCGGTCAGTCGTCAGGGTTTTATGTAATGAATAAAGCATCTTACTCATTTCATCTGCATCCTTAAGCAATTTGTCTATTCTATCGCTAGAGGCATATTCCAGGTTTCTTGCGAGCAGCAATTGCGTTATGCATTCCGCAAGAGATCCGCGCGAAATAAGCAAAAAATGCGCGAATTCCTTATCCGTTGTTCGTTGACTTCCTTCTGCGATGTTCGATGGAATAGAAACTGCAGCTCGTCGTATCTGAGCAACTAGGCCATAGAGCTCTTCCTTTGGGAATTTGCGTGTCAGCACATGAATCTGTTCTGCCCATACCAGGCTCTTTTGCCATACCTGCAATTCGGTAAAAGGCATTCGTAACATGTGTAAATCCTAGCGTTCATCGCTTATCGCTCAAAGCTGTTCGCTTTCATTATCTCCCGGAACAAATCCTCCCGCTCATCCATCGCGTCCACCCAACCGCAGAAATCGGAAGAGGGGAGTCCGTGCCCGCGTGCGATGACGGCCGGAATGGCCTCCGCTGCATTGCCCATCACCATGTTTCCCGCAATCGCCAACTGATCCGCCACGGCTTCCACCGTGATGCGCATTTTTTTGCCGAACAAGTCCTCTTCCCCCTGGAGTGGGCGGAATGGGTCTATGCCTGCGCAACTGAGCGCGAAGGCGGTTACGCCGCGGCGGCGCGGGATGCAGCAGGAATCGGTGATGACCACAGGCATTCCCATCAGTTTTTCGCGTAGTGTAGCTGCGCTCCCTACAGGATCTTTTGGCCAACCTATGCAGAAATCTTTACCAATATTCGATTCGTCCAGACCGGCGTTGGGTACCAGTAACTGCCCGTGCATGCCCGCTGGAAATAACTCTGTGAGAAGCGCTCCCGGTGCCGTGCCCACCACCCGGCCCTGC
The DNA here is from genome assembly GCA_964388495.1 of uncultured Candidatus Peribacteria bacterium. Lineage (GTDB taxonomy): Bacteria > Patescibacteriota > Gracilibacteria > Peribacterales > Peribacteraceae > CAYMAT01. Next base: position 10,910 of record CAYMAT010000022.1, read on the forward strand.
AGTCGTTTTGTCTCCGCAAGCACGGCTTCCATGAACCCTTCGGACCGACCGGTTTTTGCCGCATACGCGCGCGCCTCCGGAGTGATGGAGAGCCTGCTCAGGAGGATCGCCGCGTTTTCCGCCGTTGCCACGGCCTTGGAGGAGACAATGACGATGTCTCCGGCACGGAGTGCTGCCGACTTCCGGAGTACGGAGGCCACGTCATCCCCTGGACGAATCACCGGAGTGTTGATGGGAAGTAATTCCACAGTCTAATTGTACAACAATCTCAGATTTTTTTTGCTGCGCAACACTACCTTAATTGTGGAGGGCTCCCAAGCATGTCACCGGGAATCCTCCGCTGCTACAGTGGCATCCATGTTTGGGCGTCTCCTCGCCGGTGTTTCCGCTGTAGCTGTGGTTTCGGCTCTCTCGGTTTTTGTGGCGTTGAGCGGGGTGCGGGGTCCGCAGGAGAGGGGACTGCAGCTGCGGGGACAGGTGGGATGCGGAGACCAGATCCATTTGCCGCTCGTGGGAGATTCTTTTGATGTTTCCGGAAACGGACATGACGGAACGGAGGTGGGTGATGTGACCTATAACGGTTACGGGGCCCATTTTGGCGGTACCGACGATGCGAATGCGGGCAGTATCACGTTCACTCCCCTAGCAATGACCCTGCCCTACACCATCAGTTTTTACTGGACGGGTGATGCGGGGATCACGGGCTGGAGCGATTGGGTAAGCGCGGGTACGGACATAGGCCCCCACCGGAGTCCGGGGGACCTTGCCCAGTTTTACCCTGATGGCGATGGACCAGCTGTGGCCACCAATGGGACGACTACCAACTTCATCCAGTATGTTTTCAACACGGATAACACCGTAACCATCTGGGTGGATGCCAGTTCCATCACCGTTCCCGTCGATCCCGGCAACGCGGGTTTGGCGTGGGACCGTATTGGTTGGTCGCGCACGGACGGCTTGCATGAATGGACGCGCGGGTCTATGAGCGATTTCATCATCAACGGATGCCCTGCGGCAGGGGGCGGCTCCTCGTCTTCGGCAACGATCACCTGCGTGAATTGCACCTGTCCGTCCGGAACCACATTTCAAGTCACGACCACAGGTTTGAGTAACCCCGATGTCTCCGCCGCCTGTCCGGATGTGACATGTCCAGATTTGCAGAATCCCTCGCTGCCCAATTTTTCCGATTTCGCTTACCTAAACTCCAACGCCTGCGTCTGGTATCACTCTGGGGTCTGTACCGGTTATGACACGTACAATCACCACTTGTGGTCGCTCCAGAAGGACGATCCCATTGTCTTGGGGGATCATCTGGTCTTGTGGAACGTGGACAATGCTCGCTTTAAATTTGTCGGTGCCCCGGAAGATTTCAATTGCAATGGCGATAACACGTTCGTTCTCGATAGTCCGCTGGGATACACCCCGCTATGCGATGAGCCCAGTTCCGTGATTGTGACGGCCATTCCGCCCGGCGTGGGGGTGGGGTATCCCATCTGCACATCATCCTCTTCCAGCGGCGGAGGCGGAGGCAGCTCCTCGGGCGGCAGCTCATCGGGTGGCAGCTCATCGGGTGGCAGTTCATCGGGAGGCAGTTCATCGGCCTGTACCAATAACGGCAATGCCTGTTCGGTAAACGGCGACTGCTGCAGCAATTTCTGCAATCCGGATACACTGGTCTGTCAGGACACGCCTGTCTGCGGTAACGGCGTCCAGGAATACGGCGAGGACTGCGACGACGGTAAAACGTGCGCCGATGCCACATCCTGCACGGGCAGTGCGGACTGCGAAGGGCACGAATATGCTTACGTGGGAGCGGCTTTTGACAATACCTGCGTGGAGCGCAACGAGGACAGCTGCACCAACGGGTGTCTGCTCAACATCTGCGGCGATACCTACGTGGATCACGCGTTTGAAGACTGTGACGACGGGAATTTCGACAACACCGACGGCTGCAACAACAGCTGCGCCCTCGCGTCCTGCGGAAACTCCATTGACGGCGAGCAGTACAGCCAGACATGTTCGGCGGATTCCGACTGCACCAACGGTGTCTGCGTGGCGGGATATTGCAAGGAGCAGTGCGACAACGGCGCCGGCAACGGCGCTGCCGGTAACACTTGTACGGCGGCCTGCCGCACCGCAAGCTGCGGGAACGGATTTATCGAACAGCTAGCCACATCCTGCACCACTCAAGCACAATGCGCGGCAGGCATCTGCACGGGCGGTTACTGCGTGGAAGACTGCGACGACGGTGCAAATAATGGAGCTGCGGGTTCTTCCTGCACCGCAGAATGCCGCACGCCCACCTGCGGAAACGAGGCGGTGGATACTTACGGCGACAATATTTCCTGCACTACGGACCAGCAGTGCATTGATCTTGTCGCGGGCCGCTGCACGGGGGGGCGCTGCGTGGAGGATTGTGACGATGGCAACGCCATAGACGGGGACGGCTGCAACCTGCATTGCCAGAGTGAGATGTGCGGCAACATGTACAAAGATACGTACGCCACGGTGCCCGCCTGCAGCAGTGATGACGACTGTCCCTATGGCTCCTGCAACGTGGGAACAGGACTCTGTGTGGATCTCTGCGATGACGGTGATGCCGTCGACAGCAATGGCTGCAACAATGCCTGCCGCTGCTCGTCCGGCAACTGCGCCCCCGGTTGGCTTTTGTGCGCCAACGGATCAACCACCTGCACAATGGATGAAACATTCGGCACGTGTGACGCCATGCCCAGCAGCGTTCCCATTACGCTGAACATTGGATTCACGTGTGGATGTCCGGATAGCGGCAGCGGTACACCCGATTGTTCCGCGGGCGGTTACACTCATGCCATCACGGATGCCGGAACAAGCGCCACATGCACCTGCGTGCAGACGGCATCGGGTTTGGCCACTTGTACTTCCACCGTGCCTGTGACGGACCCGTCGTTTGATTGCTCCTTTACCTGCAATGACGCGTCGGATGTGATTTTCGCGCGATGGCTTTCCTTTGGATCTCTTTGTGCATACGTGCCGGGTTCCTCGTCAAGCTCCACGAGCTCCAGCTCCACGAGCTCTTCTTCCTCCAGCACCAGCAGCTCGTCTAGCTCCAGCTCCTCCTCCAGTAGCT
>CAYMAT010000022.1:14118-20222 GCA_964388495.1 uncultured Candidatus Peribacteria bacterium
GTTCGTCTTCGAGTAGCTCGTCCTCGTCCTCCAGCAGCTCCAGTTCTTCCAGCAGTTCCAGCTCCTCGTCCTCCAGCAGTGCGATTTCCTTCTGTGCCGGTGGGTACACCGTGACGCCGTGTTCCGGAGTAGGCTGTGACACGCTTATTGTGGGTACGGACAGCGGCTTTGGGAATTTGATCACAGGACTGCTTGATGGCGGATCGTTGAATGTCGATATCCAGCCCACCGTCCCGCTGAGTCTCGACAATTACAACCTCATCATCGCTTTGGGCGATCATGATTACGAGGCGGGCGTGGAAATGGATCTCCTCAAGAGCTTTGCCGATGCTGGCGGAAAGATTCTTGTGGTGGCCCAGGATGAGACGTTCACGAATCGGATATTGACCTGCGTAGAGCCGTCCATGTCGCTTGCGTATTTCTCCGCGGGTTCGTGCAGCAACAATGCCGACATTACTACCCCGGATTTCGTCCTCAATGCGTGCATGAACGGGTATTACCATGCAAACCCGTCGCATATCTCCGGGGGGGCAATGACGATCATGCGTTCGGATCCCCTGGGTGGGACCAGTTACACGCGCCAACTGATCGTCAGTAACGGCACGGGAGACGATTCGACGGTGGTTGCTCTGGGTGATGAAAACGGTCTTTCCGATGCCTGTGCGCTGGATGCTCCGTCTCTGACCAATAACATGTTCTTCTATGAGAACATCGCGCACTGGGCTGCGGGAACAGTCAACGATTGCGGTGTCACCAGTTCCAGCTCGTCTTCCAGCGTGTCCAGCAATGACTCTTCATCCAGTGACATCAGCTCGTCCCTGTCGTCATCCAGCGAGCAATCCTCGTCCTCGGAAAGTTCTTTTGCCGCAAGCAGCGCGGCCTCAACCAGTGCGTCCAGTGAGGGGAGCGAAAGCAGTGAAAGTTCTTCCGTTGTCACCACTGTTCAGGAATGCGGCAACGGCATCCCCCAGGAAGTGGTTCCCAATGTCTCTTGCGCAAACGCCTCCTGCGCCATCGGATCCTGCAAGAACGGTTCGTGTGTTGAGGATTGCGATGATCCGCTCAATCTCCACAACAACTGCCGCAGCAACTGCACGTGGGCAACGCCGGGGGGACCTTCGGCAAGCCCGCCCTCCCCTCCCACGTCCTCCTCCGGCGCCGGATGCACCGCCCCGTACCAGTTCTGTTACGCGGTGGATCCCAACTGTGAAACGGTGGATGCCAACGGTGTCCTGTATCCGTACTGCGGTTCGGTTACGGATAACGTGTGTGCGCCCGGGGAGCAGCCGGACTTTTTGCCCGGCGCCACCGCAACATGCACGCCGCAGGGAGGCCGCTGTTACCGTTGCGGCTCCACGGATCCCACGCCCACGTGTCCCACAGGTTCGCAGGCCATAACACCCGCTGTTTCCAAGAAATGCCCCGGAGGCATGTGTTACGGATGCCAGGCGGTCAGTACTTCCTCGGAGAGTTCGTCTTCTCGTTATTCATTGGGTGTCATCTGTTTCCGCAGCACGGATCAGACGAACCTTGGCTGGTTCCCGGATGCGGATAGCTGCAAGGCACTGGGTCCCGGTACCCATGAAATCGTGATTACTCCCAGTAAGTCGCCGCGATATAACGGGGATCCTCTTGATGACAAGATTTGCTTCAAGGCTGCCTATCTTTATAACGCCGATAAAGGCTGTTACGAAGTCGTTCCGCAGACCGAACCGCCCACGCTGCCCACCCAGCCCCCGCCGGGGTACAGCGCTTGCGGTTCCAAGTCTTCCTCCAGCAGCGGCGGCGCATCTTCATAATCCTGCTTTCATGCCACGCAAGAAATCCCCATCAACGCTTTCGCTCCCCATGTCCATTCTTGGCGTCTCTGTGCTCGCGCTTGTTGTTTTGATCGGTTTTTTGGTCATGGTCCATCGCAAGCCGACGACGGGCGCAGGCGATGCCGGGTGGTGTTGCGTTGCAGAGACGGGAACGTGCGTGTCTGTGCAGGCGTTCTCGGATTGCCGTGAGAGAGGGGGGTATTCGTTTATGGACAACCAGGAAATATGCAAGGTCAGCTGCGCTTCCCAATTCCCGCATGCCGCGTCCTCGCGCTAAGAGCCGGATCATGACCGGCGCGGTGGCGGGGGTGGTCCTCGGCTTTCTGGGGATGTGGGAATTCAGTCCCGCATTTTTCGCTCAGGTGCAGCCTGCCAGTCTTGCCTGTACGGCCGCAGGGCAGATTTGCCGCGGTAACACCGCGCCCATTCCCACGTGTACGGGAGGTGCCCCGGCCCAGGATATCGGTGTCTGCGATGATCAGGCGTCGCCCGGGCCCAATGACGGGAAATGCTATCAGTGCGCTGCGGCAGCTTCATCCGCTGCCGGCGGAAACATGGGATCCTGTTGCCAGAATTACGGGAATGTCTGCACTCCCAACGTAAATTTTGCCGGTTGTGCAGGCGGATATTTCTTTGCCCCGTATGTGGATTCCACATTCAAGGAAGTCATCATTGGCCAGCAGCGTTGCAACGTGGGGTGCGGCGTGGTCCCGCCCTCCGGGGCCGTTTGCGGCAACGGGATTGTGGAGCCGCCTGAGGCGTGCGATGACGGCAATTTGAGCAGCGGCGACGGATGCGACGGTGCATGCCGCGAGGAGAAGGGGTGGGCGTGCGGCGTGTTCCAGTGTCCGCAGGGAAGCACGCAGATCACCGTGGACAGCACCAGCCCCGCAGGGGCCACGTTCACCAACGCGGGCCCTCCCGGGCAGTATGTTTTTGAGATTTACTCTCCGCTGGGCGCCACTGAGTCCGCATACGCGGGGTATACGTGGGCCAACTGGACCACGGACAGCAGCGCCCGCATCCACGGCGGCGCGCTGTTTGGCATCCTCAACGGATCCCCTGTTTTCGCTCCCGGAAAAGATCCTGCGGGAATGCGCATCACCAACGCAACCATTAGTTGGCCCCCATTCTTCTTTGACCCGCCGGCTAGCAACCGTCGCACCCAGGCGGCGGATGCGGCGCGCGGCAGTTATCAGGTGCTCCCCCTCAAAACCGGGGACACCGTCACGCTGGTGGTCAACGCGCTCACCGGCATGACGGGCCAGGGTGCATACGCGACCAACAAAGGAAGCATTGTGGTCCAGGTCTGTACATTGGGAGGCGGCAGCAGTTCCGGTGCGGGAAATTCCTCCAGTACGCAAAATTCCAGCAGCAGCAAGAACGGTAATTCCAGTGCGGCATCCAGCACTCCTTCCTCCTGCACTCCCCCGGCCAATCCGGGCGTGTGCTCTGCGGGCTGCGGATACGATGCCAACAGGACGCTTGTTGCCGAACCGTTGTGTGGCGCTGTGCAATGCGGTGACGGACTCTGTAATGCCTACTATGGCGAAACCAAGGCATCCTGCCCTGCGGACTGCACTGCCACCTCCGGCTGCGGCAACGGTATCTGCGAGGCGGGGGAGATTTTCGCCACCGATATTGCCGGGAACGGCGCATGCCTGGAGGACTGCGGCGTGGCTCCGTTCATAAAAGGGATCGGGGTATCCTGCGCGGTCTGTGGCGACAGTGTTTGTGAGCCCAATGAGACGTCATGCAGCTGTGCACGTGATTGCGGTTCCGCATCCAGCACGGGAGGCAGTTCGTCGTCCGGCGTGTACACCGGATGGCAGAACGACCAGTGCACGCAGGTGAAGGGTTCCGGATGGTACTGCACGGAAAATTTGTACGACGAACTCAATGCACTCGGCACCCCCCAGCATCCGTTCACGGATCTCTGCATCTCCGTGGGATACCCGCAGACGACGATCACGACGCAGACGGGGGTGGGGTGTCCCAATGGCATTGACCGCTGTCTGCAGTGCTCCGCAGGACAATCTGCAAGCTCGCAGTCCGGCGGTGTAAGTAGCGGAACGGTTTCATCCATGAACAGTTCTGTGAGTAGTTCTGTCCGAAGCTCTTCCGTCAGCAGTACGGGGGTACCGGCCACCTGCGGCAACGGAACATGCAACCAGCCGCAGGAAAACGGTCTCAACTGTCCGGCGGACTGCAACAACACCTGCAATAGAAACGACGTCTGCGAGGCCAACGAGGTGGGGACAGGGTGCGTGGACTGCCTCTGCGTCACGGGATATTCGCTTCTTCCCGACGGCGGCCCGGGATCCTGTGCCAATGTGGATCCTTTCTGCCCCATGGGCGTGCAGACAGGCGCCACCTTCAATGATGGTACATGCCTCTTCACCTGTCAGACCTGCAGGGGCGGGGCGCAGTGCGGTAATCATGTGTGTGACGCGGGCGAGACCGTGCAAAGCTGCTCTTTTGACTGCGGAGTGACGGGCGTGTGCGGTGACGGAGTCTGCGGGGCGGGGGAGTGGCACCTTATCTGTCCCCAGGATTGTCCATGAAAAAACGCCAACGTCTCTCCGCCGCGCGCGTCCGATTCCTCTCCGGCCTGGCCGTGGGTAGCCTGCTTGCGATTGTCGCCGCTGTGCCTTTCTACAATCGCTATGTTTCCGTGGATCTCCGCGCGCAATTCGCCCAAGGCAGCCCGCAACCCAGCGACTGTCCCCACGCGGATCACCCGTGGTGCGGAACGCAGACGGACCATGTGACGTGCATCAACGGCGCGACGCTCGATTTTAATGCGGACAAGTGCACATACCAGGGCGTGACGGGTGCAGGTACGTGCTATACCTGCCTGCCTCCCAACCCCTGCCCGTCCGGATATCCGCTGTGCGGAACGCAATCCACCGCCACATGCCAGAACGGGCAGGTTCCTGTCTGGGAACCCATTCCGCAGGGCGCCAACGCTGCCACCGCGTGTTACATCAACAGTTTCCCCGTCGGCTTGTGTTACACCTGTGCCAACAATGGCGGCACTTCCTCTTCCGGTAACACGGCATCCAGTTCTGTTCCGTCTTCCGCCGGTGGCGGGAGTACGTCTGCGGGGAGCAGTGTCTCCTCCTCAGCTCCTTGTGCGGCCAGCAATGCACTGAGCGGCGCCGGTCCGGGGGCTCCGTTGTCGCAGTATTATTCGCTCAACCAGCGGACGGTGGGCGCCCCTTCCGGCAGCCTGAACCTGGGAAACACCACGGCACTGTGTGATGTGGGTGACCTGGCAATCTCCGGCAACGGCGTCATTGCCACATGCGCGTCCTGCGGACCCCAGATGCTGGAGTTCAACGGGCACACAGGAACCGCCACGCAGGACGGATGGACCGTGTACCTCTCTTACGCCGGTGACAAATTTTACGACACGGCGCAGACCACGGTGGAGTGTCTCCATAAAACCCCGCAGTTTGATCCCAATTTCATCGTCTATCACGTAGTCAACGATGGCGGTGATTTGTATTCGCTCAACCAGAACCGTTCCGTGGCCCTCTGTAAGCCGGGGGACAAGGCCATTGGCGGAAGCGGTAACCCCACCTACTGCGACCAGGCGCCCAATCCCGCGTGCGGAAAAACGCAAACACTCGTCTTTAACGGTGTCGTTACCCAGGGAAACCAGGAGGGATGGAAAGTGGTCTATGACGTGGACGGCGGCAGCAACGATACGCAGCACACGGAAGTGACGTGTTTGGGGCTCAAGCCGGGAGCGGGCGGAGGAACCTGCGGAAACAGCAGCGGCAACAGCAGTGCAGCGACTGCATGCAAAACCATTTGCGGCGACAAAATTCTGGCCGGCACGGAGGAGTGTGACGACGGCAACACCATCCCCAATGACGGCTGTTCGTCCTCCTGCACAAAAGAAAGCGGGACGTCCTCCTCCGGTCAGTCGTCCCGCAGCAGCAGCGCTTCCGGTACAGGCAACGGCAGCTCGCGCAACTCATCCTCCTCTGGAGGGGTATGCGGCAACAAAATTGTGGAACCGCCGGAACAATGCGATGACGGAAATACCTTGCCCAACGACGGCTGTTCCGCTTCCTGCATGTTTGAGCAGTGCACGCTCAAGCCGCCTCCGCCGCCGGGTTGCACGGCTGCCAGTGCCGGCAGCGCCTCCATCAACCGGACGTGTGCGGCATCGCCCGCAGGTTTTGGCTGCCAGGGGCACCAGTCCCCACTCACACTCACAGGCAATGCGCGTGTCCGCGGCGTCTACACCTGGGACGTGGCGCAGAAGGATCT
>CAYMAT010000023.1:0-19930 GCA_964388495.1 uncultured Candidatus Peribacteria bacterium
TTCCAGGCGCAGGGAGATTACGGTGAATATATTCGTCATGTAGTCGTGCAATGCAGATGCCGTCTGGTGCTCGCGCTCGTTAATTTCGTCGAATTGGGGAAGAAGAATCTTGTCAAAAATGAAGACGACGTAGACCGCCAGGCAGCTCACTCCCAGCGCGATGACGCCCGCCATGGGGAAAAGCAGGAAAAGCGCCACCACAGAGCCGATGAGTCGCATGACCATCTCGATACTCTGATAACTGTTACTGATGAAATCGTACAAAGCGGTGGTGGACTTCCGCATGCGGCTGATCGTCTGTCCGGAATGATGATCTTTATGCCACTGTACGGGCAGGCACGTGACGATCTGGAACAGATGGGCGGAGAATGCGTTCTTGGCATGAAACGCGGTGTTGTTTTCCAGCACCCTTGCCGGACCGTGGAATGCCCAGAACGCGAACTGAATACCGATCATCAGCCCAAAAAGCGTGGTAAGCGTCTGCACGGGGTTGGGTAGCGTTGCGATCTGCTGAATGGAGTTGAGGACGGCCCCGATGACTACGGGTTCCGCAAGCAGGACCAGGTTGGCGGCGCAGAACATCAGGACATACGCCACCAGGATCAGGCGCCGGCCTTTCCCGTATTTCCATGTGGCCGCGATCAGGGCAATAAAGGCGCGCATAAGCGGAGGATTGTAGGGATATTCCTCCATCCTGTAGACGTTTTTCCGGCGCTTTTTTATGTGCGTCCCAATGGGCGTTTCTGGGCCTTTTTGCGCAAGAGATTGAGCGCAACGGGTACCTGACCCGCAAAACCGGCGGAGGAGGGGATACGGATATCGGCCAATTCCTCGTAATGCGGGTTACGCCTGTTTAGCAGGTTCTCCACAGAGGATGCGGTGACGCCGCGGCGGAATTCCGGACGGGGGCGTTTGGCGGCATGCAGCTGTTTTTTTATCCGGGATTTGTCGCCCTGTAACCAGATCACGAGCGCGCGTTTCTTCAGTATTTCGCGTACCTCCGGCGATTCCACAGCCCCTCCTCCCAACACCACTATATAGCCGGGTTGCAGGTGTTTGTGCACGAGCATTGTTTCCTCTTTGCGGAACTCGTCCCAGCCCTTTTGCTCGATAAAGGGATCCATCTCACCGTGGATTTTACGGAATTCGCTGTCCACATCCACGCGCTTCATTTTGAGCTTGGATGCCAGGATTCTCCCAAAATTGGATTTCCCCACGCCGTTCATCCCTATCACGGCGATGCACTGCGTGTCGCGTTCTGGCTTCCTTTTCCCCTCGCGCAACAATCGCTCCTTGTCTTCCTTTGACCACTGTTTCACCAAGGCCTCACGGCTCCTCGCCTGGGACAGCGTCTCATATTCCTCGTGATAGATTATTCTCACCGGTCTGCGTGACCGCGTGTACTTTGCCCCCGTGCCGTCGTTGTGTTTGGCCTCGCGTTCCTTCAGGTTCATGCACGTGCCGGCGTACAAGGATCCGTCACTGCAGCGCGCGAGGTAGAAAAAGTGCATCATGCCCTCACGAGGGATATTGGTCGATGATCGACTGCAGGATTTTGTAGTACTGGTACGCTCCAAAGCCCCCCGCGATCAGCGTGACCACGGTCATGACGATTAAAAATTTCCAGTGCAGATGGCCAAAGTAGCCTCCTCCGCGCGCCGCCTTAATGTCCGCCAGTGTTTTCTGCTGGTCCTTGAGAAGATCGCGGATTTCCTTGAGCAATACTTCCTCTTTGGTGGCGGGCATGGGATCCAGTGTAGGCCTACTTGGGCTTCACTTCCACGTCGATGATCTTCTTTTCACATTCGTCTACCACTTCCTTGGGGATCATGCTGAAGGCGATGGCCACAACAAGCGGCACGGCACCAATGTCGTCCACAATGCCCAGCAGGGGAATGACGTCCGGGATGATATCGATGGGGCTCAGGATGTAGATCAAGAGCCCGATGAGCAGAAACTTGGCCCCGCGCGGGAGCTTGGCCTTTTTCCAGGCGAACCAGAGGATCCGGAGCTTGCGGACGAATGACTTCATGATTACAGCCTAGCATCTGCAGGAGCATGCCTCGTCTTTTTCCTCTCGGGATTTTGTAGGACAAACAAAAAATACTCATGAAGCGGTTTTGCTTTTACTGTAGGCAAAATCTCCCTGGCATATGCATGGCGGAGTGCTCTCTAAGAGGGTTGTTTTTTCCCTATGCTTCTGATCTAGTGATCTATCCTCAGTTTTCCCCTCTCCTTTTATGCAGAAGCCTTCTCTCCCAGAAGCGCACATGAAAATTGCGGCGGGAACCGCCGAGAACCGGTCGCTTTTCTGGAACACGGTGCTTGCCAGCGTACGGAAGACGATGGTGGCGCTGGTTGCAAGCGGGGCGTTTCTCTCTTCCCCCTCGGCGGGCAGTGCGGAACCTCCGGCTGCGCACAAAAAAGAGAAAGCCACGGGACCGGTCCGCTTTTCCGTGGAGAATCCCGAGGCCGCGGAAAAGCTTTCCGCCAAGCTGATAGGGGAATATCTCAACAACAATGTGGACCGCGCGCTGCTTTTGGAGGAGATGCGCCCCACCATTGAAGAATTCCGTTCTCTCTCCCCCAGCTTTGTGCTGCGCAAATGCATGGACGGCCGCCTGCAGGGGCCCAATGCCAAGGGGTGCCCGGAGACCATCATTTACTTTGGCCGCAGCCACGGTGCCATTGCCGATCCGCGGCCTGATAATTACGACCTCTGGAATCCCATCCAGCAGAGCATGGTGAAATCCGATCCCCAGCATCCCGCGCTCTTCATTGCTGCGGGGCACACCATGTGCGCGGCGCACAAAAAGGAGGGTGAGCCCGTGGGACAGACCAACAAGCGTGCGCTTCTGACGGTCCAAGACCAGGTGCACGATGTTGTGCTCAGTAACCGCAAAGCCGGGAACGAAAAAAATCTGCTGGCCCTGGCCGCGCTTACGGATACCAACAACCTGGGTATGACGCTGTACCGGCCGGACGGTTCTTTATTTTACGATGCGCAGAAAGTCATGGAGGCCGGCAGCCTCCGGAAGCCCGCAAGCGTTTTTGACCCGGACTTCCTGCGTGAAGTGATTTCTGAAGACTACGCACACGAGAGCATTAAAGGCAAAACGATGGCCGAGCTGCTGGGGGGGTCCTCCCCGCTTGCCTTTGCCCACGGCAGAGAGACTATCGCGCTGGAAACGTATCTGCTGAAAAGACTCACGATGGGGGCAAAGGACGGCAGTCTCAAGAAAAAGCCGCTGCTGACGAATTTTGTCCAGGGTCACGTGAACAAGGCGATGGACGAAGGCTTTCCGGAATCCATGCGCCCCTTCATGACGCATTTACTGGCCTGGAACACCGCGCATGCGCTCTACCGCACACAGTATCTGGAGGACTTGAAGGGGAACCAGCCGGAGGCCTACCGTCGCGACGTGGAGCACGATGAGCGCGTTCTTGCTTTGGGCAACAGCGGGTTCGATACCCTCCGCCGCAATGAAGTGGTGCTCATCAAACCCGGCAGTTACGACGACCGGAAGGCCATTTCCATCGGTTCCCAGGTTCTTGAGGAGGTGTATGCCCACAATAAGCCCGGGCATTACCCGCTTGTGCATATCAATATTGAGCTGGAAGGCCCCATTGAGACCAAGCACCAGCTTTCTGTAGTGCTCGCGCGCATGCGCACCAAGACCAATCTGATCCGTGTTGTTTTTGGCTCAGAGGCCCGCATTTTCACAACCTACTCGTACCATCACACCGTCCAGGGGCCGCTCCCCAAGGTGTTCTATCCGCTCAATCCCTCGCCGTCGGAAAAAGATCTGGTGGTTCCCCATGACCTCATGCAGGGCGTGTCGCCGGAAACGTTCGATGCCAAAACGCTCCGCGAACGAGAGAAGGGTTACATAGAGCATTCACGGAAAAGCCGCGTAGAGCAGAAATAACGCATCGCTTTATTGGCAGTCCAGAGAGTTCTCAACGAAAACTCAATAATTAAGACTTTGATGGAGTGGTATAAAGTTCTGAGAAATAGCTCAATCTTTGATAGGCAAATAGCTTAATAAGGTAAGAAATAATAAATACTTATTGACTATATTGTCAATAATGTATTAAATTATCTTTGCTCTTTAACTCTAGGATCCCCGGAAAGGAGGTGAGAAAGATGTCCAAGAAGAGCAAGCCCGGAGACGGCAGTCACGGCAAGGGCACCAAGGGCATGAAGCATGAGGAATTCGAAACCATGTTCCAAGCCCCGGCAACGCCCCAGAAGAAGGACGAGAAGCAGACCGACGAACCGGTCAACAACGAGTCCGAGTCGTAGTCCGAACCGTTGAGACGTCTCTACGGACCCGTCATGGGGGAGAAATCTCCCATGACGGCTTTATAACATTGTCTCTATGGTTATGCGTCCCGGCATCTGCGGCATCGTTTCCTTCGACGGATCGGCAATCGATACCGAACGCTTTCAGAAGATGCAGGTAAAGCTGACTGGTAACTCGGCAAATAGAACCAATATCGGAGAATGGTATGCGTTGGCACAAGCAGGATATGAGTCATCAGGATACGAAGATGACTGTCTGTTGAAGATGGATGATTCCACTGTCTGCTTTGAAGGCAGAATTGATAACCGAATAGCACTTGCACAGGAGCTCGGCATAAATGCAGACGCTGCTACGTACTCAGCAATTATTAGTGCGGCTTTTAGGGCATGGGGGCCTCACTTTTATAAAAAGATTCACGGTGCGTTCACTGTTTGTATCGTTATTGCACGCGAGAACAAGGTATTCTTGGCGAATGATCACATGGGTCTGCGTCCTCTGTATCTGTCTGAAGTGGGGAAAAATCAGCTGGCCTTCGGGTCCGATGTCTCTCAATTACTTGCGCAGAACAATGCAGTGCCACAGCTAAAAAGGGGGAAAGTACTGGAAATGTTCTCACCATTGTACGTCGATGATGAGGGCTGGTCGGACCCCGAATCGACCCTCCTAGAGGGATACACGCTCCTTCCTCATGGTACATCTCTAGAAATCGACCGAGACGGCAGAAAAATCTCGACGCAGTATTGGCAGCCTCCTACCCGGCTGCGGCGCGATCTGAAGGATGCCAGAGCATATGCCGAGGAATTCAGAGGGATTTATTTGTGCGTGATGAAAGACTTCTTGGATTCCAAGTATCCCATTGGCGCAGATTTGTCCGGTGGAATCGATTCCGGATGCAATGTCGCAGTGGCAGCAGATATGATGAGTAAGGGCGAAATCGATTCACGAGATTTTCATACGTTTACCGCAGTTTTCGGAGATGGAAGCCCTACGGAAAAGGTCAAAATCGATGCCGTGCTCGATAGATGGAAATTTATCCAGCAGCATTACATCCAAGGTGACGATTTATGTAACTACATTGAATCAGGACAGTATAGAGATCTTCGCGCTACTGCGAACTGTTCACGAATGAACATCCCTGAATCCTACGTTGCTATTTGTCAGTTGGCAGCACGTTTGGGATGCCGATCGGTACTTACCGGTGAGGCCGCAGACTGGTATTTGGAAGGCACGGATGCGATTTGGGATTCACTCATTAAGTCGGGCAATATTCGCGAGTTTTCAAGATCCGCCAACGTTATTCGTAGTCGATCACGTACGACAAAAACCTTTGCGAAATATCTCTACATGTACGCGCTGCGCCCCTTGCTGCCGGGCAAACTGGGAAGGGAGCAGTATCTACGAGAGTATTACGCCGGTACGCTCGATGCAGAGGTACCAGATCTATTTACCGAATCATTTACCAAAGAGCTGCAGGAACTCATGAAGGAACAAGTCGCAATGCTTCGGAAGAAAAAGAGGCTGTCTACATGGAACCAGCAGCTCGAACATGACCTGATGTTCCCGCCAAACCACGGTTGGCAAGGTATTGCAGTTGATACGGAGCTCAAGCTGCCATATCTCGATAAGAGATTATTGGAATTTGGCCTCACCGTTCCCCCTGAATTTAAATTCAGGCTAGATCATGATCGCGTGTCTCACTATGGTTCCCGCAAATGCCTACAGCGATACGGTCTAAAAGACATCGTGCCGCACGAAATCATTCAGTCGCAGCATAAAGAGACATACAGCACGCCAGTTGATAACAGGCTGGCGGAATCGCTTCCCGTGGTCTTTGCAGATCCTCAAAAAGCATTAGTGACCGAAATGAACATTACCGATCCAAAGAAGCTGAGCGAAGCGATACGCTATGCCCTCAGTGACGAATGCACAGATCCTGCTGATCCCGTAACAGCCTGGCTCGACACGTTGTTATCGCTTGAATTGTGGCTGAGAGCGACTAAGCAGGATTTTGGACTAGCATAAACTCGCTTCCTTTCGGCATATCCGCCGAAGCCGAATCAAATGCCTCCTTCACAGTTTTTTCCTGTGCCAGCATCCAGAAAAATTTAATCACGAACATCATGGCGTCGTTGCCTTCAGGGTAATCTGTTGGAGCGATGTATTCCTTGCATTTGCCCTTCAGGAATTCGTCCTTGGCCCCTCCGGTGTCGCATCCCACACTCAACACCGTCTTGCCGGGAAGGTCCACATTCAATTCGGTGAAAAGTACGCCCTCATCGGTGGGCATGAAGAATTTTCCTTCCTCACCATGAGACGAAATAACAATAAGATCTTCTGTTTTTTCCTTGCCCTGCAGGATGTTAAGAAAATCCTTTTTATTGCCAATCCATCGTACAAAAACTGTGAAACCCAAATATTCAAGAACGCTCCTGAAGGCCACGGTCTCTAACGTGGAAGCTTCATCTGAACAGATGATTGTAACGGTTTTTGGATGGCGCTCACTCATGACAAGAGGGGTAGTGGACAGACATAATTTAAGTGTTTGAATATACATTATAACACATGTATTCTTCACCGCTATGGCTCTAGAACTTCAAACAGTGGAAAGTATACTCTCGGCACATTCTCCCACAATTGAGGTTCCCCCGCTGCTCAAGGCACAACGGGGAAGAGTGATGAAACAATTCTACAAAGATGAGCTGCTACCATCCGGCTACGGATTTGAATTTCAGAATGAGCTTCAGAAAGCATTGTTCGAACAACTCAGAACTGGAGTCGAACAAGTGAGAACAGCCATGTTTGCACTATGCAACCGGTTTGGCGTTTTGAGTGGGCCGTTATCATCACCACTGAATCAGGGGATGGTATTTAATAGAGCACAGGACGAGACCATCTGGCACGTTGATAGGAGTGATCAAGAAGACGAATACTACACTCTCCTCTCCCCAGCAGACTCAACGGTTGCAAAAACGTGGGTTGCTCCCATTCTCCATTTTCTTTCCGTTGCAGATGCTACACTTAAAAACTCTGCGTCTTCAGCAAGCCTCGATACCATTCGAAGCCATCGTAAAACAACAGGAGGTATCACTAATCAAATTTCCGATGTTGCAGATTCAATCAACCTCATCCTCAACACGGGATCAGCAGAAGAAAAACTGGCGATTGCATCTAAAATCGCTGAGAAAAGCGTTCTCGTTGGGGGTAAGCGTGGCTGGCTGATGTTCAGTGACCCTCTTGTGATCCACAATGGCAATCTTCCAACCGGAGATGATAAGCACATCATGACATTTGATCTTGCTCGAAAAAATGGAGGCGAATTTCGATCAGTCTATGACAACCATAATTAAATACCCCAAAGATTCTCAATAAAAACACCTCAAAACGCCTCACTGATTTTGAATTTACGATCTCCTGACAATGGCAGCCCCACGGAGAGTCGAACTCCGATTAACGGATTGAAAACCCGCTGTCCTAACCGCTAGACGATGGGGCCGCAAAGCGCCGAGAGTATAGCGTTAGAAGGGGGCCAAAAAAAGAGCGGCCGAAGCCGCCCTTTCTCTCTCGCGTGGATGCGGAATTAGCAGCCGCAGCCGCTGCCGCCGCAACCACCACCATTGTTCTGAGTGAACATAAAGAGATAGGGGAAATGAATACAGGAAGCACATGATAATGCCTCCAAGGCTCTTTGTCTAGCACTCGGACTTGACGAGTGATAACCCGGCTTTGCCCTAAAATTAAGGATCGGGGGGGCAAAATTCTTTGTTAAAAGAGTAAATAGCAAGGCTACGCCGTGGCGAGCCCGGCTTCGATATGTGTCCTTATCTACTTGGGGGCATTAAACATTTGCTTCTTCCCTAACGCATCGCGGTGGTACTGGCCGAACTCGGTAATGGCCACGCACTTGTCGTTTTTGACCACCGGACCATCGGTACAAATGCGGATGCCCAGGGGGTCCACCACGCAATTGCCGCAGAGGCCGTAGCCGCATTTCATGTAGCGCTCCAGCGAAAGCTGGCTGGGCACTTTGTGTGCGGCGGTGATCTCCGAGACTCTTTTTAACATCATCTCCGGTCCGCAGGCGAAGACCTGGTCTATGGGGTCGCATTTGTTCTTCTTCGCTTCCTTGGAATCCGCAGGGCAGGAGGTCAGGAGCCTTTCCAGGATATCCACATTGAAGCCTTTGTATCCCACGGAGCCGTCGTTGGTGGCGATATGGAGGGAGACGTGGGGGAGGGATTCCAGCTCTTCCAGGTACAGGAGGTGCTCCTTGCTGCGTGCGCCCACAATCACTTCCAACGTACAGCCGTGACCCACGGTTTCCTTGGCCACAAAGTACATGGGGGCCGCGCCGTATCCGCCGGCCACCAGCACGATGTGCTGCCCGGGTTCCCACTCATAGCACGTGCCAAACGGCCCGCGCAGTCCCACCAGGTCTCCCACCTGGCATTTGGCCAGTTCGTTGGTCATGTCGCCCACGGCAAAGAAGGTGATCTTGGTATTGGCGCCGTCGTCTTCCGCCACGGAGAAGGGGACTTCGTCCACGCCGGGCAGCCAGCCCATTACAAACTGTCCGGGCCTGGCGCCCAGGGATCCGTCAAAGGTGTACGTGCGCACCATCTCCGTTTCCTGCTTGATGTGCTTTATCCGGTAGGTGCGGGGGAGGCGGGACTGGAGGCTGATGCTCATGGCCTACAGTGTGCACCGCCCAGGCTTGGTGCGCCAGAAGCATCACGTGCTCTTGCTGGATTGCTCTTCCAGTTCCTTTGCCCCCTTTTCCATGGACTGTCTGAGGGCTTTGGCTGCCTGTTCTGCCTTCTCCACTGCCTCATTGCCTTTGGTTTGCGCCTGTTCTACCAGTTTCTTGCTGTCCTCGGTGGCTTTGGTCACATCGCTGCCAGACTTTGTCGCGGATTCCACAAGTTTCGTTCCGTCTTCCTGGGCTTTTTTGATTGCAGCGGCGCGCGCTTCCTGTGCATCGGTGACCATTTTCTTGGCCTGTTCTTCCGTGTTCTTGCGGATGGAATCGCCAGTAGACTTCACCAACTGCTGGGGATTGAGGAGTTCGCCGAATGCTTCGGCGTACGCCTTTTCTGCCGCTTTCAAATTGGTCTCGGCATCGGTGCGCGCCTGTTTTTCCAGCTTTTCTGCATCCTCGCGTGCTTTCTGAATGGCTTCATCCAGCTTCTTCGCCTCGGGTGCGGGGAGGGGATCTGGCGCCATCTTGGCCAGAGCCTCGGACTTGGCCTTCTCGGCATCATCGATCAGTTTTCTCCCGGCATTTTGAGCGATTTTAATGTTGGATTCGCCGTTGGTTTTCACTTTTTCGTATGCGGCTTTTGCCTCCTTCTCCGGTTTCTCCACTTGTTCCTTTTTGCTTGTTAGTTGCTTCCTCAGTTCCTCCAGCACTTTCTTGCGCACCTGCAGACCGGGTTGGGCATCCGCCGGATACTGGCTGATATTGGAAAGACCGTTCATTTCCGCATCCACAGCCGAGATGCAAACATTCAATGAAGCGGGTGTACGCGTGGCGATGAGCGCCCTGTCCGTTGCGGAACTCAGTTTCAGCTGTTCATTGAGGCGCGTGTCCGGTGACACGGCAGCCTCTTTTGCGGCAGCCTGCTTGTTCCGCGCCTGAGAGGCCATGTAAATCATGGCTCCCAGGTTTTTGACCGAGGGCGGTATGGAATCGTTGTTCAAAATATTCTCCACAATGAAGTCCTTGGTCGCCTCATCCAGCGTGCCGTTTTTGACCCGACTTTCCAGGTTGGCCTCCACGTGCCCGCGATTGCGTTCCCAGACCTCGGCCTGTTTGCGCTCAGCTTCGCTCGTAAACTTGATTTCCTTGCCCGCACGCTCTGCGGCGATCTTGGTCACTGATTCCGGGCTGGCCGTTTTTTCCTTTACCTCAGCCTCTTTCTTTGCAGCCTCTGCCGATTTCTTGGCGCTCGCCTCTGCTTTGCTGGGGCTTTCCACGTCAAAGATCAGACGATGTTCGCGAAGATCCGTTTGCGTAGATTTAAGGTAGAGCAACATGATCTTTAATGGGAAAAGGCTTGTTCTAGGGAATGGAGTTTTTGATTGTCCTTATCTTTCTCGTCCTGCTCCGCGGACTGGAGCGCTGTGCGGCGGTACTCATGGGTTTTCTGTTGCAGGTTGCCCAGATACTCGCTTAGGCGCTTTTCATATTCTGCAAATGCTGCTTCGTACCGTTTTGCGCGTGCGGCGGATTGCTCGGGCGTCTCGTTTTTGTATTTGTCATTGAGTACCGGCAGCGACGAGGTCACCAGATCCGGCTCAATCTGCATCATGAGCATGTTGTACATGGCTTCGCCGTTTGTGAGTGCCTCTGTGGGCGTTGCGTTCATGATGTGTGTGTAAATCGAAAAATTATAGCAGAAAAACGTGTTTTCCTCAATGTTTAACGCTTTCCCAGCGTCTTCACGGCTGTGTGCATACCCCCCACCAAATCCTTCAAATCCCAGATTCCCTCATTAGTGCACCACATTTGCATCTCATCACACACTTTTTTGAATACGTCCAGTCCTCTGTCTGCTATCGCGGTTCCGATGCCGACCAGGGATGCGCCTGCCAGCATCATTTCCAGCGCGTCTTCGCCAGTATAAACGCCGCCGGTGCCAATGATCGGCAGCTTTCCGTCCGTTGTCGCATACACGTCTGCAACACATTTGACGGCGATGGGTTTGATGCCGGGGCCGGACAGCCCGCCCACCTTGTTGGCGAGGATCGGCATACGGCTGCGCAGATCAATCGCCATGCCCGGACCCACGGTATTGATCACCGTGAATCCGTCCGCGCCGGCCTTTGCGCAGGCGAGAGCAATGGCGCCGATGTTGTCCACGTTGGGAGAGAGCTTGATGAAGACGGGCGTCTTCTTACTTACCTTTTTGACAGCTTTGGTCACTGCAGCGGCGTCCGGGGCGGAGCAGGCGAAGGGCCGGCCGAATTCGTCCTCGATATTGGGGCAACTGATGTTCACCTCCAGAAAATCCGGCTTGAGCGGGAGGATGGCTTCGGCGGTTTTTCCGTAGTTCTCGATGCTCTCCGCAATGATGTTCCCGATGAGCGGCACCGGCTTGTCCTTGTTGTACTCGCCTATTTCCTCGCGCGCCTTCTCCGGTCCCGCATCCGGCACGCCCACGGCATTGAGTGTCCAGTGTGCCGTGGAAATGATGGTGGGGTTGGGATGCCCTTTATGTTCCTTCAGCCACAACGATTTAGTGGTGACCGCCCCGGCGCCGTTCTTGGCCACCAGTTTCCAGGAGTTGGCCGTAATGCCCATAATGCCCGAGGCAAGGACCGTCGGGTTTTGGAATTCCACTCCAAGGATGGTCTGCGAAAGGTTCATTGGAACAATGATAAAGCTTCTGGCCTCCGGCTTCTAGCGCTGAAAGGCTATTTCTTGAATTTCGGTGCCAGCAGGACCGTGGCTCCCACGCCGGCCATGGTAGCGAACTGCGCGCAGAAGCTGCGGACAAAAGCCTGGGCAAAGGGGATGCCGGATACCATGGCTCCGCCCACGCCTCCCACGACTGCCGAGGCAATCCAGGCCACCAGTCCCACGCAAAAGAGGGGGACAACCACCTGGGACCATTTGCCCTGCGTCCACGCAAAACTGGTGGACACGCTTTGGTTGATTCCCTGTTTTTCCGTCACGTGAATGTACGGACCAAAAGCCATGCGCGGGCCCCAGATGATGGCGAAAACAAAACCCACCAAGGGGATCCAGATCAGGGAACGGAATGCGGATACGATCCACACACCCATGAGCGGAAACACATGCTGCGATGCCTGTGACACCGCCTGTCCCACATCGGTGCTCTGGCGGATGTAGACAATCAGGTAGTACGCACTGGCCACTGCACTGATCAGAAAGGAGACCAGCATGGCGAAGATGGCCGCCATGGCTACTGTTCCCAGTGCGCCGCCCATGACACCCATCATTGCCGGATCAATCTGCGCGTTGTCCCCCATGTTCTGCAACTGCTGCATCTGCAATCCCATAATGCCAATGCTGCCCGCTGCCCCTGCAAGGAGGACAAAGTTCGCCAGCACCTGGACGGCCGCAGCAACTGCCGCACCCGCGGCCAAAGGCACGATCAATTTCTGGGTCTGCTCAAACGTGCGTTTGATGAGATCCATGTTGGGGGAAGAGGACTGCGTGGTGACGGCGGTGTCCATGGGGAGAGGGGGAGAGTGACTCGATTCTCCTTTCATCCCATGTCAGGGGCAATTGACAGGCAGCAACGCCTATTTCTTTTGTGGGGCCGGAATTTCCTTCCACGTTATTTCACCGCCTCTTTCATGAATGCCCAGAAGAGGGGCTGAGGCCTGTGCGGGCGGCTCTTGAACTCCGGATGGAACTGGCTTCCCAGCATGAAAGGGTGGTCTTTCACTTCCACGATCTCCGCCAGGCCCGTCTTTTCCCAGATGCCGGAGAAGATGAGACCCTTGTCCTCCAGCTCCTTCTTGAAAGACTGGTTGAACTCGTAACGGTGGCGGTGGCGCTCGCTGATTTGTTTCTCGCCATAGGCCTTAAAGGCCTTGGTTCCCGGGAGCAGCGTGCATTCGTAGGCGCCCAGACGCAGCGTGCCGCCTTTTTCCTTGTCCTTGTGCTGGCCGGGCAGGAAGTGCACCACGTACTGGTCGGCTCCCAACTTGCCGTCCTCATCAAACTCTTCGCTGGTGAGTTTCTCGTTCTTCAGAACGGAGCGGGCGAACTCGATGGCGAGGATCTGCGCGCCAAGACAGAGGCCTAAGTAGGGGATGTTGTTCTCCCGCGCATAGCGTGCGGCGGCGATCTTGCCCTCAATCCCGCGCTTACCGAATCCGCCGGGAACCACGATGCCTGCGCAGGACTTCAATTTGTCCCATGTGACTTCGTCCTTCTTCTCCAGTTTCTCGGAATCCACCCAGATAATTTCCGCCTTGCGCTTCTCAAAGACCGCAGCGGATTTGATTGCTTCAATGACGCTCAGGTATGCGTCATCCAACTGCGTGTATTTCCCCACCATTGCGATGCGGATGGTCTTGGTGGCGGCCTCATGACGGTCGTGGCCTTTCTCCCATTCCTTCATGTCCGGCTTCACCGTTCCTAGATCCAGTTTTTCCGCTATGTACTGGGCAATATCGTACTTTTGGAAATTGACCGGAACATCGTAGATGGAACTGACCGTGGGGGCCGGGATCACGGCGCGGCGGTCCACGCCGCAGAAGTGGCTGATCTTATCCAGTAAGTCCTCGGAGATCGCGATATCCGCGCGTGCCAAAATCATATCCGGTTCCAGGCCCGTGCGGCGGAGCTCGCGAACGCTGAGCTGCGTGGGCTTGGTCTTCAGCTCCTTACTTGCAGCAAGGTAGGGGAGGAGCGTGAGGTGCACGTGGAACACGCGGCCCGGCATCTGGGAACGCATCTGGCGCACCGCCTCCAGGAACGGCTCGCCTTCAATGTCGCCCACGGTTCCGCCAATCTCCACCAGCATGATCTCCGCGCCGCTCTTTTCTGCAGCTTCCTTCACACGTTTTTTGATGGCATCCGTGATATGCGGTACCACCTGAATGGTCTTTCCTAGGAATGTTCCCTGGCGTTCCTTTCCCAATACCTCCTGGTAAATCTGGCCCGTTGTCACCGTGCTCAATTTGCTCATCGGTTCATCGATAAAACGCTCGTAGTGGCCCAGATCCAAGTCGGTCTCTGCACCATCGTCCGTGACAAACACCTCTCCGTGCTGGAAGGGGCTCATGGTGCCGGGATCGATGTTCAGATACGGATCCAGCTTCTGCACAAAGACCTTAAATCCGCAGGCTTTCATCACAGCACCGATGCTCGATACCGCAATTCCCTTGCCCAAGGAACTGCACACTCCACCCGTGACTACGATGAAACGGGGGGCTGCCGCAGGGGAGGATCCCGTCCTCTTTGTTGCAGTCCCGGTGGTCTTGGCATTCATCATAGAAAAACCTGGGCTTGATCTGGGGGATGTACTTTTTCCTGGGCCCGCCGGTTAGTTTACTCGGACTGTAATTGTTTGCAATCACGGAGGACGTTTTTCATTTTTTGAGTAGCCTTTGAGAAATTTAGGCATTTCCTTGTCAGAATATTGACACTTTCTCGTGAATAAATTGAGATGCACGTGTGCATACTTTGGATTTACAGGACATTGGGGGGATCGTGGAGGAGCATTTAAAAAAGGCGAATCCGCAGATCAAATTCCACGGTGAAAAACTTTTGGAACAATGGAATGCATCACTGAATGGAGAGCGAAAAGACTTCTGTGAAAATCATATTATTCCGGTTATAGATTCTCTTCGCAAAAAACAGCGAAAAGAAGCACGTAGACTTCTGTTTGCCATCAAGATGGCCATTGCGGACGCGGCTGTCACAAAAGCAACGCATGCGGAAGAGCTCCGGCAAAGTGCGCGAAAAGTGGCTCAGGAAATGCTCGAGTGTTACAGGATCATCGAGAAGGTGGGGCGTGGGGTGGTGTATCTGGGGTCCGCACGGACACGACCAGGGGAGGAGGAATATGAGCTGGCGCGAGAACTTGGTGCGGAAATAGAAAACCTGCTCCATATTCCAGCGTGGTCGGGTGCGGGGCCGGGTGCCATGGAAGCTCCTCTTCGGGGGGCTAAGGAAGCGGGTGGCATGGTTGGCGGAATCAAAATTATTCATGAGTCATGAACAAACGATGTTTGAGCAGAAGATCAATGCCGCGCTGGATGACACTGATGTTGCCCAATGCGACAAGTTCGCTCCGCGGAAAATAGGGTTAGTGGACGCAGGCATGGGTCCCGACGGACTCTTTGTGGCGTTTCCCGGTGGGTTCGGCACTTTTGATGAACTCTTTGAAATCCTCGTCCTCAAGCAGTTGCACAAGCTTTCGAACGATAAGGTGGACATCGTGCTGATGAATTACGATGGTGCCTACGATAAATTCATGGAGCTTGTTGAAGACACGCTGAAACGCAAGAAAATTTCCCCAGATGACATTTATCTGTTCAAGATTTTTTCGAAAAACCGCGAGGCATTGGACTATCTTGCGGACAAAAGGAAAGTGCCTTATGAGAAACGTACTTATATCAAAAAAACGCTGAGGAACGAGAATCCCTCAGCGCCGGTTGCGAATGATGCAACCTGATTATTTCATCATTTTCTTGGCCTTCTTCACCCCGCTCTTGGCCATTTTCTCGAAGCTCGCCTTGGCCTCCATCATTTTGTCCGTAGCGTAGCCCTTGGCCTTCTTGAGGTTCTTCTGGACGTCGTCGCTTTCAATGAACGCCTGTGCCTCCTTGGCGATTTTCTTGCCGTCTTTCATCAGGTTCTGTCCCAGGATTTTGGCTGCGGCTTCTGCATCCTTGGCCGTGCTCAATTCCTTGCGGACTTTGTCGTTGGTCAGAAGATAGCCGGCCAGGGCGCCGCCCATGGTGCTGAGGAGAAGAGAAACTTTGCGCATAGGTACGTGGGGAAGAGAATTGAAATCTACAGTAGAAGACGTTTAGCCGCTACAAATGTTTCCACTTTTTGCTTTGCTGTCTCTGTACACCGGTGTGAAACATTTCTTTAGAGATTTTCACGCAGAGCACGCAGCTGCGGTGCAGTCACGATCTGGAGCAATTCATCGTCCGTAGCTTCCTTCATCCCACTCATGGAGCCAAACCGGGAGAATAATTTCTTCATCGTCTCCTCGCCTATGCCGGGGATGTCCATCAGTGCCGAGGCGGTGGCCGTGTGCTTGAGTCGCGTCTCGCGGTGACGGTTGGAGAACCGGTGAGCCTCGTCGCGCAGGCGCATCAACAGGAACTTGGCCGGGGAATCAGACGGGAACGGGATGGGGTCGGGCCTGCCGGGGACAAAAACCTCCTCCTCGCGCTTAGCCAAGCCAATCACGGGGATGGTTAGTCCCGTGGCAAGCAGCACGTCCACCACGGCGTTCAGCTGCCCCTTTCCGCCGTCGATCATGATCAAATCCGGTTTGGACGAGAGTGACTTGTCCACCTTGTTCTGCGCCGCCTCCCACAGCATGTGCACCATACCATTCGTCATTCCCAGCACGTCCGGCGCCTCCACCAGGTAGCGGAATCCCGCGCCTGCAAAATATTCCTCCCGCTCCTTCCGTACGGTCAGGTAAATCTTTCCTTTTTTGAGGGTCTTGAGCACCGCGCGTACCACCACCTGTTCCAACCCGTCATCCGCGCGCTCCGGGGTGCTCCATGAACGCAGCACCTGGAGTTTGCCCAAGGAGTCGATCTTCGCCATCGCGATCACCTCGCCCTCCTGCGCCGCCACCCACACGTCTTTGTATTCGTCCTCACCCACGGGGAGGTCCAGATTACTTCTGATTTCAGCGATGGCATGCGCCTCCGCCTTTTTGGCTTTACGGATCTCCAGTCCCTTTTCTTTCCATTGCGCCACGTCGCTCTTGAGGTCTTCCGTGAGGTGTCGCAGGCGCCGCTTGAGCACCTCCTGCAGCGCCTTGTAGTCGTCAATATCGCCGGACTTGAGCGTACGGATGGTAAAGGACCGGTATTGGTCGTTTTTGGCTTTACCATCGCATGCCACCACCATGCTTCCCACGGTCTCCGTGCCGCCCAGGTGGCTGATGTCGTAGCCTTCTATGCGCCTGGGGGCCGCGGGCAGATTCAGAATCTCTTTGAGGTCTTCCACCGCGCCGGCGGTGTTGCGCTCCTCGGCTTCCCATTTCAGTTCCTGCTGGCGCGCTTTCTCCGCGGCGTTTTTTTCCGCCAGCATCAGGAGATGCGACTTTCGCCCGCGCTCCGGGATGATCAGCTGCAGGTTCTTTCCGCGTTTTTCGCGCAAAAATTCATGCATGGCGCCGTCATCGTCCAGTGTCTCCGGGAGCAGGATCATGTCCGGGATCTCGTGACCTTCACCGTAGTATTGGGGGAGAAATTGTTCGAGGACGCTGCAGACGGACTCCGCTTTGCCCGAAAGTGCAAAGTGCGCCTCGCCCATCAGTTTTCCGTTGCGCCTGTGGAGGATCACCACGTGTGCGCGACCGGACAAGAGCGCCACGCCAATCACGTCGCTGTCTTCGCCCGTCGTGTCCGTCGCCACCTGCGCCTCTTTCTTTCCTTCCAGCATCAAAAGGTAGTTGCGGAGCTTGGCCGCCTTTTCAAACTTCCGGTCCTTTGCCGCTGCGTGCATCTTTTCCGTCAGCGCCGTGCGGATCGCGTCTTTTTTGCCGCGCAGGTACTCCACCAGCATGTCGATGCGACTCCGGTATTCCGCGTGGCTCACCACGCCCGCGCACAGGCCGCAGCATTTTCCGATCTGGTATTCCAGGCAGGGTCGCAGTTTCTTCAGGCCGTTCTCCGGATCTTTGTTCAGCGCGTTGACCGATTCCTTGCACGCACGGTAGCCCAAAATCTCATGCAGCATGTCGAGTGTCTCGTAGGCCTCGTAACTGTTCAGATAAGGGCCGAAAAATTTGGATCCGTCTTCCGTCATCTTGCGTACGGTCTCCACGCGCGGGTACGGGTCTTTGAGCGTCACGCGGATGAAGAGGTAATTCTTGTCATCCTTCATGAGCACGTTGTACTTGGGGCGCAGCTGCTTGATCAGGTTGGTCTCCAACATCAGCGCCTCCAGTTCCGTACGCGTCACCGTCACATCAAAGTCTGCGATCTGTCCTTGGAAGTCCCGCCGCCACGGCCCCTTTGTCTTCTGTTCTCGCACGTAGGAACCCAATCGTTTCCTCAGGTTCTTGGCCTTTCCCACATAAAGGACACGGCCATTCTCATCCAGCCACCGGTAAATGCCGGGGTCGGTGGGGGAGGTGGCGACTCTTTTACGGAGGACGCTCAGCCGATCGTCTTGTTTTGCAGGCACGGGGATATGATAGGTTCCAGGATTCAAATGCCAAGTAAGCGCAGGAGAAGTTTGCGGATGAAAGAGAAACTATTCTTGATTGTTCCTTCCTTCATTCCCCCCTGGTTTCTGAAACCTCAAACCTCCAAGATTGACTTTTTGGCTCACATCTCTAGTCTTTCCCTCATATAGCGGCCCGGTGGCCGGTCCTTCTTCCTGTACTTTTCTCCCTTTCCCTTTATGGGCGATTCCACCCTCCTTCTCGAGCTCGGTGCCCCCGTTGTGGCCGTGCTCGGTCTTTTCTACAGTCTGGTCTTCTGGTCCCAGGTCAAAGCCGCTCCGGACGGCACCCCCGGCATGCAGAAAGTGGCCGGCGCCATCGCCACGGGTGCGCGCGCCTTCATCCGCCGCCAGTACAACACCATCACCTGGTTGTCGCTCGCGGTGGCTCTGGGCATGATCGTCATTTACGCAGCCACGGGTAACTGGTCGCAAGGTCTGGAGACCGGCGGCGCGTTCCTGTTGGGAGCGTTCTTCTCCGGCCTCTCGGGCGTCGTCAGCATGGTGGTGGCCACCAAGACGAACATCAAGACGGCAGCCACGGCGGAGAAAGGCCTCAATGCCTCTCTCCAGATGGCACTGCGCGGCGGCACGGTGTCCGCCATCGTCATCACGTCCCTGTCCCTCTTGGGTATCAGCGCCCTCTATCTCCTCTACCGCGTGGGCATGAACGTGGAGGTGCAGGAGATCCCCCGCCTGATCGTGGGTTACGGATTCGGCGCCAGCTTTGTGGCCCTCTTCGCCCAGCTGGGCGGCGGTATCTACACCAAGGCCGCGGACGTGGGTGCAGACCTGGTGGGCAAGATCGAGGCCGGTATTCCGGAAGATGATCCCCGCAACCCCGCCGTGATTGCTGACCTGGTGGGAGACAACGTGGGTGACTGTGCAGGTCGCGGTGCGGACCTCTTTGAGTCCATCTCCGCGGAGAACGTGGGTGCGATGGTCCTGGGTGTCGCGCTCTACCCGTATTTCGGCATCAAGGGCATCCTCTTCCCGCTCGTCTTTGGCGCCATTGGTCTCATCGCTGGCGTTATCGGTGTCTACTGCGTGAAGGCTAAACAGGGTGAGGAGCCCATGAAGGCGATGACCCGCGGTTTCTGGGTCACGGCCATCCTCTCCACCATCGCCCTCTTCTTCGTTACCAAGTACATGCTCAACGCTCAGACGGCTAGCGCGGACGGCACCAGCATCTGGTTCTTCGTCTGCGGTCTCTTGGGAGTTCTGACCAGCGTGGCTTTCCTCTACATCACGGACTACTACACCAGCAAGAATCACCGCCCGGTCCGCGCCATTGCGCAGGCCTCCACCACCGGTCCTGCCACCAACATCATCTCCGGTATGGCAATTGGTATGGAGTCCACGGGTCTCACTGTACTGACAGTGTGTGTATCGCTCTTCGTGTCCTACTGGTTGGGCGAACAGACGGGCATCCACAACGGCGGCCTGTACGGCACTGCCGTGGCCACCATGGGAATGCTTTCCGTGGTCAGCTACGTGTTGGCCATGGACATGTTCGGCCCCATCACGGACAACGCCGGAGGAGTAGTGGAGATGTCCAAGTGTCCGGAAAACATGCGCGCCGTGACGGACGAATTGGATGCCGCGGGCAACACCACCAAGGCTCTCACCAAGGGCTACGCCGTGGGGTCCGCCGCTCTCGCCGCGTTCCTGCTTTTCTCGGCATACATGGAGGAGTCCCACCTGGATGCGGTCAACC
>CAYMAT010000024.1:0-19404 GCA_964388495.1 uncultured Candidatus Peribacteria bacterium
TTCTACATTGACCTGAAGCAGTCCGGTAACGGCAAGTTCTTCAAGGTCAGCGAAAAGTCCCGCGGGGGCCAGAAAACCACCATCATGTTCGATGTGGAGGATCTGGACCAGTTCATCAACGCCTTGAACGAAATGAAGACCAAATTGGTGTGACCTAGGGGACCCATGTGACCCAAGTAACCGAGGCGTTCCCTCGGTTATTTTTTTGCCCCCCGTTCCCACGCTTGACCGCTCATGGGCTTGCCTCCGGGCACCTGGACGCTCACTAAATACAGCGTTGTTCCGTCTTTGCATTCCACGGGCAGTGCTTCTGGGGCGGGGGAGAGGCTTGTGTGGAGAAGTTTCATCTCTTCTTTATTCTTGCCTATCACGCGCACGCCGGGCCACGGGGTCAGAGCCCGTACCCTGCGGTCGATCTCTGCCGCCGTCATGGTGTCTATATCCACCACGCCGTCTTCGCGGGACAGTTTTTTGCAGTGCGTCACCAGTACAGGATCCTGCTCTTGCGGCTGCAATGGTGCCTTGAGTGTGCGAACCAGCAGCGCGGCGCCCAGGTCCGCCAGGCGATCGTGGAGCTCCGGTGCCGTCTCCATGGGGCCTATGGCTACGCGTTCCTGGCCCAGGATGGCGCCTGCATCCAGTTCGCGGACCATCTTTTGGACCGTCACTCCGGTTGCTGTGTCCCCCAAAAGCATGGCGCTCTGGATGGGGGAGGCCCCGCGAAGGTGCGGCAACAGCGAGGCGTGCACGTTGACGGCTGCGGTAAGGGGATACTGCAGCACTTCCTCCGTGAGGAGCTGTCCGTAGGAGACCACGACGAGGAAATCACAGAGAGGTATTCCCACAGGACCGTCTGACGAAACCAGGGTATTGATGTTCTCCGGCTGCAGAACGGGCAATTGGAGCTCCTGCGCCGCCACTTTCACTGCGGGAGGGGTCAGTTCCTGACTGCGCCCCACGGGCCTATCCGGTTGTGTGATGACGGCGGCAATGCGGAAAGCGGGATCGGCCGCCAGAGCTTTCAGGCTGGGGACGGCGAAGGGGGAGGTGCCGCAGAAGACGATCTCGAGCGCTGTCATTTGCGTCAGTGTACACTCCGCTCACGCATGAAGCACAGATCCGCCATGCTCGGCACGGAAATGCGACGCCTTCTGGCGCCCGCTCTCCGCATGTGTCCCCAGGAATGCGGCGTGGTGAACATTACGGAGATAGAAATCTCCGATGATCTCTCGTATGTGACCGTTCTGATCACGGCGCTCAAGGAACCGGAACTGGCACTGGAGTTTTTACAGGGGGAAGCGGTAAGGCTCCGGAAGGAATTGGGAAAACTGGAAACACACAGGACGCCCAAAGTGCGTTTCAAGATCGATAGACTGTCAGAGCAGGGGAATAGAGTGGAACAATTGATTGAGGAGTCCTTGAAAAAAGACCGAAGAGACACGAAACAATAAAGTTTCAAATGTTCATTTCTCCAAAATGCAAAAGTATTTTTTGTATGACTGGTTATTTCTGTGTTTCGTGTCTCTTCACTACTTCCAATGATCATCGGATGACACTTCGTATTACTCCGCAACCTCACTCCGTTGCCGCAGCTTCTTCTCAATGCGACACTCGGCCCCTTTTCTATGTTCAACCAAGCGGACGTCACGGCGGCACGCGAACTCATCACCACGGCGCGCCGCTGCCTTTGCGTCTGTCACCGAGCGCCGGACGGGGATGCTATCGGTTCGGTGCTGGGTATAGGTCTCCTGCTGGAAGAAGCCTATCCCGATAAAGAAATCTCCATGCATTGCGTGGACGAAGTGCCCGCCACGTTCCGTTTTCTGCCAGGGGCTTTCCGCGTGAGCCCCATCGCCTCCCTGCCTGATCCGGAGGGCACGCTGGTGATTTTTGTGGACTGTGCGGAACCCAAGCTTACGGAGCTGCACGAGGAGTTCCCCCAGCTCTTTGACGGCACGTATAAAACCCTCGTCTTTGACCACCACTACAGCAATCCGCGCTTCGGTACGGTCAATTTTGTTTTGGATATGAGTTCAACGTGCGAAGTCCTGTGCGGTTTTGCCCGGGAGATGCAGTGGACCGTGTCTGCAAACGTCGCCACGTGCCTGCTTACGGGTGTCTATACGGATACCGGCGGCCTTCTCCACAGTAATACCGTTCCGGCGGTCTACAGGACCATCGCAGCGCTCATCCGCGCGGGGGCGCGGCAGCAGGAGGTGGTCACGGCGGTCTTCCGCAGTGCCAAAGTGAGCACGCTCAGGCTCTGGGGCAGGGTGCTGGAGAAAATCTCCCTCACGGATGAGGGTGGCGCCATCTCTGCAGTCACGGAGGGGGATTTCCGCGCTACGGGTGCCGATTACAGCGAGCTCACCGGCGCCATCGACTACGTGAACGCGGTTCCGGGCATGAAATTCTCTCTGGTCTTAAGCGAACGTGACGGCAAGGTGAAGGGGTCGCTGCGCACCCTCCGTGATGACGTGGATGTCTCCGCCATGGCGGGCAAGTTCAGCGGAGGAGGGCACAAGAAAGCTGCAGGTTTTGCGTTACCGGGAAAACTCCAGCCGGAGATGCGGTGGAAGGTGGTGGACGAAAAGTGACCGAAGCGACCGAGGCGACCAAGGGCACCAAAGTGTCTTACGATTGAGGCGTTGTCTCATTGGGTGATGAAGTCGATGTTGCTGTGTCAGGTTGTTTCACCTCGGTCCCGTCGGTCCCTTTGGTACCCTCGGTTCCCTGTGCAAGCGTTTGCCCTGCACCCTGCGTCACGGGCAGCTTATCCTCCTTTTTGGGCATTTCCATCAGCTTCTGGCGCGCCATCACTTCTTCCGGCTTGGTGGTGATCACGGCCGTTTCCTCGGGGCTGGCAATGATTTGAATAGCCACGTGCTTGTTACCCGCAAAGAAGATGCCCTGGCCCACGCCGGAGTTTAAGAGAATCTCCTTTTCACCTTCCGTGAGGTAGAAGAGCTTCTGGAGCTCATCCACGGCGGAGGCGGATTGCTTGAGCAGCACCTGGAGGCCGGAGTTGGTGATGATCGGCTTGCCGTAGGGGCTGGTGACAAAGTCATCCACGTCCTGCGTGATGGTGGTGATGCCCAGGTAGTACTTGCGGGCGCGCTTCACGATGCCGTAGAGGAATTTGGCGGAGTCCTCAAACTGCATCAGGTTCCAGGCTTCATCAATCACCAGGAACCGCTTCTTCATCTCCGTGCGGACGATGTTCCAGAGGTGGTTCAGGACGATGTAGATGGCAATGGGGCGCAGCTGTTCCTCCAGGTCGCGGATCTGGAAGACGACCATCTGGTTCTCCAGCTCCACGTTCGTGGGCTTGTCGAACAAGCCTGCAAAGCTTCCGCTGGTGTACTTCTGCAGGATTTTGGCCATATTCTCGCCACCCTGCGTGGATTCCAGTACGTCCACCAGATCATGCAGGGTAGGGGGTTCAATGGAACCGGGTTCCTTGGTCTCCAGCGTAATGCCCTTGAGGGCGTAGGTGTCCAGGATCGCCTTGTCCAAAATGCCGTCTTCCGCCGGTGTCAGCGTGCCCAGCATCAGGCGGAACAGGCCGTGCAGGTTGATGGCGGCCGCGCGGAGCACCTCACCCACCTCCGCCTCG
Organism: uncultured Candidatus Peribacteria bacterium; assembly: GCA_964388495.1. GTDB lineage: Bacteria > Patescibacteriota > Gracilibacteria > Peribacterales > Peribacteraceae > CAYMAT01. Next base: position 3,617 of record CAYMAT010000024.1, read on the forward strand.
TCACCGCGGATGGCCTTGGGCAGGTCAAACGGGTTGATGCGGAAGCTGCTCTGGAGCGAGAGCGGCACAAAGGAACCGCCCACGGTCTTGCAGAGCTCGGCGTATTCGTTTTCCGGGTCAATCACCAGCACATCCGTGCCGAACATCAGCGAGCGCAGGATTTCCAGCTTGACGGTGAAGGACTTACCGGCGCCGGACGTGGCAAAGACGTTGCAGTTGGCGTTAGGGAGGTCAAAGCGGTCAAAGATCACCAAGCTGTCATTGTGGCGGTTGATGCCGTACAAGATGCCGTGGTCGTCCGTGAGGTCGGAACTGGAGAAGGGGAAGCTGGTCGCCAGCGGCGACGTGTTCATGTTCCGGTTGATCTCCAGCTCGTCCAGAGCGATGGGCAGGGTGCTGGTCCATGCGTGCTCCATCTGGAAGAACGCGGGCTTGGTGAGCACCAGGCGTCCGCCCAGGACGGATTCAATGTCAGTCTGGAGCTTCTTGAGTTTCTCCGGATCGTCACTGTAGAGCGTCACGTACATGCCAAACTGGAAGAGCTTCTCGCGGCCGCGTGCCAGCAGGTCGCGCAGTTCCTCCGCATCCTGGAGGGCTGCCTCCAGCGTGGGATCACGCACGATGCCCCGTTGCTCCAGCATACGGATGGAGCTCCGGAGTTCCGCAACCTTGCGGCGGAGCATGCGCATGATGGCGGCGTTGCTGCTGGGGTAGATGAAGTGGCTGATCTCCATCTTGGCGTCAAAATTCACCAGCTGCGAGAGCCAGTTGGGGTAGATGTAGTTGGGCCAGTTGTATACATAGAGCGTGCGCGCGTGCAGGTCGCCCAGAATCACCTCGCCGGTCTTCACTTCCATGGCCGAGGGCGCAATGATATCCAGCACTTTCTGCAGGCCCTCCTCGTAAAGTTTCAGGGTTTTGCGGTCCTCTTCCGTCAGCGCCTTGCTCTCCGCGTTGGGGTCCAGCACCTCCTCGATGTTCTTGTGGAGACCCAGAAGGTCATCGATGGCGTAGAGCAGGGGATTGCCGATATTGGGTGTGGGTGTGGCGTCCAAAAGACGGTACGGAGAAATCACATAATTATAGCAGAAAAAGCCCTTTTCCGGAAGGCGTAGAAACGCGGTTTAAAGACCGCCAAAGGGCTGCAAACCGCCGCTCTTGCGGGTAGTTGACCCGCGCTTGCTCCGGCTCTGGATCACGCCCAACTCGTCAATGCCCGGCATGTCCGTCACATGGATGCCGGCAATGAGCGCCTCGCGGTTGGCATTCACGGCGGTGAGCCGCTGGCCGGCAAGGTCCACAAGCGACGCAAACTGTTCCTGCAGATCCGTGCTTTCCTCCAGCTGCGACTGCAGATCCGTGAGCGTGGCCTGCTCGGTGGCCAGCTCCTGCCGCTTTGCACCCACGGTCGTGAAGTCATTCAGCTTTGCTGCGTCTTTGACCTGTTTGTCCATGTCCTTCACGACGGCCTTCTGGTCCTTCACCTTCTGCTTGAGTGCGGTGATGTCGTCCTCAATGCCGCTCTGCCTGCGGCGCGCGCGTTCTGTCACGTTGGTGAGTCCCTGCACGTACGCATCCAGCGCATGCGCGCGGTCAGAACTACGGTTGAGCATGTCCGGGATATCCACGGAGAGCACAGCGCCAAACTCGTCCAGAAGCTGGTAAAGAGAGTCAATTTGCGAATCCGTGGGCTGCGCATGCAAGGCCATCTGCGCTTCCACACCTGCCTTTGCGGCGGAGACGGGGATCACGGATCCGTCCGCCAAACTGGTGGTGACGTAGATGGAGAGGAGTGCCGCGGGGCGCACCGCCATCGCGGTCTGCGTTGCCACTTCCAGCGTGTGCGTGACGGCACTCACCGCGCCGGACACTTTCACGGTACTCGCGCCTGTCTGCGCGGGAGTGGAAGAGGTTTTGCCACATGCATTGAGTGTCAAAAATGCAGTGCTTGCGAGTGCCAAAAACGTGAGCGAACGTTTGTTGTACATTTCTTCATAGTATAGCAGAAGAACACAGTCTGTGCACGATGTTTTTCGCTGTAGTGTAAGCAAAAGTGAGAGTGAAAAAATTTGTGTTTCGTCACTCGTTCTCACTTTGTACTCAATCGAAATATTCGCAAGGTGGACGCTCGTGCACACAAATTGTGTTCAAAACACGAGCATTTTCTGTGTGCAAGATCAAATTTTTGTTTCAACTAGCTGTGCCATTCTTTTGCGTTACAGTTGCCGCATTCCCCCGAGTAGGACTTTTGTTCGACTCATCCCTGTGTGAACGTGTTTACATCCGGTACAAAAAAGGCGACAGAGGTCCTTCAAAAACAGTTCTCCATCAAGAACGCCGCAATTGTCTGGACGCATCCTCGGGAGGCGAATTTTGGGGACTTGTCTTCAAGTATTGCCCTTCAGGTAGCCAAAGAAGCGGGGGTGAAGCCGCGGGATGTGGCGGATGCGATTGTGAGAGAATTGTCGTCGCTCAAAGATGTGGAGAAAGCGGAAGTGGCCGGTGCCGGATATGTGAACGTCTGGCTGACACCGTCGCAACTTTTGGATGCCGTCTCCCACGCACACGCCTCAGTCACACCCTTGCCCACGCGCAAGGAGCCACCGGTGATCATCGAGTACTCACAGCCCAACATCGCCAAGCCGCTCGGTATCCATCACCTCATCGGGACGGTGGTGGGTCAGGCGGTCAGTAACCTCTATGAACACCTGGGGTACCCGGTCATCCGTTGGAATTACCTGGGGGATTGGGGATCGCAATTTGGAAAACTGGCTGTGGCCATGCAGAAGTGGGGGAAGGGGAAGACGGCCAAGGATCTGCAGCTTTCCGGGCTGTTGGATCTGTACGTCAAATTCCATGACGAAGCGGAAAAAGATCCTTCATTGGAAGATCAGGGGCGCGCGGCGTTCCGGAAGCTGGAAGAAGGCGATGCAGAGATGCGCGCGTTCTGGAGTGATGTTCTGGCCGTGACCAAGGAGACGTTGCAGCCCATCTACCAGAGGCTCTCCGTCCACTTTGACCTGGATCTGGGGGAGAGTTTTTACGAGGACAAGATGGAGCCCGTGCTCACGGAAGGAAAGAAAAAGGGGGTCTTCACGGAGGGGAAGGAAGGCGCACTCATTGTCGAGTTTTCGGAAGAATCCAACCTGCCGCCGTACATGGTGCTTAAGGGTGATGGCGGCACGCTGTACTCCACGCGTGACCTAGCCCAAATGCGTTACCGCATGGATACGTACAAGCCCCAATCGATTCTGATCTTTACGGACATTGCCCAAAAACTGCACTTTGAGCAGTTGGTGGAAACCTGTAAAAAACTGGGATGGACGTTGCCGCACTTTGAGAATGTGCTCTTTGGCCGCATGCGATTTGCCGACAAGAAAATGAGCACGCGAAAGGGGAACATCCTTAAATTGGAGGAGGTGTTGGACGAGTCCGTGACCGAGGCGAAGGAAGTGCTCAAGGAACACGGTGAAATCCAGACGGACGATCCTGCCGTGCTGGCGGAGATGATGGGGGTGGGGGCATTGGTCTACGGCATTCTCAGTCAGAACCGGAAGATGGATATCGTCTTTGACTGGGCGAAGATGCTGAGCTTTGACGGCAACTCGGCGCCCTATCTGCAATACACCTTTGCACGTGCCAAATCCGTGCTGCGGAAAGCCGAAATCTCCAAGACCCCTTCTGTGAAAAACGCCCAGGCATGTAGCCAGCACGAGCGCACGCTTCTACGCACGCTTCTGCAGTTTCCGGCCGTGCTGGAGGACGCGCGGGAGAACGCGATGCCCCACAAGCTGGCCACGTACCTGTACACGCTCTGTCAGGACTTCAACGCCTTCTACAACGCTGACCCCATCCTCAAATCTGAGGGGGAGATCCGCTCCCAACGGCTCCTCCTCGTGTCCATCTTCGCCGATGTTCTGAACTGCGGCGCCCAACTCCTCACGCTCCGTCTCCCGGAGCGCATGTAATAAGCGTTTTTTCATTCCCATCCTCCCTTCCCCCCCTTACCCATGTACCGCTCGCGGTCCGTCTCCCGACAATCGTCCTCCGCCCAGGGGCCGATCGTCGCGTTCCTTATCATCGCCTGCTTCGGGCTCCTCTTCGTCACGGGCTGCAGTAGCGTCCGCGGGCCGGAGACCAGTGAGCAGCAGGACACCTTTACCGCGGAGGACGCGGAAAGGCTGCGCGATGCAAGCACCGCGGTGACGGCATCGGGATCCGTTGCCTCGCTTGCTTCGGAAACCGCTACGGAAAGCGGGGAAACCATGTTGGGTTCCACGGCTAGCGGTACGGTGGCCACGGCCGATGCGGACCTGGTCCGGACCTACGATGCGCTCCGTATGGGAGGCGGAACGCAGGCCGGCAACGCCTACCGCGTGGTGAACACGTTCCTGAATGTCCGCAGCACGCCCAACGTCGGGGGGGCGTTCGTGACCAAGCTGAACCAGGGGGACATGGTGACGGTGGCGGAGTTTGTGAACGCGGGCTGGGCCAAGATCAGCCTGCCGGAGGGGAAGGAGGGATATGTGTCCGCACAGTACATCGCAAAACTGGTGCCGGAGGAAAAGCTCAAGGATGAACAGAAGGCTTTTGACGGTATTTACTTCGTCAATTACGGATTCGTGAACGTCCGCACGTCACCGGATTCCGGCAGCGAGAAAATGGGGGAGATTCCGGGTCAGGCGTTTGTCCGCCCGCTCAGCACGGACAAGGATTGGGCACGTGTGGCCTTTGAAGGAAAGGAGGGATATGTCTCCATGCAATTCCTGGCGCCGTTCAAGCCCGCGTTCCTGGTGCGCCAGGACAATTACCAATTATCCATCCTCCACTATGACGTGAGCACGGATGGAATGATCGCCGCTCTTCCGCAGCACATTGCCGCGCTCAAGGCCGCCGGTGCGCATCTCATCACCTTCAAGGATCTCCAGAACATCGTCCTCACGCAGGAAGTGCGCGACGTCCGCTTGGCTCCCAAGAGCGTGATCTTGGCCATTTCCGGCATTACCCCAGAGAACGCCAAGCAAGTGAGCGATGCCGTGACGGGCGCCGGGGGAACCGCCACGCTCTTCCTGGCCACGCACACAGTGGGGCTTTCCGGCATCAGCGAGAAACTGCTCCTTACGCTGGCCGCCAACGGCCTGGACGTGCAATCCATGGGTCACACGGGTGACGATCTCCGCACGCTCACGCAACCCCAGACACAACTGGAATTGAACCAGAGCCGCAAATTGATTGAAGACAGCGCCCACCAGAGTGTGTTTGCGGTTCTGTACCCCCAGGGCGGGGTGAATGAGCGCGTGATGGAGGAGGCACGCAAAGCGGGCTACCTGTTTGGGATTGGCAGCGCACCGGATGGCAGCTTCTCCCGCGATCAATTCCTGCGCCTGCCCAGCTACACCGTCAACGGGGGCATGGCTGCGGCGGATGTGGTGAAACTGTTGAAATAGGGTGCCTGGGACCGGCACCGGAGGAACTGGGTTGAAGAGCCCGGTTCCTTTTTTTATTTCTTGAGCACGTCCTGCAGCTGTTGGAAGAATCCGCTGCCGCTGCTGGAGCTTCCGCTCCCGCCCCGCCCCGGCACAAACTGCATCATCTGGCGCGTGGTCTCGCTGGTGATACGCGTGATGAGCTCGTCGATATTGGAATACGCATACCAGGCTCCCAGGACCAGCAGGATAACGGGAATCAGGCTGATAATCCCACGCACAAACCCTCCCCATGTGCGCATCTTGTCACGACGGTCCAGGTTTTTGAGGTGCAGGGAAATCTCGTCGATCTTTTCCAGAAGTATCTCCTCATGCGTCTTGGGTTCGGTCGCATTCAGAACATCAGTAGTGGTTTTTTTAGTGGGCATGGAGGAAGCGTAGTAGAGAAAAGTGAAAAGAGAAAAGAGATCACGGGACCAAAGACAAAAAAGAATATTTTACTTTCCATTTCTTCTTTTTTGGGCTTAAAACCCCCGCTTCCACTTCCGGAGGACCTCTATAGCCTTCGTAAGGTAATAACGGTTGCTGAGGGGAATATCACGGCAATGCGTGAGCTCCAGGAGCCGACCGCCAAAGCCCGTCTTGAATAACGTGACGCCTGCAAACGGATGCTTTTTCACAATGGGCGTATCCCCGCTGCCCCCGGGTGCGATGCCCCAGAAGTTATAGACATGGTCCCCGCGCCTGAGCGCGTCACGGATGGCCGTCCACTGAAGCAGATAGCTTGCCGGAATTTTCTGATATTTATGCGTGCTCGCACCGTGGTGGTAGCTGGTTTCCCCGCTCATATGCACATGCATGGATGATGCGATGATTTCCCCCTGATAGCGCGCCATGTAGAGCGTCGCATTTCCTGTTTTTGCAAACTCCTCCATCTGCGCGCGGAAGAAGCTGTTGGTGTAGGGCGTGAAACCGTGGCGCTTGCGCGTTTCCTCATGCAGGGCGATGAACTGCGTCAGGTCGGCGGTGGGGTTTTGCGAGCGTTCGATCGTCACTCCTTCCTTTTCCGCCCGGCGGATCAGGTTGCGGGTGGTCGATCGGAAGTTGGAGAAAAGGAATTCTTCAGTCAGGGGTTTCGTTGTTCGTTGTTCGTTATTTGTTATTTGTTGCCAAGGATCGGACGTGACAAGTGGAAGATACCAAAGATGTTCTGCCAATAGATGTAGGGGCGATTCAGTCGCACCCGGAACTGTCGCTGCCGAATCTTTTTCCCAAAAAGGACTCATGCGGATGAATGCGCAGTGTTTTTGGCGTCCAATCTCCTTCAGTTTTTCTAGCAGCTCGGGCAGGGCGGGGGAGGTGGGCGCCAGGAGCGGGCCGTAGGGAATGCTCAAGTGCCTGCCGCGGCGCGCGGGGACGACGTGTCCAAAACAGATGCCTACAATTTTCTCCCCGTCTCTCACCATCAACCGTACGGGCTCCTGTCTGACGCGCTTATACACCTCGCCCATGGCCCAACTCTGGAGGAAAGGCCGGTACTGCTGCGTGCACAGGAAAGCATCCCATTCCGCGGCGTTTGTGGCTTCGGTAATCGTCACCGGTTTATGGTAGCAAAAGCCCGGACCAGGCGCTCCGCGTCTTTGCGGGTTGTTCCGGGATGGGTAGGAAAGCAGAGAATCTGCTCGCACACGTCTTCGGCCCGGGGATCATCGCCGTCCCGGTAGCCCACGGCGCAGGCGTCCGCCGCCTCCGGGCAGACCACGCAGCCCGTCCAGCCGTCGTACAGGTGGACGTTCCGCTTTTTCAGTTCCCGCCGGATCCGTTCCGCGCCTTCCACAAAGAGCGGGTACTTTTGCAGCGGGGCATCGGCATGGATGCCGTGCAGAACCGGCCATCCGTGCGCCGCCGATTGCTCCAGGTAATAGCGCACGAGTGACCTGCGATGCGCGTTGATGTACTGCAGCCGGCGCAGCTGCTGCAGAGCCAGCATGGCGCAGGCATTGGGTAGCGCATGGAGTTTGGGGGATTGTTTCCCCTCTTTTTCCTTGTTCGTCACGATGGGGGGCAATAAGCGAAGGATAGATGCAGCCTTGAGTATGGCTTTCCCCAGCCACACCCCGTACACCGGACGGGCAACGCGGTAGAGGAGGGGGTAGAGCAGATACCGTTTGATGGTGAAGAAACTGAGGTCCGTGGCGGCCACTTCCAATTTGCCCAGGGACTCTTCCGCGTGTGGCGTCCGGCAGACCAAGGCCCCGCCGGTTATTCCGGAGACGGCCTTGTCACGGCCAAAGCTGAGCAGCACAGCGCCGCCCGTCCCTCCCACGTCGCCCTCGCGGACCTGGTCTGGGATCACATGCGCGCAGTCTTCTATGAGAATTACGTTGTGGCGTGAGCAGAGATCGCGCAGTTCCTGCAGCGGTGCCGGCAGTCCAAAAGTATGCTGGCAGACCACCACGCGCGTGCGGGGGGTGAGCGCCTTTTCCACGGCATGGACATCCAGGCTGAGGGTATCTTTCTCGATATCCACGAAGACGGGCTTTGCTCCCGCCGCGATCACCGCATTGGGAATCACCACGCAGGTGTATCCCTGTACGATCACTTCATCACCTTCGGCAAGATTCAGCGAACGAAAGAATGCCAGCAGTGCCTCGCGACCTGAGGCGAAGAGATACACGGGGGCGGAAAAATGTTCCGTGAGGGAACGGCGGAGCAGCAGACGCTCCATGCCGTTCTTCCATTTCCATGGTCTGCAGAGGAGCCAGAGGGAAAGCATGCACTGCCGCGCGTCTGCAAGGGGGCCGAAAGTGTGGTGGATCACGCGCATCGAGGACAAGCTGGCAGAAGGACAGGAAGGCAGGAAGTCATTTTGAGAGAATTCTCTGAAGAACAATGGTTGGTATCCGGCCCACGCAGACAAGCAAGTCGCCAGAGTGTACTGACGATGTCATTACGGATGTCTGCGCGCTGGTCGCCCCGCCCTCGCGCATGTGTTTTGCGCTCATGGGGTCCAGCACGATGATCTGGTCAAACACTCCGGATGCAAGCAAACCCAACTGGCGCTCTGCCGGAGCCTGCATTTCCCCCATTTCTATCAGTCCCGACATCACAAGGGTTTTCCTTTTTTCCGGCTGCGTCTTGGCCCAGGCTATGGCGGCCTTGATGCCTGCGGCACTGCTGTTGTGCGTGTCGTCCAGGATGCGCACGCCGTCCTGCGTGCGGACGTGGAAGGTCTTGCTGGGAGGGGCGAAAGATTTGAGATGCTCGCGCATGCGCAGGGGCTGCACGCCCAGGTCCACGCCCACGCTGAGTGCAAGCAAGATATTGGTGACGTTATGCGTGCCAAAGAAGGGCACATCAAACACCACGTTTAATGCACGGAAACGGATGCCCGTGGGCGTCTCTTCTATCTCAAAAGCCTCCACATCCGCATTTCCGCCTGTCCCCACAATAGTCACGGGGGCGGGGGAGACTTCCAGCATCTTGCGCGCGAGAGCATTGTCGCCATTGAGATACGCGTGGCCGTTGGGGGGCAGGGAGCGAATCAGCTCAGACTTTGCTTCAAAGACGTTCTGCAGAGATCCAAAAAGCGCCACATGCTGCTCGGATACCGCGGTGACCACACCTATTGTCGGCTGCACATACCGGCACATGGTGGCGATTTCCCCGCGCTTGTACGCGCCCATTTCGGCGATGAGGAGCTGTGAGCGATGAGCTGTGAGCGATGAGCTTTGCTGTAAAAGCCACTGTGCTACGCCTATTTCACTGTTTACATAGGCTGGCGTTACCATGGGTTTTAGATCCTGTAGTACGCAGGCGAGGAGTTCTTTCGTTGTCGTCTTGCCTACACTTCCCGTCACGCCAATGACCGTGACGTCCGTATGTTTGGCACGGACTTGACGCGCCTTTTCCATCACGCGCTTTTTCATGAAGCGATCGATGGGCCAGAATATTGCCCATGCGGCAGATAAAAAAACGGGGACCAGGTAGGGGAGGAGAATGAGTCCAAAGAGCCTGCGGGGGGTGCCGTAGGAATTCCACGCGGCAGGAAGCACAGAGCGAAAGAACGCACTGCCGCCAATGCCCGGCACCAGGGTGGTTTCATTGGACGTGAGGGTCCAGAGCGCCGCCGCTTCCGCCAAAACTAGCGTGATGCACACGATGATGGATGCCTTGGTGGTCCAGACGGGGATGGGTTGCCTGTGCCGGGCAATTTGGATGAGGAAAAGCAGTGAGAGCAGGGCCAGTACCGTGGCTGCCAGTTCGCTCATGTCATAGGCCACGCCCCAGTCGCCCACCTGATGCAGGGTGTAGGGGCTGGAAAAGAAAAGGGGAATGGCAGCCACCACGCCCACAAGGAGCATGACGGGGCGTATGACTCCGTAGAGCTGTCCCAAAAATCCTTCGCGCTCAAAGTGTTCCCGGAGCCTGTCCCAACGCCACTCTTTGATCTGCCATAAACGCGCAAGTGTCAGCACGGGTGAGACACATGCGAGGAGAGTGAGGGCCAGCAGGATGATCTTGGCCATGTCTTGCAGTATACCGCATCAGGAACGCGCAATCTTCGCTTTAATGACGGCAGCGATCTCCGGTGCCTTATCCCGGTGAATCCGGTGCCGAATGCCGGGATAGACGTGCAATGCACTGCCCCTGATTGCGTCTCGCATCACGTACGCATCGGCCACGGGCGTCATGCCGTCCGCGGTGCCCCAGAAGATGTCCGTGGGGATGTTGATGAGTGGCAGCAGGGGGCGAAGGTCCTTCTGCGTCACGTTGATGAGCGTCTGTCGCATGACGGGGCTGGCCTGCTCGTAGTCGTGGACGCGGACCAAGCGGTAGAGGAGTTTCTTTCCGATGGGTTGCAGCGCGCGGATACCGGGAATGGACAAAAAGAACTTGCCGCTCTTGGCCAACGTGAGACCGATGACGCGCTTGATGTGCCGGGGGTGCTTGATGCCGGCGGAAGCGCAGAGGAAGAGATGGGAGATGGGGAGGGATTTACGTGCTGCAAGAGTGAGCGCGATTCTGCCTCCATGGGAGTGGCCAAGAATAAAGAGTGATTCGTTATTCGTAATTCGTTTCTGGTTATTCATCCACTCCACCACCCAGTTTGCATAATCATCCACCGTCCACGGCGCCTTCGGCTCGGGCTCGCTGCCAAAGCCGGGGAGATCCGGTGTGAGAATCTCGATTCCGGATCCTTCCAATGCCGCACGGAGTTCCGTGAACGACTCCTTTGAGCCGCCCCAGCCGTGGAGACAGAGCAAAACGGTTTTCACCGTACTATCATAGCAGCTTGAATATGCGCGAGCCCCTCACCGCATGAATCGGACTGTTTCTCTTATGAGTTTAGTCAAATATTGACAAATAATACTAATATTATATAATATTTATATGAGCAACAATACACACAACCGAAAGATCGCCCAGTTTTTAGAGAAGGCGGCCGGTATTGCGGGGGATATGGAGAGTCATGCGCGTGAACTTTCCAGGGGGGAAAATGACGATGTCTCGCAGTTTCTGCGAGAAAAACGCCAGGAGCTCCGGGAGACGATATCCCGTGTTGTGGGCGGTCGCGAAGGGTATTTTCTCCACGATGACGCGTTGTTCAAGCTTATCAAAATGAGCACCATTGCGGATGACGACCGGATACCCATCCAAGATTTTTGCGCGACGTATGTGGATCCGTATCGTGCCTATTTAGCGGAACTTGCACATGACTATGCCACAAGGCCGTCTGACGCAGAGTATTCCATGGAAGTAGACCCGCAGCTTGCGGAGCTTTTTGGCGGTAAAGAACCGATAGAGATGTTGGATAACTATTTGCCTCCTGCAAATACCAGAAAAAGTGGGGCTCCAGAGAATAGGCCTGCCCATAGGCATCAGCACCGTCGTGTTCGCAGATCGGACGGTAGTGCAGCTTAAAGCGTTTAGGTGGTCTTTGCGTGAATGGTGACAGAGTGCAAAACTCCTGACATTTTGTGTGCGTAAAAATAGACCGTCGGTGAAAAAGTTCCTACACTCCACCCATGAAAGGGGAGATTCCGGAGTCCAAAGGCCCCATGCTCCGCGCCATGAAGGATCTGTGGATCCTCATAAAAGGCCACCGGGCCCGTTTTGTGGTGGCGACCGTTCTGGAACTGAGCAGCAGTATCATCTGGCTCTATCCCGCGTACGCACTCAGCACCCTCGTGAACTTCCTGTCCACGTACCAGCCGGGCATGCCGCTGGACCGGTTACTGTTCATCATTGTGCTGTGGGTGGGGGCGTCCGTGTGGCACTACGTGTCCGAGCAGCTGGCGCAGTACCTGGCGTACAACCTGGCGGAAAAATCGGCATTGGACGCGCAGCTCAAGGCCATGGCGCACCTGCTGCGTCTGGATCTCACATGGCACGAAAAAGAGAACAGCGGCAACAAGCTGAAGCGCATCCAGCGGGGAGGGGAGGGTATCAACCGCATCGTCCGAATCTGGATTGATAATGCACTGTCCGCATTCGTCTACTTCTTTGGGATGATCCCGGTTTTGATCGCCTTTGACGGTCCTGTGGCGGTCATCACTACGTTCTTTTTGTTCACCTTTGGCGCCATGTCCTACATGCTCACGCAGCGAGCGGGGCGTGCCGCGTACATCGTGAACCAGGCGGAAGAGGATCTGCAGGGCGTGGCGTCCGAGGCCATCAGCAACGTGCGCAGCGTCAAAGTGCTGGGCATGCATGAGGGTCTGCTGGCCATCGTCCGCAAAACCATCGACGAGCTGATGGGGAAGATCAAAAAGCGCATCTCCGCTTTCCGCACGCGCGATGTTCTGATGCAGCTCTACGCCCAGTCTTTCCGCCTGGGGATCACGTTCTACATCATCTACAAGATCGTGCACGGGGAGCAGCAGGTGGGCTTTTTGGTGCTCTTCTACACGTACTTCAACTATCTCTGGGAGGCGATTGACCGTCTGTCCCGCGTGGCGCTGGATTACCTGATTGCCGCCTACGGGGTGACGCGGATGGTGGAGATCCTGGATGAAAAAGTGGTGATCGATACCCGTAAGGGAAAGCTTGCGTACCCCGCGGACTGGAAGTCCATCGAAATCCAGAATCTGTCCTTTGCCTACGGTAAAAAGAAAGTGTTGCACGACATATCGCTCACTATCCGCCGCGGCGAGAGGGTGGGGATTGTGGGTGTTTCCGGAGCGGGGAAGTCCACGCTCTTCAAGCTGCTGCTCAAGGAACATGAAAGTTACGAGGGGCAGTTGCTGATTGGCGGCGTGCCGCTGAGGGATGTACAGCGCCAGGAATTCTTCAGGCATTCCGCGGTGGTGTTGCAGGACACGGAGGTGTTCCACTTCACGCTCAGGGACAACATCACGCTGGCCAATATCGACAAAGCCGGCGATGAAACACTTCTGCGCCAGGCCTTGGACGTATCGCACGTCTCGGATTTTCTGCCCCGCATGCCGGAGGGGATAGAGACCTACATTGGGGAGAAGGGGATCAAGCTGAGCGGCGGGGAGAAGCAGCGCGTGGGGATTGCCCGTGCCATCTTCAAACAGCCGGACATCCTCTTTTTGGACGAGGCTACCAGTCATCTGGACGTGGAGTCCGAGGAGAAGATCCAGGACTCGCTCAAGCAGTTCTTCCAGTCCGTCACGGCGGTGGTGATCGCTCACCGCCTGAGCACCATCAAGGAAATGGACAGGATAGTGGTCATCGAGAACGGACGTGTCAGCGAGGAGGGGAGTTTCGACCAGTTGTACGCCCAAAAGGGCCGCTTCTTTGCGCTCTGGGAGAAGCAGAAATTTTAGCGCGCCAAAAACGGTAAGGAGGTGGGTCCGGTTCCGTCATAAGGGCGTGGCTCACCAGCCATGTTTTATCCTTCTTTCCCCTTCTTGTATGGCTCCGCAAAACCAGCAGCAGAACCAGGATTGCGGTGACATGAACCGTGATCAGGACATGAACCGCAACTCCGATAATGACAGCGGTACTGACCGTGACGGCAACAAGAGCAACAATCCCGGCAATTTCGCCAATGATACCGACCGCGCCCGCGAGGCCGGCCGCAAGGGTGGACAGAGCCGCGGCGACCGGTAAACAGTCATCGTAGTTCTTGAAAAAGGGATCCGCGAAGGATCCCTTTTTGCATTCTTAAAGGTCACCGTCTATAGCGAAGCTTATCCAATGGAGAAACTTTTCCGATCTGGTCTGCAAGCGCCAAGTAGCGCATATCGTAACGGGGAGCGGCCGCAAAGAGGCTCTTTGCCAGTTGGTCGGGGCTGCCGGTTTTGATCTGACCGTGGGGCCAGATTTTCCCGTTTACCGCATAGTCTGCCAGTTTTTTTATGGCGGCTTGGAGGCGCGGCTTTCCTTTGCCATCCGGATCGTGCCTGTAGAGATCAATACCCGCCCTGTCGCCGATTTCGGCAAGCGTCACCCACGCATTGACATTGAATTCGTTGTACATTTTTGCCGCTGCACGCTGGTCTTCCTCGGGCTGGTCGCCTTCCGGTGTGATCTGTTTGCCCAAGTCCTCTTTGGCGTATTCCAGGACCTGCCGGACCATGCCGGGATCATTGATAAACTGTGAATACGTGGCGACTTGTACCCGGTACCACGTGCCGTGGTTGTTGGATTTTGCGGCCTCACGCTTTCCGTCGTTGCTTGAAACAAGCCAGTCTCGGTACTCGCGGAACCACTGCTCCAGATCCTTCTGGTCTTGCGCTCTCCATGACGGGGATTTACGCAAAAACGGCAGTGCATCCACCATCACGGGCAAACGGTCTGTATCGATAATGCCCGTGCCCCGTCCCAGTCCGCCGCCGGGAGTGAAATGGGCATACGTGAGGTTGGGGTTCATGCGTGTGTTTTTATCGATAAACCACACACGCAACTGCATAGATGCCTGCTGTGCATACCGCTCGTTTCCCGTCAGACAGTAGGCCCAGAGAAGTTCCGTCACGTTTGCACTCATTTTGTCGAGTGCGGGCGCGTCGTACTCTTTGGTTTCCGGATTCTTTTTCCCGTCGATTTTGATGTACGGCAGCCCGTTGGGTGTATTGGGATTGGGCCACAGATAGTAAGACGTGCTCACGTAATCGTGCTTTGTCGCGCCTTCAGGCATGCGCGGTTTGTTCTGGTTGAGTGTAAGCAGGGGGCTCTGGAGAGCGGTATCCGCGCGCTTCACCACGGCCCGGATGAGAGCCTGTACTTCAGGCGTGTTGTATTCCCTCTGGATGCTCTTGAGGGCACGCATATAGGGCGGTGCGACGGGACTGTTATCCACGACGATTTTTTTCTCCGGAGTTGGCACCGGAACCCTGGGCACCGGAACGGGCTCCGGAGTCACGGTTTTCACCGGTTCCGTGGGCAGAGGCATTGGCGTTGTCTTGATCTCCGGCATGGGGGCGGGAACCTCTTCCGTTTTCACGCTTACTGGCGGATCCATGAGCGGTTCCTTGATTTCCGTCACGGGCAGTTCCTCTTTTATCTTCACGGACGGGACGTCCACTTTGGGTGGGGGCGGGGGAGCGGAATAGGTGGGAGTTTTTGCTTCCACAAGAGCTTCACGGGGTTTGGGATTCTCCTTTTTGCCGGAAAAGGCGTAGTGGTACATACCCGTTCCCGCAGCTGTGAAACTCAGAAGTATTCCGGCGGCATACCCGTAGAATTTGCCTTTTCTGTACCAGGGTTTTACTGCCTCCTCCCTTTGTTTTTTCCCTGAGGGTTTTTTCTTTTGCGAGAGCTTCGGTGATTTTGCCACAGGAGCCGGAAGAGTTACGGATTTGATTTCCTCCACTTCTGCAATCTCCGGAATTTCCTCGGGAGCCTGGGGCTCGGGCGGTGTGTACTTGATCGCAAGAATGCTTTTTATCGCGATGATCAGCTGGTTTTTGATGGCGAGGCGCTGAGTTTCAGGAAGGGCAGCTACGTCTGTCCGCTTCATGAATTCGGTTGCGGCGCGCGTGAGAACTTTTCCTTCCGGAGGCGGCCCGCCCGCATATCCCAAAATTTGCTGGAATGATCTCACCAGAATAATCTGCTTATTTTCGACCACCATCTGCACTCCGTTTTCCCTGAGTGCCTTGACTGCACTCTTGAGATCTTCCGGTGAGGGCGGAGGGGTAGACCCTTCAATAGCTTGCGCCATAGCGGTTCCCGGAATGAGAACAGCCCACAATGCTACGGAAGACGGGTTTTCTTGTCAAAAACGCATCTTTTCTTTGGGAATGCCTTCCTGCATACTTCCCCGGCCCGGTTTCGTCTTTGGCAATGAAAAAGCCACGTGCTGGTTCCTTCCCTTATCGCAGTTTCTCGACCCTTATGCCACGGTAGCTCAGCTGGTAGAGCACAGGACTCATAAGCCTGGGGTCGCCG
>CAYMAT010000025.1:0-18722 GCA_964388495.1 uncultured Candidatus Peribacteria bacterium
CGATGAATAGCATTGCATAGAATTATAATGATCTTCGCAGTTCACACCGGCACCAGCAGAATCAACTTGAGGAATAAGATTTGTAATACATAAAACACCGTACTCACTTGGCATCAATAATTCACAAACATTTGGATCATTTTTCAGCAAAGCAAATTCTCTTATGCAATTTTCCTGCAGCATTCCAGTAGACGGATAAGACGGGAAAATTGTAGTTATCTTTAAACAATTTCTGACGTTTTGGTCATTTTTTGCCAACTTTGCTGCATACTGATCTGATGCATACATTGAGACAACATATTTTTTTGTTAATAAGAAATATGCCCCAAGGCAGAGCAAAAATACTAACAACACAAATAGCATTACTGCATACCCGGTGTTTTTGTGGAGCTTAAGGGGCATTCTTAGAAAGAATGGATTATCAAAATTATTCTGCATACTTCACTTCCAGCTGACATGCCACTTTCTCGTTTTCCGTGGAAATCTGATCGCATACGCTAATGTCCTTTTTCTTCACAGCTAATTCATATTCGCACAAATTGAACATGTCTTGTTTATCTTTAAGAGCGGAGCAATCGTTGTGATCTTCGAGGAAATGTAATTTCGCAATCAAACAACAATCTTTACCTTTCTCGCTCAGATTTTTTGCCTCACATCCATCCAAAGGTTCTTCTTTTACTTCTTCATCACGCCAACTGAAGGTTTTGTTAGACATAAAATAACATTGGCGAGAACCTAATGTGTCAGCAATGCACTGTAGCCCATAACTGCCTGGTAATAATGATTCACATTCTGCAGGGTTTTTTCGATTGTCTGCCACAGCAGCGATACATTGATCTCGCAGATCTTCAATTACGGGATATTGAATTATTTCGAATGGATTCATTTCCATTTTTTTGCATTCTCCGATTGGAAGTTTTTTAACTGTGATTAATTTTGCAATTCTTCCTGCAAATTTGGGACCAGATCCTATGTAATGACCTTCTATAAAAAAGAAGATTGATTTAGAAAGTGGATATCCTACTATCAATAAAATAAATATCAGAATGCTGATAGATAACTGTTTAAGGAAGGTCATAGAGCATTAGGCATTTATAAGATTAAATCCAGTAATCCAGGCTTGTTTCCAAAGCTTGTTATCATCAGTAAGTTCGTTGGCAATGCTTACAGCAATAGAGCCATTGTATAAGGAATTTTTGCTATTCAAATTCACTTTTTTCGTCGTGATATAAGTGGGATTCAACATTGTCATATCCAGATCTTTTGGAGGCGTTCCTTTACTCCAAGATTGCATCATATGTGCAAAAGCAGTGACAGGATAATTGTGTGCATTTGCTGGATTAAGTTCGCCAGAAACACGAATTTCATATGCGAAGTCAGCAGTTAATGCACGTTTGTCTGAACCAAATTCGATCAGATCCAATGCAGCTGCTCCCAGGGCAAGATTCAGGGACACTAATGAGCTTGATGGCAGTGTATATTCTGCTGCTTTATTTACGAGAGGCACATCCAAAGACGATTTAACAGCAACAGAGGCCGAAGTGTATTTTGAGAAATCGATTTCATCTGCTGGAACTAATTTTGCCCCGTTTAAAATTTTCACATTAGAAGCAGGGTCAAGCGCAACAATCGACTGCACATCTTGTTTTGTTAAATTATGAATTGTTTCCGATGCAAAATATGCAACGTATGTTCCATGGCTGTGACCGATGAAAAAAGTGTAAGCAGGATTGAATCCTTGCGATATCAGCATATTGCCCACCCAGTTACCGACAACTGGTGTCCATGTGGCATCTTGCAATGCTCCCAAGCCAAAATAATTGTCATCAGCACCCTGATGCCAATCAATGGTAATCACTTGTTGGTTATTTTTTTGAGCATATTCATAAGTATCTTTTGCCAAAAGAAGCATGGATTGATCAGCTTTTTCATCCACAAATCCGTCATTATCATCGTCATAAGCACGCCCATCGTTGCCTGTTCTGCCATGGATAATAAACCACGTCGGTTTGGCGGGATTAATTTTTTGCGTATCTACTAAATTTTTTCTAGAGCCCTGATCAGTAAATTCGGCATTATTCATGCTAACCTGAGTGGTCTTACCAGCAAACGGCAATTCTACAGTTCCAATAATTTCCGCACCATTTCCTTTTATTGTATTCACTTTTAAATTGTAATTTTTGGCACCAGCAAATTGCTGGTTACCGAATAAAGAAAGCGAATATTTGCCAGGTGAAAGTGTTTGCGTGAATTTTCCTGTCCCCATGGGAACTCGCCCCCCAGCCGGTATAAATTTGGAACCAACATCTGCTATTGGATTTCCCTTTGCATCTTTGAGAACCATTATCACATCCAAAGAAGCATCGACTGTAATGACCTGCCATGTTTTTACTTCAAATGTGATTTTCTTGAGGTCTCCTTTGTCTAATTGCCCTGTCCATTCACCTGTATACCCTTCCGGCAATGCTGCCATGGGTGCTCCGTTGATCATTGCGCCCGAATACCACGAATTGAAATCTTTGCTCAGCTCAGCCACCTGCCCATCCAAGTTTGATGGAGCGGCTGCATTCATCACCGGCCCCGGCACATAGTTCGGCGTGGGGGCGCTCTGCGTAGATGCAGCCACCAACTGCGGCTGGCCGCTGTACCACGCCTGGAGGATGGGGTTTTGCTGAAGTGCCGTGGTGAACTTGGTCTGGACATTCTGCAGCCGACGGGCAACGGTTGCTGCGGAATCCGTGGCAGAGCCCGGTTGTCCGATAATGTTCGCAACGGAAGCGTTGTAGTCATTAATGGAATTCCCGAATTGCGAGACAATCACCTGATTGACGCTGCTGACACTTTTGCCCGTGAGCGCGGAAATTTCTGTGACATTCACGGGCCGAACCACGGACATTGCAAAGCGGGCCAATTGATATGTACCCCCATCCGCATCACCGCTATGGGCAACGGCGATCACCTTGCTGTTGTGCTGGTACGCCGCATCGGAGATGGTGCGTGTGTCTGGGGCCTTGGCATTCATTTGGCCTGCCTGCTGGGCAAGGTACGCCGTCTCCTGCTGTTTTTGCCCCATCATCGCGTTATAAATCTGAAGCATGTGCGTTTTAATGGAGGTGGCGATATCCGCACCTGACGGAAAAAGTGGGTAATTTTTCTGGAGGCGTGACATGTCGAATGTCACTGCCTTTCCTGCATTGGTATCGATTAGATAATTGAAGTATTCCACCATCGACTGTTTGAGCTCTTCAAATGCCTTTTCCAGCTCCCGGCCAGCGGCATCATTCTCCACATTGGAAACATAGCTTTGAATACGCTCGCCATTCACAAAGAACTGCGGATAGCGTGACTGCATGAGTATCTTTCGTGCAGCATCCAGGTCTGGTTTGGCCATGCCGCTACTACCCCACACATAGTCCGGCAGCGTGCTGGTGATTGCGCTGTAATTGAAAGAAATAGGCTGCAGATCCGGTGCAAACGCCTGGGCCAGTACTTTGCTCTCCTCCTGCAGTGCAGATACCTGATCGGTGGCGATAGGCGCAGCAAGAGCGCGAGCTTGCGTGCTAGACGCAGGGGGAGCACTGAAACTAGGGAAGCTATCCAGGACATAGTTCAGCGACTGTGCGCCCGCGGACCATTCGATCCAGAATGATTGCCCGTTTACTTTTTGGCCGTCCACCAATAATTCAACCAGATATTTCCGGGATCCCGTGACAGATACGCTCCCGCCCATTGTCCCACTGAAAACGACGGGGATAGTGAAGAGATCATTATCCGATTGCAGCATGCCACCCTGACGCGCCACCTCGCGGATACCCCATTTGTCCGCGTCCCAGGATACAACGGCTTCCACCTGCTTTCCTTGCGCCGCATATGCCTGAAGCACCAACTTGTTTTTATTGATACCGATGACCTGAAGTTGCGGCGCTTCGGGCAGTTCGGTCGCAGAACTGCGCATCGCATTCTGCGCATTAGTCACAGCGTTCTGTGCGTAATTTTTCTCGTAGACGCGTTGATTGAGACCGCTTTGTGCGTACCGCATGAAGTTCTGCCAATCGTTATCATGCGGTGTCCTCTTATTGAGTTCATTGATCCAGGCCTGCGCGCTTGCAATATTCTGGTCCGCGTCATTCAAGATGGACTGATAGAAGGGCAATGCCAGTGCGCCGGTGATCTGTGTGCCAGTATTGAGTGCGGCAATAGTACTTCTCATCTTCAAAACTGCAGGATCGTTTTCTTTTTGCTCTTCCATTTTTATGTTCTCCATCACTTCAACCACCGCATCCACCAGTGCTTTCACCTGCGCCGTCTCACGCACCATGGCGGAAGCCACCGCATCCAGCTCCTCCTGCGTCAGTATTTGCTCTGCATGGATCTTGCCCATTTCCGTGTCATCAAACACCAGCTCCGCCGTCTTACCGTCAATCTGCTGCTGGATGCCGGGGAGTGCGTTGGCTTTTGCGTCCCGCAGAGTCTGTGTCGTTGATTGCTCCGCCAGCAGCGTCTGCTGCTCATTGGGGATGGCGATGATCCTGCCCTGCAGACGCGTGTTGTCGTTGGTCAATGCGGTGACGCGGTTCTGATCCGCGGTGATGCGGGTCTGGATGCCCGAGAGCTGGGTGCGGTTGGTGGCCAGGGTGGACTGGGACGCTTTGGTGGCGTTCACCGCTGTCTGATACTGCGTGAGGTACAGCTTCTGCGTGGCGGTGGGGCGTGCGGGCGGGGAGGCGGGGTCCACCTTGAGGGTGGTTAGGGCCTGGCGCAGGCGCGTCTCTGTGGCCACGTTGGTGCTCACCTGTTTTTCCAGGGTGGCGATGGTTTTCTGCACTGTATCCTTGCTCTTTGTCAGCGAGACGATTTCCTTGTTGAGTGCCGCGATCTCCGTGGTGTTTTTCTGGATGCTCCCCGGGGCGTCGGCCAACTCTTTGCTGAGGGCGCTCACACTCTGTCCAATCTGCGTCAGACGGGTATTGAGGGACGCGATGTCGTTCTGGGCGGATGTCAGACTTTGGTTGAGCGATGCCAGATCTGCGGTGTCCTTTGTTTTCTCCTGCATGAGGCCCGTAAGAGGAGCATCGAGAGAAACAAGGGTGTCGTGGAGAACATTCGTGCGCTGCTCCAAAAATTTCACGTCGTTCTGTTCCGGGACAATGGCTTTGGCGAGGGTATCCAAATTCTGGAGCGCGGCATTGCCGGACAGCGACTGCAACGCCGTAGTATTTGCATCGGTCCATTGAGCCGCCTCTATGCCTGTCAGTTCCGTGCGGATGAGTGCGCCGATATCTGAATGAACAGGGTCGGCAATGGTTGCGGGAACGGTGCGGTCTTCCAGGGTTTCAACGGTAAGCGACGAATGCTTTGCGGTCTCTTTTCCAAATCCTCGGTTGGAACGGAAAGAATGCATGAAAGGAAAAAGGGGGAAAGACAGAACCAGTCCACTCCTCTTTGGACATTCAAGGGAGACCCACCCATGACATAAAAAAGGCAATCCAGACTTTTGGGCTTATACTAGGGCTCCGTAGGTTCTTACCGGGCAGGGAACAACAGGGAGATTTAGAGTCTTTTGCGATATTTCAACCAATCGGCAACCTCCTCCGGTTTCACAAACAGGATGTACATGGCGATCATGGGCAGGAACCACCAGATGCTGAGAAGGATGGAAATACCGATGTGGAACAGGGCGCCCGTGATGAACGCGAACCACCGCGTTTTTTTATTCCAGAGCATGAACGGCATGCTCACCTCCCAGAACTTGATGGCATGCACGACGGCGTCATACACGGCGATGGGAATGTTGAGCCGAGCAATAGAGAAGGCGGGCGGCGTGGCCCAGCGGCCCATGAACCCCCAGATGAACACTTCACCGCCCTGCCATGCATCCAGCACGATCTTCTGCGCACCCACACCAAAGTACGTGGCCGTCACCTGCACCGCGAGTAGACGGACGGGGAGGATGCAGATGGGCTCCCACGCAGTCCACGACCCTTTTTTGATTTTCATATCGAGCGAGTAGGTCTTCCCCGCCCCGCTGCAGGCAAAGACGACGAGCGAGAACATGAACAACCGGTCGAAAGATGTGCCGAAGTGAAACAGCGTGAGGATCCAGTAATACCCGTAGAGCAGCACGATCAGTGTGTTCACAACACGAGTTCTGTATCCGATCGTGAAAGAGAAAAGGGAAAAGAGAAAAAATCCGTAAATGATGTATGCGACGATAACGGGCGGCGGGGTGAAGACCAGGCCAAAAAGAGATGTGGACGGAACGAGCGGCAGCAGAATCCCCTGATCCGAATACCGCATGGGCACCTGGAACATCTGGAGCCCCCAGTAGATGAGGAGGAACAACCCAAAGCCGATGCGCAGGAGCGCAAGACTGTGCGGGGGGCAGTCCCGGAACCAGAAGCGGTTCCAGGACTTTCGGACGCGCGCGACGCTCGTGTCATCCTGAGCTTGTCGAAGGACGTCGCGCGCATATGCCCATGGAGATCGTATTTCTTTCATTCGGCTTGGGTCACGAACTGGCGCGTGGTGAACGTGGAAAGATGCAGTGCCTGGTAGCCCGCGGGGGAACGCGGCCATTCCTCGTACCAGATGCGCACCGCGTTATACGGCTTTCCGCGCGCACGCTCGTGCTGGAGGAGAATCTGCGCGAACTCCGTGAATTTCTCCGTATGCACAATGGTTCCCTCCGCCTGGTAGGTGCGGATGAATTTGCGCACGTTGCGCTCGCCCTGCTGCTGCGGGAAATAGTGGTCGATATCGATCGTTTCCCATGTACCCGATGGCAAACGCCCCTCGTACGCAAAATCCGCATTCCACGGCGTGTCCCCCTGGTACGGCGCCATCATCCCGTAACTCCAGCGCAGGATGCTCATGGGGAGCAGCTGGATTTTGGTCATGGTCAGGACAAACGCGCACGCGGTCCATGCCAGGTACACCAGAACGACGGCCTGCAGCAGGACGGGACGAAATTTCACGGCACTAGTCTACGCCCAGATGCGGCGCTTCCGGTAGAATACGGATTATGGATAAAGAGAAGGCACAGAAGCGTATGGAAAAACTCCGGGCGGAGATCTGGAAGTTCAACCGCGCCTACTTTATAGAGAACAAAACCGAGGTATCCGAGGACGTGCGCGACGCGCTCAAGCAGGAGCTGATTGCCCTGGAGAAAGAATTCCCGGAGCTCATCACGCCCGATTCCCCCACGCAGCGCGTGGGTGCACCGCTGGACGGTCGTTTGCCCAAAGTGCGTCACCTGACGGCCAAGGAATCTTTGACCGACGCCTTCAGCCACGAGGAGCTCCTGGATTGGGTGGAACAGATGCAGCGGTACCTGGGAACTCCGGACAGGGAATTCGCGACCATCTGCGAGCTGAAGATCGACGGACTGAACATATCCCTGGTCTACGCGCTGGAGAAGAGGGAGGGCAACGGGGCGCTGTACACGTACCAAAGGGCGGTGACGCGCGGCAACGGCATTGAGGGGGAGGATGTGACGCACACGGTCCGCACCATCCAGAGCATTCCTCTCTCGATTTTTGCGGAAACCAAAAGCGGTGACGCCCCCAGGCACCTGGAGATCGGCGGAGAGGTGTACATGACCAAGGCGGCCCTGGCGCAGGTGAACAGGGATCTGGAAGACGACGAGAAATTCGCCAATCCGCGCAATGCGGCTGCGGGCACGGTGCGGCAGCTGGACCCCAAGGCCGCCGCGGACAGGGATCTGCGCATGTACTGCTACTCGCTGGATACGCCTTCCGCCGACGCGTTTGGCATCAAGACGCAGCAGGAGCTGATGGAGACGCTGGACGCGTGGAACGTCCCCACGCACCGCGGATGGAAAGTGGTAGAGCACCTGAAAGACGCGGAAAAATTCTACGAAAAAGTGCACAGGGAACGCGACACGCTGCCTTTTGACATTGACGGGATCGTCCTCAAGGTCAACGACCGCAGACTGCAGCATGATTTGGGTTCCACCGCCAAGGCCCCGCGCTGGGCACGCGCGTACAAATTCCCCGCGGAGCAGAAGACGGCACAGGTGCTGGACATCATTTTGCAGGTGGGGAGGACGGGAGCCATCACTCCTGTTGCGCACCTGAGCCCCGTGCAACTTGCAGGAACGACGGTAACGCGCGCCACGCTCCACAATGAGGATGAAATCGGGCGGCTGGACGTGCGCATTGGGGACACCGTGGTGGTGCGCAAGGCGGGCGACATCATCCCGGAAGTGATGCAGGTACTGCCCGATCTGCGCCCGGAGAAGAGCACGCCGTTCCGCTTCCCCGAGCATTGCCCCAGCTGCGGCACAAAACTGGTGCAGGAAGACGGCGAAGTGGCGCACCGCTGCCCCAACCCCCGTTGCGGCGCCGTGCAGCATGAGCGGATAGGCCACTTCACCTCCCGCTACGCGTTCAACATTGAAGGGCTGGGCATGGAGACGATTGAGGCGCTGATCGAGGGCGGGTTTATAGACGATGCCGCAGACCTGTTTGCATTGACCGCGGAGGACCTGATGCAGCTCCCCCTGTTTAAGGAGAAGAAGACGGAGAATATTCTGCAGTCGATCGAAAAGAGCAAACGCGTGCCGCTGGACCGTTTTCTCTTTGCGCTGGGCATACGCCACATCGGGCGCGAGACGGCGGACGTGCTGGCGCGGCGCATCGAGTGGCCGCAGCGCAAGCTGACGGTGAAGGAAAAGAAAGCGGTGACCACACAGGCCACGCTCTTTGGCCCCGAGGAAGAGGAAGTGACGCTCACGGCCATAGAGCCGCTGGATGTGCAGAAGACGATTCTGGAATGGGGACCGGAAAAAATCAGCGCGCTCCAGGGCATAGGCGACGTGGTGGCAAACGCCGTCACCGGCTGGGCGGAGGCAAAAGAGACCACGGAGTTTCTGAGGAAGATCGGCGATGCCGGAGTGGTGTGTCTGCAGTCCGAAGGCGGCGGCATGAGCCAGGTGTTTGAAGGCAAGACGTTTGTGCTCACGGGAACTTTGCCGACCCTGAGCCGCGAGCAGGCGCGCGCCATGATCAAGGACCGCGGCGGCAACGTGAGCGGCAGCGTCAGCAAAAAAACGGATTACGTCCTGGCGGGCGAGGAGGCGGGGAGCAAGCTGGACGACGCCAAAAAACTGAACGTGAAGATCATCGACGAAGACGAGTTCCGCAAAATGCTCTCATAAGAAAGCGGTGCGTTTTTGGCGGAACGACGTGAGGACGAGGGGAACTCGATCAGCGTTTTTCGGCTGCCAGAAGCTCCTTCATGCGGTACACGGCCACGGTCCACACCGCTCCGCCCACGGCACCCACAAACGTGAGCAGGTGCCGCACGTATCCCGCGTACGGCGAGTAACGCTCCGCGGTCTCCGCCACAAAGAGCAGGAAAAACTGGCCGCACAGCATGGCCACCAGAAAGCAGGCCATGATGAGGAGAAAAATGCCGGCGACGCGCGGCGTGCGCCCCTCGGTGACCTGCCAGCTGCGGCGGATGCTCTGGCGGATACCCAGCCCGTCCTGGACCAGAAACGCCTGCGCGCAGCATAGGCGCGCCAGGAGCAGAACGGTGCCGGCAACGGCAACGGCTATGATGAAACCCAAGATCATGAGGGAATGCGCGGTGCTCCCCATCAGCAGCATGAGCAGCAGGAAGGAGAAGACGATGGCGCCCAGCATGATCTCCAATCCCATGAGCGGAATACAGACGCCCAGCCCCCTGCGCAACGCCCTCCCCACGCTCAGCGTGGAATCCGCCGCTATGGCCGCCATCATCCCCCGCGCGGGTAAACTCCACAGCACGTAGAAAAGGAAGATGACCGTCATCCACGGAAGCGAGAGGAGGAACTGCTCACTGAGCAGGGCGGTCACCTGTGCATCGGCCGATTGAGCGGCCTGCACGGGCGTCTTCCCGGGATCTTTCTGCTGGAGGTATTCCGCCACCGCGGCTTTCAGCCCCGCTCGCGCCTTTTCCAGTTCCGCAGGCTCCCCGGGGAGCGGCATGCGCCCTTCCTCACGCATGGACTTCCCTATTCCCTCCCCCCACTCCTCGCGCGCGGCGGAAAGAACGGAGCGCACAAAGAGATGCTGTCCCACCACGCTGCAGGCGAGGGAAAGCAGCACGATGCCCACGATGTAGAGCGAGAGCGTGGTGCCCGCGCGGTTGCAGTGACTGGCTGTCCGACGGAAGAGCGTGGAAACGGTGAGCATGGGTCCGATTCTACCGCCCGCGGGCTATATGGCCAGGGCAGCGCCCCTCCGCTACAGTAGGGCACATGAAATTCTCCCGGGTGATCCCCCTTCTCTTCGCTGTCCTGCTTGCAGGCTGCGGCCAGAAGACGGCAGAGCGTCCGCAGCCCAATCTGGACATCGCCACATGGGCAGCCCACCAGGCGGGGGACGGCTCGTTCACGCTCAGTCTGCCCGGGGACTGGCAGGTCACTTCCACGGCCAACGGGGAAATGCGGTTCTCGCGCGGGGACGGCGTGGATATTGTGGCCAAGGCGCAGGATGCGCGCGGCCGGACGCTCGCCCAGCACATGACCGATCTTTCCACCCTGCGCGCAAGCGTGGTGGAGGGGCAGACTTCCGTGGAAGCGCTGCAGCAAGCCGATGTGGTCATTGGCGGCCAAAATGCTATCCTGCGCGAGGAGCAGCTGCCGCTGGCCGGCCTCAAGCAGCTTTCCGCCTACGTGGTCAAAAACGACAAGGCCTACACCTTCACCATGTACAGCAACGACGGCAATCTGCCGGCACCGGAGGATGAGACCCTCTTCCATTACCTGCTCAATACCATTAGCTTCCCTTCCCCCACCGCACCATGAAAACCCTGCGCATCATCCTCCTCTCCTCGCTGCTGGCCTGCACGGCCTGCACGCCGGCCCCCGGACCGTCCGGGCAGGAGCAGCCCGCCACGCCCACCGGCTGGACGGTGCGCGACAACGCGGTGAAAGGCATGCACTTTGCCCTCCCGGCCGATTGGGTGGCCGATACGTCCGTGGGCTCCGCCGTCCGCTACAACGGCGCGGGACTGGTTCTCACCATCAGCATGGCGGATACCCCCGCCGGCACGCTGGATGACTACCTGCAGAAACTGGATACCGACCAGGCCACGGGGTATGAGGGCCAGTCGTCCGTCAAGAACATCAGCAAGGAGCGGGGCGCCATTGGCGGCCAGGAATCCGAACTGCGCGTGCAGGAAATGCTGGCAGCGGGCATGCAGTCCCAGGTGGCCTACACGGTAAAGAGCGGCAAGGCCTACGGCTTCATGCTCTACAGCGATACGGGCACGGCACCCACCAAGGAAAACATCTCGTTCTTCAAGCAGTTCCTATCGACGGTAGCTTTTAAGTGAACGGCAAAAACCCCGAATCAGAGACTCGGGGTTTTGTTGCCCTCACGCAATAGCCGTAAGATAAGCAGAGAACGCTTCAAGAACGTCTGGATGGACGCCGCGTAGTTTCTTGTTCTCTTCTGCAGCCATCTTGGCAAGTTCATCGCGCATTCGCTCTACTGTTTCGTCGGGAGCCATGCCTGCACAATGGGGAACGGGACCGCGCGCGACAGACTGCCAATCCAAATTTCCGGGTCGGTCGCCAGCATCCTGGAAAATCACTTGGTCGATGACCCACCATGTTTTTGGATGACCACCGTAGCCAAGACATGTTTGGATATCGTGGAAGGTAAACATACGCCAATCCAAATTTTCGGCCTGAGCGATCGCCAAGATGACATCTTCAGCGGCATTGATAGTCGAAGTTGGGTTTTTCTTGTGCGAAATAGCAGAAGTGAAATACACCTCTCTTCCGCGCACCAGATAAGCCACTCGACCATTGTATCGGGGTGAAAACCCCGGATACTCGACCAATTTCAGTGCATTCACAAACGCCTCACTTTCTTCGGTTAAAGTTGTGAAGGAACTCGATAACCATAAAACCTACGGTTGTAGGACCCACAGTTACCATAAACTATATTATACAATAATTTTGATTTTAATCAAATTCAAGTGGTGCCCAGGAGAGGAGTCGAACCTCCACGAGATTGCTCTCGCTACCACCTCAAGGTAGTGCGTCTGCCATTTCGCCACCTGGGCACGTTATACGGACACGGAAAGAGCGGTTGAGGACCCGGAGTGTATAACACCCCGGCCCCAAAGTAAAAAGGTGTACAGTACGGTCCAAATGCAGAGGATTCGCGCTATTTACGCAGGCATTGCCCTTACTCTTCTGCAGATAGCGCTGGTGTGCTTTGCGCAGGGCAAACTTCCCGGAGCGGCCTGGGAAAACATGTACCACTGGGACAGCGAGCATTACGGCGATATTGCCGCAAAGGGATACTTCAACACCCTCCCACGGCCCGTGGGCGACACCGTCTACAACCCCTCGCAGATAAACCGCTCCACCAACGTCGCCTTTTTTCCGGGCTATCCGCTGGCGGCCAGGACGCTCCTCACATGGGGAATGCCCAAGCACTGGGCGCTGCTGTGGACCGCTGCCATCGCCGACGTGTTTTTCTGGACATGGTTTATCGCGATCTGCGCCACACTGACGGCGCACCGGTGGACGAGGGTCTGCGCGACGCTTTTTGTCTTCTCCCAACCCGCCGCGTTCTACCTGGTCACGGCGTATTCCGAGTCGCTCTTTTTGACGGGCCTGACGGGAATGATTCTTTTTTCGATGCGGAAGGGAAAGGAGAGCGCAATGACCGCCAGCGCGCACGGTTTTGCCATGTCCCTGACGCGCGTGTTTGGAATCCCGCTGGCCGTACTGCCGGTCCTGCATGAATTTTTGCGCAGAACCGCCGAAAAAGTGCCGATGGGTACGGATCCGAAAAAATGGCTTCGGCAAGGGCTGATCGGGATTTCCGCAGCCCTGGGATCCCTGGCGTTTTTCGCCTACTGCCAGTACGCCTTTGGCTGGTGGAACCTCTATTTCGTCCGTCAGGCCGCGGGGTGGGACCTGCGCCCCTCGTGGCTGCTTTTTAACGGCAATGATTTTGCGAACGTCTTCTGGCCCCGGTTCTTTCTGCAAACGGAACAGATGGCTGACGCCTTGCCCACACTGACCAACCGCGTGACGACCACCATGCTCTTCTGGATGTTTGTTGCGTGCATGCCGCTGGTGGTCCGCGCGTGGAAAAAAAGGATTCCGAACGTCGCGCTCATCTCCACGCTTTTCATTGCAGCGGGCATTCTCTATTACCTGCCTCTCGCAAGCCTGATCAACGCCGACTGGCGGAGCATGCTGCGGTACGCGTTCCCCGCCGTCGTTTTCCTGACACTCGCGGTGACGCCGCTGCTCGTCACGCAATCGCGGAAAGCCAACACTGTGCTGTCCGTACTGACAGTCATGGCCAGCACCGCACTGCTGACGCTGCAAATCGAGCTTATCCTGCGGTTTTCGCAGGCGCTGTGGGTGGCGTAGGGCTAGGGCAGCAACTTGCGCAGTGTCTCCTTGTCCTCTTCGGAAACCCGTAACGTATTGATGTACGCGGCAAAGTCATCGACGGAAACCTTGGCCCCGCGCGTCAGCTCCTTGAGTTTCTCGTACGCGCCGGAGACGCCGTGCTTGCGCAGCACGGTCTGGATGGCCTCCGCAATCACCTCCGGATTGTCGCGCAGCTCCTGCGCCAGGAGCGACGGATCCGGCGTCACCTTGGAAAGACCGCGGAGGAAGGATTTGACGGCAAGATAGTGGTAGCCGAATGCCACGCCTATGCTGCGCTGCACGGTGGAATCGCTTAAATCGCGCTGCAGGCGGCTGACGGGGAGCTTCTCCGCAAAGTGACCGAAGAGCGCCGTACTGAGCCCCACGTTGCCCTCGGCGTTTTCAAAATCGATGGGGTTCACCTTGTGCGGCATGGTGGAGGAACCCACCTCGCCCTTCACCACCTTCTGGCGGAAGACGCCGCGGCTGATGTACATCCAGAAATCGCGCGAGGCATCCAGCAGGATGGCATTGATGCGGATGAAGATGTGGCTGAGTTCCGCAATATCGTCGTGCGGGTTGATCTGCGTGGTGAAGAGCAGCGGCTCCAGACCCAGACTCTTGACGAATGCCAGGCGGAACGTCTCCCATTTGACGGCGGGGTACGCGGCCTTGTGCGCGGAAAAGTTGCCCACGGCGCCCCCCAGCTTGCCCTGCATGCGGAAGGCCTTGGCCTGTTTCACCTGGCGCTGCAGGCGGGAGACAAAAACGGTCATTTCCTTGCCCAGCGTGGTGGGCGTTGCCGGCTGTCCGTGCGTGAGCGAGAGCATGCGCATGGTGCGCGTGGCCGCGGCCAGGGCCCCCAGCGCCTTTTCCGCGTCATGAACGGCGGGGATGAGGACGCGCTCCAGCGCGGCGTTGATGAGAATGCCGTACGAGAGGTTGTTCACGTCCTCGCTGGTGAGGGCAAAATGGATGAACTCCGCGGCGGACTTGAGCCCCGCGATCTTTGCCATCTTCTCCTTTAACCAATACTCCACGGCCTTCACGTCGTGGCGGGTGGTGGATTCAATCTGGCGGATGCGTTCCACGTCCGCCGATGAGAAATTTTCGACGATTCCGAGCAGTGCCTTCTTTTGCGCGGCCGTGACGGGCGATAGCTCCTCCACCTCCTTCAGCTCCGAGAGAGCGATGAAATAGCGGATTTCCACCTCCGCGCGGGCGCGGAAGAGCGCGTCTTCAGAAAAGTACTCGCGCAGCGGATCCAGGAGGGCGGAATAGCGGCCGTCGAGCGGGGAAAGGGTGGGACGATGCATGTGGCCCCCCCACTGTACCACAAAACCAAGCACCGTAGCGGCTTCTTAGGCCACTGCGCGCATGTCATCGTTGGACACGGGCTTATCCAGATCCGCATCCGGCTGCAGAACCGTCTTGGCGTGGTCCGCAAAAGCGCCGTTGATGCGGTACTGAATTTCTTTGAGCCCTCCAATCACATCCATGCCCACAATGGGGTCAAAGCTGGCATCGTTCATGAGCATGTCCGCGTTTTTGGCGGAGTGGCCGTTTTGGAGGCGCTTTTCACCCCACAGCTGCCCCAGGAGGTGCAGGCGGTCCTCCACCGTTCCGGCGGCGAGCTTTTGCTCTGCGGCCACTTTGGCAGCGGCCCTGTCTTGTTCAAAGTGTGCCGACCGGATCATGTCAGCGCGGGATTCGTAGGTCTTGGGCTTGTGGGAGGAGTTGCTCATGTACCAAAGTGTTCTCTAAGACATCTCGCAACGCAAATGAAGCGATACACAACCGCGTTTTTCCTCTCTGCAAAAAGGAAATATGCTCAGATCACCGTCCACGTGGGCGTGGCGCTGATGTAGACCAAGCCCGCCAGGGACAGCAGGATCACCAGCCAGTACAGCAGCACGTTGACCTTCATCTTGGGGAGCGACACGCGGCAGATGACGCTGCTGAGCGCCAGCCACAGCACCACCGGAACGATGATGATGTTGAAGACATGCGAGAGCAAAAGCATGCCGACGGTCTTGCCGCTCACCGCAGCAAGTTCCGGCAGCGTGCCGCGCTCAATGCGGAGCAGGAGCGGGAGGGAGTTGGTGATGATGAAGAAACCGACGATCCACATGAGCGCCTTGTCCATGTTGTCGCGCTGCTTGGGCAGGACGCGGGGAGCGTAGACGATGAGGTACAGGAACGAGAGCGCGATGATCACCTGGGACGCGGCGCGCAGTTCCACCGCGGCAATGTCCAGGCTCTCGCCCGTGTTGATCCAGAAAACGTAGGCCGCCCCCAGGGCGACCAGGCCAAAGAGAACGCGGAGTGTGGGGAGGTGCTTCATAGTGGAGGCCAGTATGACGGATCATCTGAAAGATTCCGCTTTGTTTCCCGTCATAAAAGTAGTATAGATCCAACTCCCTGTATTATGGTTTTGACGATGACGCACTCCGTGCGGCGGAGGCAGGTGCACGCATGAAAAAGAGACCTGCCGCGGGGCAGGCCTCATAAAACGCTGTTCACATTTTTGGTTTACGGAGCTTGGTGACTGGACAGGTAGGCACGCGCCTCCGTGAACACGGGGTCCTGGTCCCCCATGAAAAAGTTGCCGTGCTTCTCATAAAGCTGAAGGCATTCCAGAATCTCCAGACCCATCTCGTGACCCAGCGCCATCTTCAGGCGGGTGCAGAGAATTCTGTAGAGACATTTGACTGCACCCTGCCAGATGTCTCCCTGCAAAACAGTGATGCGGTGCTTACTGATCTTGATCCACAGCTCGCCCAGCATGCGAAGTCCGTCGGCCATGCGATCCATCGCCGGCATGATTTCCCGGGCGATCTTGATACGCATATTCCATTCCGCCAGGTGATCATCTGCTTGCATGCTTTCTATATGGCTCTCTTCGGCATAGCGAAGCGCCATGCCCAGCATGCGGTCGCGATCCTTGGATTTCGACTGTTCCAAGTATGCTGCTGATCGCGCTGCGCTGATCTTAGCGCGCAGCTTGTAGGCTTCCGGATGTCTGCCAACGATCTTTCTTTCCGTCAGCTCCGCAAAGAAATCCATTTCATGAAAGCGCTCATCGGCGCCAAGTGAGATGATCGCCATCGTAAACTCCTCAGCGGTTAGGCTCTTGAATTCCTTTTTAAGAGCCTTGATCAGAGCGATCGAAAACGGCGTGGAGGGCGTCATGTGCTCAAGCGCCCACTGGACACGGGGATAAATCTGCGGCCGCTCCTTGAGCATGGAAGCGACTCTAGTCTCAATGACTTCCCGGAATTCTTCCAGGTCCTCATAGAGAAGCGACACTTCCTGCAACTTGGGCAGGAGTTCGTCCTTGCCAGCGGCCGCGTCAACAAACTCCGGCAACGCGACGCTGAACTTCTGCAAACGATCTTCGGCCATGAGAGATCTCCTTAGACTAAAAATTGTGAATGAACAGCTACCGATACGCGGTGGCTGCTCGTAAACGGACAGCCGATCCACGTGATCGGAAATTATATAATAAATTATTTGTATATTTTGTCAATTACCGTTACAGTGACTTTTTGGCTTCTAAAAGCCATTCCTTCATTGCCAGGCTTTTACATTCGTCGCAATCGGCCAAATGCACCCCCAGCGTCACAAAATCACGCACATCTACCTCCTCCGTCTCACCCAGCAGAAAATGCCGCACCTGAATGCCCAGGGGGATGTCGCCTTCAAATCCAGCTTGTTCATGCATGAGAGGAAGGAAAGGCAATCAGGGTATAACACTTTCTTTTTACCCCCCAAACACATTCCCCAGTATTGCCGCTCCGCCCTGGGATTTGTTGCGCTGGGGCAGGAAGGGGTTCAGTTCCTCCGCAAAGGAGCGGAGGTTGCGCGTCTGCATGTAGATGGTGCCGGGGCCGGTAAAGCGGACCACAAGCCCCTCACCCGTGGTGATCATGCCAAAGCCTTCACCCGCCTGCGTGATCTCATATTTCATGGAAGCCGGGAACGCCACAATGTGTCCGTTATCCACAATGAACTCTTCGCCCTGCTTGATCTCTTTTTTGAGGATGCCGCCAAAGCTGCTCACAAACATGCTGCCCTTCCCTTTGGCCTTGATCATGAAAATTCCCTCCCCGCTCACAAAGCCCTTCCAGCCCGTAAAATGCGAATCCGTCTCGATGGTTTTTTCACTGGCCAGAAAACTGCCGCCCTGCACAACGTATTCCTCCCCAGAGAGCTTGATCTCCTCCACATCACCCGTGGCGCGGGGGGCCAGGTACACCTCCGTGTCATCCTTGGTGGCGGAGATGGTGGTGACGAAAAAACTTTCGCTGGTGAGCACCGTCCTCTTGAGTGCCTTCCACAAACCGCCTTCCATTTTGCCCTCGATCTTTGCCGTGCCGTCCATGGCCAGCATGGCGCCGCTCTCTGCGCGGATCTCTTCGCCGTTTTTGAGGAGGCAGAGGAGGGCGGAGTAGCTAGGGCGTTGGAGAATGGAGAAGGTCATGATTACTTAAGGGAGGATGATTGCCGCAGCGTAGCTTATAAGAGCGAAGCGGGGGAGGATGGAGAAGGTCATAGACAGTGAAAAGGATGATAATCCTAGCGTCTTTTGGCAAGAATTTTCTCCACCTGAACGGAACCAGGAGGTAATATTTCTACGTACGATTCATCATCAGATAGCTCAAGGAATCTCCGCGCGTGCAGTTCTCTAAGAGATTTGAAGAAGTATTTTTTGTCGTCGTACTCTATCCACTTGAACAGATCAACCGTTCTTGTCAGTCCTGAACAATTAGCAACAAGCAGAACTACTTGATCTTTAAGTTTCAAATTCGGATCCAAAACACGTTTCTTATTTTGCCCCTCCCAGATCAAAGGAATTTTTCGGCTTGTTATAGAATCCACCATTTTTTGTGCATCTTTTGGAGGTACATCATGTAGAACCCGTATCAGTTCGCCCAAAATCCAGCTACTCATCGACATTACAGCAGTCGCATCCATTTCATTTGAATCTACATCTCCGCCAACGTGTCCTACATTTCTATTATTCCGAATCTCGTAGAGAGATGGCAACATTCTTGGAATGAGAATCTGGAAACTTCTCGGTAGCATGGTATTCGCTTCGAGCTTCCGACAGGCATCAACGAAATTACTCGGCTTCATCGGCTGGGATTCATAAAGCCCCTTCGCTTTTCCATCTAGGATCGTATAAACGATTTCACAAAATTTTCCTCCGCTAAGCTCAGAAGCAGTCCAGCGTCTCTCCAGATAATGCTGCACAATAAGGTTGTATTCTAAAATGAGCGGCACTCGTAGAGAGTCTGGTATGCCG
>CAYMAT010000026.1:0-17735 GCA_964388495.1 uncultured Candidatus Peribacteria bacterium
TGCTGACTGGGAGTAAGTCGTAACAAGGTATGTGTAGGAGAACCTGCGCATGGAACATCTCCTTACCAGGGAGTAAAACGCCATTGGAAAATGAATCGACCGGATTTATCCGTCTTCATCCCAACTGTGCACTTCATGCTCTAGCCCGCAGTATGGCTATCATGAATCTCCAATTGTCTGAGGTACTGCACTCCCCTCGGGGACACCTCAGCGCGACTTCTCTATTACGTGATGTTGTGATCGAACACAGAAGCCACTCCCCCAGAGTGGTTTTTGTTATAGGTTTGACGAAAAATTGGGCGCCTGCCCGCCGACCTGTCCACCGAAGCCCTGGCGAAGGTGGAAGCTCCAAAAGGAGTGGAGGTGGGGTTTTTGCGATTTTTATGCAGAAATGTATAAAATACTTTACAATGGGAATACATGGCCGAAATCCATCCTGATCTCCAAAGAGAAATAGCCACAGATGCCCTCCCCCTTCTCCATAGCCTTTTGAACGATCATTCCGCAGAGATACCGGAAAAAATTGTCCGGAGTACCGACCCCAATCCGTTCTACAAAGTCCGCAAAGCCTGGTTTGCCTCTATCCGCAATATTCTGGGGGCACTCATGAACGTGGGCATCATCAGCCGGGAGGATCCAAAAATGGCCGCCTTTGATAAAGAAGTAGTCGAACCACTCAGTAATTCAGATCAGCTCACCACAGCCGAGCATATTCGCCGGGGTGACGAGATCATTCGCTGGGCGCAGGGAGAACTCCGTACCCTCCTGCAAAACACGAAATAGCTTTATAGTGGGCTCATGGCCTATCTTCGATTTCTGAAACCGCTTTTGATCAGCACAACCGTGATTGCCGTTCTGGAAGTGTGCTTTGCCGCAGTAGCGAGCGCCCTTCTTCTATGGAGCATGACACTCCTGGACCCCCCGGCCAACCTCCCGCTCCAATTCCCCACGCGCGCCGCAGCGGTGGTTTTCGCCATCGCCTCTTTACGGCCCGTTGTTCTCACTGCAGCACAATGGATCGTGTACAAAAAACACTGGATGAACGTCAGCTTTTGCATAGCATTGGCCAACTTGGGGCTACAGTTGGTGAGGATATTCCGGCTTCTGTAGTCACAGATCGGCTCTCCTCTGCATCTGCTGCTGCATAAGCAGCTGATTTTGCTGTTGCTGCTCAAGAATAAATGTCCCGAGAGGTTCCTGCCTTGCAGCAGCTTTTTGCTGGGGTAAAACCTGCAGCTCAGGCTGCTGTTTTGTTATATATGGCAAAAGAGCCGTCTGCACCGCCTGGGATTCCTGCTCCACACGCGGCGCCGGCGGCAGATCCCGCCAGTCTTCTGGCCAGAAAGCGCTCCCTACGGAAGAACCTTCCAACATTAACTCCCGATTCTACCCTTCTTGCGATGGATGCAAGCCGGGTGCCATTGCAAAAGGTTGAAGACAGTACAAATTCGGCGCTTATTTGACGATCCTATAAACCTCCGGATTGCGTCCGGGCACATCGTACGTCTGTATCTGCTGCGGCAAAGAATTGTCACCCTGGATGTCCCGAACCTTGCCCAGAGACGAGAACCCCAGCTTCTCAAATACTGACTTCTTACCCCCTCTCCTGGCGTGCTTAGTCAGCGCATAGAGGGTGTGGGAATCGCTTTTCCGCCATTCTTCAATGGCATACGCGCCCGCCTGGCAGCCCAGCTCGTTGCCGGGATGACCGGTCCACCAACGGGCAAACTCGGTGTTTCCCTCCCCCCAATTGAGGCGCGAGACTCCAGCCAGCACGCCCTTGATATCGATGACATCGTGATACTGGAGGATTTCCTCCTCGTCCTCACGCGCACGGAAATGTCCGCTGGCGATGAGATCTTCCATTACCATGCGCACCACCGGGCGCTCCGGCTCCTGCAGCGGACGCTTTTTGAGGTATCGCGGGTCATAGGCGAGCGTCCCCGCCCCGCGCCAGTCATCGATCTCTTGGATGACGCGGTCCGCCGATGTAATGACCACGCGCCCCGTCCCGGCAGCCAGCAGTTCCTGCGCAGTGCTCAACGCCGCGTATCCTGCCACGTTGAGATCGGGGGGATTCTCGATGGACTGCAGGCAGAGCAACACGTCACGGATGTAGTCACGCGTGCACACGGTGATGAGCTGGCCCCGTCTATCCACAATGCCACCTTCCTGCCGCAACACGAATACCTCACGCACGTTGCTTTTGATTCCCTGGGAAAGCGTCTGGATATGCTCCAGGGTTATTCCGGATTCCTCCAGGTCTTTTTGTGCTTCCACAAGCGCTTTTCTTTGGGGTCCGTGCACCTCGCCCACAGCCAGAAACGTGGAACCGCTATAGAGCTGCCGGTAGGGGGACTCGGACAATCTCTCCAAAGGATGCGGAGCATACTCTTCCTCCAGAAACATCAATACCCTTTCCGGAGCCGGTGCTTCAAAAGTTTTTTCGGCGTCATTTTATTGCTTCTCACATCATCTTTGGGCTTTGGCGGAATGTGATTCTGAGGTTTGGGCGGCCCCAGGGTTTCACCGCGCGAGGATTGATTGCCCTTTTGCTCCATGCCCACCAGGATCACGTCGCAATCCGCGACCGTAGCCATGCGCCCCTGCTCAAGACGGCGGCGGCAGAGGGCCTCCATTTCCTTGCCAAGAACGGATTCTTCCGTTTCAGGTACTGAAAGATGTTCAACCATGGCGCTATTGTCTCTCATCATTGCGCAATGTCGAGCATATTGTACTTTTTAGCGATCCTCTCACCCACGGCCTGGCGCAGATCCGGAACGGCAATCTTATCGACGAATGCAGCCAGAAAACCCGTCAGAAACATGCGGCGCGCTTCCTCCGTCCCTATCCCGCGCGAGGCGAAATAGAACAGGTCCTCGGGACTGACACGACGAACGCTTGCCGAGTGACTGGCCTTCACGTCGTTTGTTTTGATCTCCAGCCCCGGCACCGCATCTACGCGCGCTAAGGGATCCAGCATCAGGACGTCCTGGGTGAGATAGGTATCTGTCCCCCCGCCGTTCAGACCGATGGCGATCATGCCGTTCACGCTGCCGTGCGCCTTTTCCTCCGCCACGCCCCACATGGTCATCTCACCGCCTCCGCGTGGCGCCAAAAAGGCGTTTACAGCCTCCAGGCGATGCTTGGCCGTGCCACGCGCATGGAACATCCAGTCCACGGTGCTGATAGCTCCAGCGCCCGTTAACTCCGTCCGGAGGGTGTGCTGTGTATCGCCGGTGCCAAGTGTGGCGATACGCAAGAGAGAGATCCCTCCCTCTTCCACCGTTCCACGATGCGTGAGCGTTAGGGAAGACTCGTTGTCGCAAAAAATAACCACTTCCAGCTCTGCACCCGCCGCCACATGCGTGACCACGTCGGCAGTCTTCCCTTGGGAGAAATGGAGGAATGCCGCATGCTTTCCGGACGCGGCGTACACCACGTTGGTAGAGGGATTGAGTTTCCCCACGGCCTTTTGCACCTGCGCGGGCGCCTCTGCGAAAGACCCGGAATAACTCTTGGCCGTAGGGTGTGGGGAACCGCTCACCGTGGCAGTATAAGGGCGATGTATACTGGGAACTATGAAGATTCCCCAAGGAGGCGGCCTGGACCCCATCCAATCCATTCCCTCCATGCAGGGAGCGCCGGAAAAGGGCAAAGAAAAGCAGCAGGAGCCTGCCCGAGGCAATGCCACGCTCCCGTCCCAGGAAAAGCCCGGCAGCGTCATGTCTTTGATCTACAACGCGCTCGGGAAGCTGCGGATCATCGGTCAAAACAATGACCCGACGATTGATACAAAGGCATGAAAGATGTATACTATAGTTGTCATTACACACATATCCTCATGACCCTGGGAACACCGCAAGGACAGGAATTTTCTGCCGATACGATGGCCAATCCGGAGGTGCTGCAAAAGATGGAAGCGATGAAGCGCGGCAATATTCATCATATGCAGGAGGATGAAAGGAAACGCTACGAAGCGCTTTTGCAAAACCCGCAGTGACACTCCGGAAATTCCGTAAGAACCGTGTGACCATGGCGTCTTGAGCGGCAGCAAGGCAAACTCCTCCCGCAAGCGCGCGGTCGTGGTGCAGTAATATGAGAAGACAGAACCAAAAACCCTGCATCTGCAGGGTTTTTGTGTATACTGGGAAACTCCATGAAACCCTCGGACACCCCGCTCTTCGATATGATTCCGGAAGAGGAAGCCCCTCTGCCGGAACCCAATCTAGTGATCACGGAAGTGGCCAGAACTGTCCAGAACGAGTTGCCGGACTGGATGCGTGATGATGACAAAAAGCATCCCTTTGTCATGACGCAATGGCGGCTGCGCAAGTCACGGTAAAAAAGTCTGCGAAATGCTTGGGTCACAAAGTGTAAAGGACTACCCTAATCCATACTCTTTCCCTAAACCCTTATGGAGAACCACGAGGAAATCGCGGAAAAGGTCACGCTGCCTCCTGACCTCCAGGATGAGGAAAAGGAGCTCATGGACCTGCTCACGCAGGCAGACTAAAAATCCTGCCTATTGGTAGGCTTGAGGCTGTCTTGAGCGGCCGACTGCTCCTTGCGTAAATCAATCAGATTTACTACGCCGGGATGAATCTCAGCCAACACTCCCCTCCATCTCCAGCTCGATCAATCGATTCATCTCCACCGCGTATTCCAGCGGTAACTGGCGGACGATAGGCTCTATGAATCCGTTCACGATCATGGCACGCGCCTCGTCTTCACCAATTCCCCTGCTCATGAGGTAGAAGAGGTCTTCCTCAGAGAGCTTTCCGACTGTTGCTTCATGCGCGATGGTGACATCGTTATTACGGATTTGGATGTCCGGGATGGTGTCCGTGCGGCTGATTTCATCGAGTAGCAATGCATCGCACTCCACGTTGGCCGTGCAGTCGTGGGCGTTGGGGGAGATCTTCAGCTGCCCGCGGTAGACCGAAACTCCGCCATCCTTGCTGATGGATTTACTCACTACCTTGCTGCTGGTGTGGGGCGCCATGTGAAAGACCTTGGCACCCGTGTCCTGCCACTGGCCTTTGTTGGCGAATGCGATGGCCATGTGGTCACAGCGTGCGCCCTCGCCGACGAGCACCGAGCAGGGATAGAGCATCGTGACCCCGCTCCCCATATTGCCGCCAATCCACTCCATGGTGCCGTCCTTCTCCACAATCGCGCGCTTGGTGTTGAGGTTGTAGGTATCGCGGCTCCAGTTTTCCACGGATGAATACCGGGCCTTGGCACCGGGCTTTACGAAAATTTCGACCAGTCCCGCATGCAGTGCTTGCGATCCATATTTGGGCGCCGAACACCCCTCGATGTAATGCACGTCTGCCTGGTCTTCGACGACGATGAGCGTGTGCTCAAACTGGCCCATGTTCTTGGCGTTCATGCGGAAGTACGCCTGCAGGGGATCCTTCACCTTCACGCCCTTGGGGATGTAGAGGAAGGTGCCACCGCTCCATACCGCGCCGTGCAGCGCCGCGAATTTATGGTCCGTGGCCGGCACGCACTTCATGAAGTACTTCTGCACAATGTCCGGGTGCCGGCGCACTGCATCGTCCATGTCTAAGAAGATGACACCCATCGCCTCCCATTCCTTTTTGAGGTTGTGGTAGATGACGTCGCTCTCGTACTGGGCCCCCACTCCCGCGAGCATTTTTCGCTCGGCTTCCGGAATGCCTAAGCGATCGTAGACTTTGCGGATGTCCTCCGGCACCTCGCCCCAGTCATCCGTGTTGGATGCACCCGCCCGGGCGTAGTAGATGATGTCGTCCAAATCGAGCGTAGAGAGATCCGCACCCCACGTAGGCATGGGTTTATCCCGGAAAATCTTGAGCGATTCCAAGCGATGCTTAAGCATCCACTCCGGCTCCTTTTTGTCAGACGAAATGCGCCGGACCACTTCCTCATCCACGCCCCTCTTTGCCCCCTCCGCGTAGGGGGCGGGATTTGCCGTGTCGAAAATTTCACGAGACAAGCCGCTGAAGATGGGCTGGGACATAGAAGGACTATAGTATACTGCAATACGTTCTTTCGCCTCCCCTATGACCTTCGCCCTCGTCATCCTCATCACACTCATCTCTCTGGCACTCCCGTTTGTGGGCGCATGGCTGCTCTGGAAAAAGCGCAACCACTGGTGGGGCATTGTGCTGGGATTGGCATGCCTTGGACTGTTTGTGATCT
This sequence comes from uncultured Candidatus Peribacteria bacterium, assembly GCA_964388495.1. Taxonomy (GTDB): domain Bacteria; phylum Patescibacteriota; class Gracilibacteria; order Peribacterales; family Peribacteraceae; genus CAYMAT01. The sequence continues at coordinate 6,190 of CAYMAT010000026.1, forward strand.
CACTCCCCTGGCTCTACACCGTGGGTGTATTGCTCTTGATTGCCGTAACGGGCAACGGCTTTGGAGGCTGATAGAGAGCTGTAAAACGCTTATGAGAGTCTTATTGACGTATATTTGCTTATTGAGTATTTTTGTTGCATGAGTATATCTGCTTACCGGGCATTTAATAACGATGGCTACGTGTCATATCAACGCATAACGCCTGAGTCTGCAACGCTGAAAGTCGTCTACAGAAAAACGGAGGAGTTGTTCCGCGCCGTAAACGGGAATGCAAAACAGGTACTCCAAGAAATGATGAATGAGGAACATGGTGCCTTGAAAAACTGCGTCGACGGTTTTTTCAACGAAATCCTGGACCGGATGTCCAGACCTGAAGAACTGGAATGGGAGGTAGACATGCCAGCACAACTAGATGCGTCTCAAATGCGGTACAAGATGCCGACCGATGGATCCCTCATCCGCGTCCCCTTTACTGTCATCAGCCATCGTCATCAATTAGTTACGCATGCCTCCATGGAGGACGCGGAAATGGTTGCCGCGCAGCAGGAGGCATACCAACAGTGGACTCTCCGGCAGATACAGAGAAAATACAGCATGATCTACAGATCGTACTGCAGATTGATGGGAAAAAGTTGAGAGTGACGTGACGCGTCAAACAAAGCATACTGACCGTTATGCCTAATACGCTGCGGGACTTTGGCATGTACTTGAAACAGGGTCTCAAACACCCCTTCACCACGGCCACGTGGACGCCCCCGCGGGAAAGTTTTTTGGACAAAGTGGCTGATGCGTTCCCCAAAAAAATAGACGCCATCCTGCAGCTGGGCGTGGGGGGCGGGCTCTTTATGGAAAAGATGCTGCACGAGCGCAACCAGTTGGCGGAAGACGGGGTGTACATCGCGGTGGACTGCAATAAATCATGGATCGAGTACATACATAAAGAACGGCCTGACGTGGCCAAGGACCCGCGCGTCCACTTTATCCTCAAGTACGCGCAGCATGCGCGCGAGGCGATTGAATGTATTTTGGCGGAGCGCGGGATGGACGGGCTGGACGCCGCACTCTGGACCATCCCCAGCACGCAGATGCACAAGCGCGACGCGTGGAAGGTGATGAACGACACGGCTGCGCTCTCGCGCCCTAACGGCGTGACGATTGCGTATAACGTGGGGTCCACGGAGCCGCTCATGAAACCACATTGGAAATCCGTGGAACGCGTCATGAAGGACTACGGCGCCAATTTTGGGCTGCCCTTCCTGGCGTTTGATACCTGGATGGCGCGCAATCCCGTGCGGGAGCAGATCCACGCCACGCTCAACGGAAAACACCTGAACGGCAAACATCTCAACGGACACAACGGCTATCTAACCCACTTAAGGCCCAAGGCCACCCAAGACACCAAGAGACGCTGGTGGCGCTTAGACCGTTGATTGGCAGCAAAAACACTGTTAAGAAGCCGCCATGCAAACCCTCCTCACGCATGGACGCCGCTACATGGCCATCGCCGCACTTCTTGCCGGCGGCTATCTGGCTTCCCGCGGATTTGAACAGCTGTATATCCACATCCTTCCGCATCTGGGGGAATCGTCGCAGATGCTGGGAGTGTTTCTGGAATTGATGGTGATAGCAGTGTTCGGATTTTTGGCATACGAGGTGGCCAAGCCCACGGTGATTCCGTCCTTTGTACTTGCGGTGTTCATTGGCATCACCGCACGCGGCTCGCTGCAGGTGATTGTGCAGAATACGGGACTGCTGACCACGCTCACCACGCTGGGCGCGGTGTTTATCCTGTTTGGCGGAGGTCTGGATACGCCTTTTGCGCGCTTCAAAACTCTGATTGGCCCCATCCTGTCCGTGGCATTTGTGGGCACGTTGGTGACGGCGATTCTCTTTACCATGGGTCTCATGACAATCGGAACCCTGCTGGGCTTTGCCGTGCCTTTGGCAGGAGCAGTGATTGTGGGTTCCGCCTTGGCCTCCACGGATCCCGCCGCCATCATCCCCAGCTTCCGCTCACTGGCGTTCCGCAATCCGCGAGTGAAATATATCGCGGTAAGCGAGAGCGCTATTAACGACGTAGTGGGCGCGGTCCTGACCGGCGTGTTTTTAATGGTGTTCACTGCAGGCGGAGAAGCCGCCCCCCAGTCCATTAGCAACGCATACGCCAGCTTGCTCAGCCGCGAGACAGGCATGGATGTGATTTGGGAACTCCTGATTGGCGGGGCGGTGGGCGTGATTGGCTTTGCCATACTGCACGGATGGAACCAGTGGAAGACACGCTTTGGCACGGGAGGAGAGGCGGACGCGGCGCTGTTCCTTGCCGTTCCGCTTTTCTGTTACTCGCTGGCCACCGCGCTCCATGGCAGCGGCTTTTTGGCCGTCTTCATCAGCAGTCTTCTCTTCCACATAGACGAGCACTTCCGCCCCGTGGAGCACTATTTCAACCACACCATTGAGGCATTCATGAAGCCACTGATCTTCATGCTTCTGGGAGCCAGTGTGGATGTGCGCGACCTGCTTGCCGTGGCGCCGCTGGGAATTGCCATGGGCGTGCTCTTCATGGCGGTCATTCGCCCCTTTGCGGTCTTCCTCACGCTCTCACCGTTTATGCGCGGAAAGCACAAGATGACCGCGCGCGAGCTCCTGTTCCTTTCCTTTGTGCGTGAGACGGGCGTGATCCCGGCCGTCCTGCTGATTGGCCTGAAAGCCGCGGGCATAGAAGGATCGGACATGGTGATTGCCGTGGGCCTGTGGGTGATTCTGCTTACGCTCATCATCCAACCCGCGTTTACTCCTCTGGTGGCCAAAAAACTGGGCATCGCGGCAAATGCGGCCCCCTTCCCCCACACCGCACACAAGGGTCAGGTGGCTGTGCTGTGCTCACGCGGGGATTCTTTTATTGGCAGGCTGCGAACGGTGGCAGACTGGGCATCGCGGCACGCGGTGGCAAGCGTGGTGGTGCTGCACTGTCCGGAGAGCAAGTATTCCCCGGAATACAGCAAAGCCATGCATGGCGCGATGGAAAAGCTGGGGCAGGTTATCAATGCGGAAATGGAGGCACAGGGCCACTCGCCGCTCAAATTTGAGTTCATTGGGAGGCAGGGCTTGCTGCAGGAAAACGTGGAGTCTTTCACAAAGGAAAATGATGCCGCCATCATTTTTGTGGGCAACAAAATGCTCGATTACCGGCTGGAAGACGTAAAACGATTGAGTGTGCCTTTTGTCTTCCTGGCGTAATCACGCCTCCGCCATTGCCTGCATTGCGCTGCGGCACTGCTCGCGGTTCTCCGGTGAAACGGCCTGCTCCCAGGCCCGCATGGTCTGCCGGGCGAACCCCGTGAGTGCCAAAAGTTCCGACTGTGCGGCAGCGTGCACGGAGATATCAATTCCCTGTTTTTTGAACACCGCCAACATCGTCCGGAACCTTTGCGAGGTGCGCAAAACCGATTCAATCAGAAGCGCCTCCCGGCGGGGATCCAGATCGTACCAGTCAAAGTCGTCGTAAAAATCCAGGATGCCCTCGCAGAGGACCTGCGACTTGCGGAAAATGACGGTGAGGTTGTCCCACGAGCGCTCGCTTAAGGCGCGCTTCGTTTCCGCTTCCTGGATGATCTCGTCGCAATCGTGACGGAGAATAAAGAAGCCTTCGCGCGTGTTGTTGAAGGCATTCTGGAACGCCAGACGGTGGATATTCCTGAGCGCGGTTTCCTGTTTTCCGGACACGATTTTACTGACAAAGATACCAAAGAGCGCAAAGCCCAGAACCGCCTCCAGGGCAACAACTGCCTTGGCAATCCCCACCGGGACATAATCGCCAAAGCCCACAGTGGTGGCCGTGATGATGCTGAAATAAATGCTGTTTCCTATTTGTTCCACAATGGTCCCCATCTCGCGGATGGCGGGGATGCCGTTGCCGGGAGCAAAGAGACTGAGGAACAGATACGTCTGCGAAAAGAGCAAAACCATGAAGACCCATGCACCAAACAAGGCGCTATATGGAAGCATGCTGGCACGCTCTATGAGACCCAGAAGCAGATAGTGGCGTTGTGTGTGTTTCCTCTTCATTCATGACCATTATAGCGTTTTTTACGCATTTCGGACAGGGACATCTATCACCTGGAAGGCGTGTCCTGTCGCTTTCAAAAACGCTTCCAGCCCCGCGTGGGGAATGTTGAGTGTGGCGGTATTGATGAGCGGGTGGCAGCAGAGGGAATCGGCATTCCAGATGGATTGATCGATAAAAACCTCCATGTGCCGCTCTGTATCACACGCAAGACCCAGCACCGTGACGGAACCGGGTTCGACCCCCAAATATTTTTCGAGGTTCTCCGGGGAACCAAAGGAGAGCTTACTGACACCAAAGACCTTGGTGAGAGCTTTGAGATCCGCACTCTTCTCATGGGGGACCACCACCAGGAAATGGCGGTTGTCGTTCTTGTCACGCAGGAAGAGGTTCTTGGTATTCACACCCGGAAGGTTGAGCTCTTTTTCATACGCCGCGGAATCCTCGCAGGTGAAAAAGGCGGGGTGGTCGTAGCGCGTGAAGGCGATGCCGTGGCTTGTGAGGAAGGACTGGATATCCACAACCAGAGCATAGCGAATTTACGCAGATGTTTTGTAGATACCCAGGATTTCCTTCATGCGTCCCAAAACATCCTGAGGGGACCACGTCAGGAGCATATGCCGCAACCGGTAGCGTGCTTCATCCAATCGCGCTTCTGGGGGGTAACCGTCGCCGTACACATCACGCGAAACCATGCGCGCCAAAAATCTGGCGAAAGTTTCTATATCCGGCTCATCCACCCGTTCCGTCAGCCTCTGCTGAACAATCTCCGTCAGATAATGGATATCGGGCAAAAGATTTGTTTCCGCTTCTAAGGAAAATTCCGGATGCGCATCCCAGGATTTGTACCGCGCGTTTTGTTCCACACATGCGGTGATTTTTTCGCATGACAGTTCCAACACAACATCGTTGATGTGTACACGCACGGCATCGGCAATCTTTTCCGCATCCTTGTCTTTGTATGAGGGATCATCCAGATAATCCTGAACGGCAATATCCACCATATGGCTCACATAATCCCGGATGTCATCCAGCGTGCTGATACCCGCAGCCTCATCCACGGCCCCTTTCACATCCTGTTCCCACTGGTTTATTTGGCGCCCCAGCACGGAATGCACATTGTCTACAGACGCTTCCATAACCGGTCATGGTACCGTTTTTCTCCGGGAAAACATCTTTTTTGGACACATTCCGCATCGCCAGAAGACCGCGGATTGGCGTGGAGTATGCGGGGAAAAGATGGAGTGGAAGATTGTTACGGTTCTACGTAAAGGGAAATGACTATGTTTCTAAAAAGTAATTCGTAATTTGTACTTCGTAATGTACGAATAACCAATGACGAATCACCGATTATTCAATTTCATAAGTGGCCGTCACATGAATGGTGACTTCACGGTCGCGAGTGGGTTTTTTGCCGGGGGCGGAAATGGAACCGCCGATACTTTCCACCTTCTCTTCCGATGTGCTGGCTACCAATTTACCCAAAATTTTCCCCTGCTTCTCCGCCAAAAATGCCGCGCGATCCTTGGCATCCGCCTCCGCCTCTTCCTTGGCGGTCAGACGCGCGTGGGCAAAGGTGGGCTGGCTGGCCACGGGATCCGTGACAAAAACAGCTCCCGCCTTTTTTGCGGCAGCCACAATCAAGGGAAGCTTTGCCTCGTCACGCACATACACGTGGAACTTCTGGGTGGCATCGATCAGCTGGACATTGAGCGGTTGGCGCCCCACGCGTATGGCATCGGTGCGGATATCCGTGGTGGCCACACCCTGCAGCGCCAAAGCCTTATACACATCCTCAATCACCGGCTTGAGACGTGCCAAGGCCTCTTTTGCGGTGGGGAGCCCTTTGACAGATACGGAGAACTCTATTTCCGCAAGATTGGCACCCACGGCTTTCTGCCCCTTCCCCACCACGGTCACCGTCTGGGCGGCATGGAACATGCGGTACCCACCGCTGAGGTAGAAGACGCCCACTCCCGCCACGGCCGCCACGGCAAACGCGGTAAGAACGGTGGAAAGGCCGATGCGCGGTGCGGAGGGCTTGGCGGGCATGGAGCCAATGTTACTGAAGTTCGTAGGTGAGTGTCACCTGGACGCTGACATCCTGATCCCCCACGGGAATGGGGGGAGCCGCAACGCCGGCCTGCATGTCCATGGCGGCAGATCCGCGTGCGTACATGGGGGGATAGGGAACGTTGCCGCCGTTTTCCGAGAACGACTGCACCTTGCCCAGCTTCATATTGAGCTGTGCGGCCAATTCCTGGGCCTTGGTCTTGGCCTGCTCGATGGCCTTGGCACGGGCGTCGGCACGGGCTTTTTCCGGATCATCGATGGTGAAGTTGATGCCACCCACCTGGTTTGCGCCTGCGCTGGCGGCGGCGGAGAGGACGTCGCTGACGGCATCCAGGTTGCGCACTTTGACGGTCAGGTTCTGGCTTGCGTCATAGCCGCGCTGTATCTGCTGCCCGCTGCTCCAGTCATAGGCGGGGTTGAGCGAAAGCGACTGCGTGTTGATGTCCTTCTTGTCCACGGACGTCTTCTCCACCGCGGCAATCACCGCGGTCATCATGGTGGAGAGCTTGTTCATGGCATCCTTGGCGGATGCGGCGCGCGTCACCTGCACGCCAAAGTTGAGTTCCGCGATATCCGGTGTCATGGACGTCTTGCCGTCGCCGGTCACCGTGATGGTGGCGGGACTGGACGAATGCGACTCCAGCTGCTTGCCATGGATATAAAAGAGTCCGCCCATGGCCACCGCAATGAGTAAAACGACAGGTGCCCACAGGGGCGGGGCAAGGCGGAGAGTGCGAACATCGTCCATGAGGAGAGGGGGAAATGACGACTTCTTTTACGTCTAAGCCCTATTTTGGTTACGAATATGCCGAAGAATCAATGTACATCCAGCTTCAGCGAGGTTTTTGCACCATATTGGGCATATCCTTCCTTTTCGAGTTTCGCGACCAGGTCCATGCCTCCGCTCTCCACAATCTTCCCTTTCACCATCACGTGCACGTGGTGGGGCCTGAGGAGATCCAGGATGCGGGCATAGTGCGTGACCACCAGTGACGAGAATTGCGGATTCGAGTCCCGCAGGGAATTGACTCCGCCCGCGACGATCTTGAGAGCATCGATGTCCAATCCCGAATCGGTTTCGTCCAAGAGCGACAGTAACGGCTGAAGCACTGTCATCTGGAGCACTTCCGCCTTTTTCTTCTCGCCGCCGGAGAATCCCTGGTTGAGCGAGCGCTCCATGAAGGCGCTGTCCATGTGGAGCGACTGCATGATGGTCTCCAGGTGTTTTTTGAATTGGAGCGTGGTGAGGGCCTTCTCACCGGGATGGCGCGCCTCCCATTGGGCCTTGTAGGCGGCGAACAGAAAGCTCCGGAGTGAGACGCCGGCGATCTCCTTGGGGTACTGGAAGGCGAGGAACAGCCCCAGACGCGCGCGCTCAAACGGCTCCATCTCCGCAATGTCCTGGCCGCGGAACAGCACGGTCCCCGACGTGATCTCATACTTGGGGCTGCCCATGAGAGCGTTCACCAGCGTGGATTTGCCGGAACCGTTGGGCCCCATGATGGCATGCACCTCTCCGGGATGGATGGCGAGCGATAATCCATGCACGATTTCCTTTCCTTCCACGGAAACGTGGAGGTCTGTAATGGCGAGGAGGACGTCTTTTTCCGGCATCGGAAATAGCCTACCATGTCTCCCCGTGCCCAAAGTCACTTTTATCGTCTCCGGCCAAAAACGCGTTGTGGAAACCGAATCCGGTAAAACCCTCCTGCAGATTGCGCTGGACAGCGGAATCCCCGTGGAACACGCCTGCGGCGGCAACGGCTTCTGCACCACGTGCATGTGCAAAGTGCGGGAAAACGGCCACAACCTGGGCGCCCGCACCGACCGTGAGGAAAACATGGGCGTGACGGAAGATCCGGACCGCTTAAGCTGCCAGGCGACGGTGGAGGGGGATGTGACGGTGGAAGTCACCGAATACTAGAAGGATTCAGGCTTCAAAAGCCAAGTAGGTGAAATGAAAGGCCAAGGAATAGGAAAAATTTCTTCGCTGAATCTTTTCCTCTACCTGATCTTACTTGGTCTCTGAATCCTGGACTTTCTTTGCTCTACGCCTTCGTCAAAGCAACCAGCTTCCTCTTCACTTCCTCGTCATAGGGTTCCAGCTTATTGATCCTCCTGTACACCTCCTCCGCCTTGGCGGCGTCACCAAGCTGCATGTAGCACTCTGCAAGTAAGTGAAGGAGCTCGGTATCACGGACGATGCGGGCAGCGGCCTTTTCCAGGAGCGGAGCAGCCTCCGCAAACCGCTTGGCGGCAATGCAGGCGCGGCCCAGGGCTGCGGAACGCTCGGGCGTCTGCGGGTCACGGTTGAGGGCCTCCTGGTACGCCTGGCAGGCTTCCACGAATTTGCCCTGCTTGTAGAACGCCAGTCCCAGGTTGCTGTGGTAGGACACGTCGTCACGGTTCTGCAGGAGCTCGCGGTACATGGCCTCCGCCTTGTTCTCGCGCCCCGTCATGAGATAGAGCTTGGCCAGCATGGCCTGCACGTCAAAGGCCTGAGGCTGCACCGTGAGGGCCTGGATATAGAGACGCTCGGCCTCGTCGTACTTTTCCTGCGCCATGGCTTTTTCCGCTTGTCGAATCAGCGAACGCACCTGCTGCAGCTCGATGGCGGACGTGCGCGGGCTCTTGCGCGGGCGCTCCACTTGTTTCTCTTCAATGAAGACCGCCCCCCGCTCCTCCGCAGAATCAAAACGCTGGCGCACGGAACGCACAAAGCGACGGACTGCGCGGTTACGCAAAAGCGCGCGGAAGCCAAAGAGAACGGCTATCCCCAGAATCGACCCGGAAAGGACGATGGCGTAGAGCATGTGAAAAACGACGTATAAGGGTAGCATGGGCCTATAAATGAAGAAAGAGAGTGTGATGTAAGAAGTTCAGGATCCAAATGCCAAATAGATATAGGTAAAAGACCAAAGAACAGGAGAAAAAGCCTTTTGCTTTAACTCTTCCTTCCCCTTGCCTTACGTGGTTTTTGAATCCTGAATCCTTGTTCGATTATGTCAACGAAAGCACAAACCCCTGCACCATCAGCTGCCGGTTGGCATTGGTCTCCAGGTGCCTCTGCAACTCCAGCAAGCGCTCCGCGGCGGCAGGCGGCACGGCATCACGCTCCTCGCGCATGGCCAGCATCAGGTGCAGCAGGAACCGGTCCGCCTCAGCGCCGCGTTCCTGGAGGGGCTTGAGGAGCTGGAGACGCTCCAGCGCGGAACGGCTGTACCAAAAGGCAAGGGCATTGCTCTGTGCCTGCTTTTCCTTCCGGAGGGTTTCCGGATCCGCGAGCTGCCGGGCCATGCCCGGCGCACCCTGGCTGATGCGGAGCGCAAAACCGCGGTCCTCGTCGGACATATCGCGCGGAAGCATGCCCGTAATGACGCTGTCCGGCAGACGCGAGAAGTGCAGCACGCGTGACCGGGAGATGAGCGTGGGGAGCAGGGCGTAGAACGTGGCGGTAGTGAGAATGAAGACGACACCGGCCGGCGGTTCCTCCAGGATCTTCAGGAGCGCGTTGACCGCCTCATCCTGCATGCGCTCCACGTCGCAGATGATGCAGATACGGTATTTGCCCGTTCCGGTCTCCTGCAGGCGCTCCTGGATGGCGCGCACGTCGTCTATACCGATGGTGTCCGTCTTGGCGCGGGCCTTTTTGCGGTGCTCCTGGGACACGTTGGAATACTTGGCCAACTCGTCGGCATCCTCCATCTGCTCCTCCATCCAGAGTTTATCGAGGATGAGGAAATCCGGGTGCAGGAGTTTTTCGATCATGTGCGGCAGCCGCTCCTGTTCCTCCGGCGATCGGCCGATGGCGAGCAGCGTACCCGCAAACCATTTGGCGACCGTGGCTTTGCCCACGTGTGCAGGCCCCTCGAACAAATAGGCATGGGCGATGTTGCCTGCTTTCAGGTCAAGCGTAAGGGCGCTGATCTGAGCTGTGTGGCCGAGAATTGAAGAACTAGAGGAGATCAAAGAGATTGAGGAAGCATAGTATCACCTTGCCCGCAGACATTCTTCGATCTCCTTGAGTTCTTTGAATTCCTCGATTTCCTTGAACTCTTACACATTCGCCCCGTGGCACTTCTTGTACCCCGACACCAATTCCTCGCTTCGCTCGGAATGGTGCGGGGCAAGCTTCATGCGTTTCAAGAATTCTGTCCGTGACATTTTTTGTACTTTTTCCCTGAGCCACACGGGCAGGGATCATTGCGACCCACTTCCTCCGCGTGACGCTGCTGCTGCGGTGCCTTCACTTTCTGGATGGGGCCTTGGGGACGCTGTTCTACCAGAAGCCCGCTGCCGGAGGATTCCTGTGCGGCCGTGGCACGCACATCGGCACCACCGGATGAGAGATTGCCCTCAATGGCGGACTCGTTGGTCTGCAGGCCGCGCTCTTCCTCATCAAAGTCCTCGCGCATCACCTGCGGGGCAAACTGGTTGAAGTCGGCGTTGAGCAATGCGCGCACGATGGTACTGTCGATGGTCTGGAGCAGGCCCTGGAAGCGGCGGAAGCCCTGATCCTGATACTCGATCAGCGGATCCCTCTGTGCGAATCCGGAGAAGGCCACCTGCTCGCGCAGGTGCGACATGTCGTCGATGTGGTCCATCCAGTGCGTGTCGATGGAGCGGAGGGTGACGATGCTCTCGGCGCGGGAAACCATCGCCGCGTTCTCCTCGCACTTTTTCTCATACAGACGGTGTATGGCCACCGTGAGCGCATCCTTCATGGCATCACGGTCATCCAGCTTTTTGAGGGCAGAGACCGGGAACTCCGCCTGCAGCGCGGGGGAGATGGGACCAAGTGTCTCGTGGATTTTCTCGTAGTCCCACAGGTCCGTGTCATCACCGTGCGTGTGTGCGGCCACAATGCCGTGCACCTCGCGGCGCATGGCGGCAAGAACGTCTTCATGCAGCGGAGAACCGAATGCCCCTTCGGTCACGTCGGTCACCTTGGCCACATCGGACACTTCCGTACCCGCTTCCTCTATTTTCTTCAAAATCTTCTGCCTGCGCTTATAGATGATATCGCGGTGCTTGTTCATGACGTCGTCGTACTGCAGCACGTGACGGCGGATATCGAAGTTACGGCCTTCCACCTTCTTCTGCGCGCTCTCAATGCTGCGGCTGACCATACGGTTCTCCAGCGGCACATCGTCGGGCACCTTGAGGCGCTCCATCATGGTCTTGAGACGGTCACCGCCAAACAGGCGCATGAGATCGTCTTCCATGGAGACGAAGAACTGGCTTTCGCCGGGGTCGCCCTGGCGCCCCGCGCGTCCGCGCAGCTGGTTATCAATGCGGCGCGCCTCGTGGCGTTCCGTACCCAGAATCGCAAGACCACCCAGTTCCTGCACTCCGGCACCCAGCTTGATGTCCGTACCGCGACCGGCCATGTTGGTGGCGATGGTGACGG
>CAYMAT010000027.1:0-17669 GCA_964388495.1 uncultured Candidatus Peribacteria bacterium
AACTGGGGCTTGTATCCCTTGAAGAACGGCGTGTGGCGGCCACCTTCCTCCTTGGTGAGGATGTACACCTCAGCCTCAAAGTCGGTGTGGGGCGTGATGGAGCCCGGCTTGGCGATAACCTGGCCGCGCTCGATATCGTCGCGCTCAATACCGCGGAGGAGGAGACCGACGTTATCACCGGCCATACCCTCGTCCAGGAGCTTGTGGAACATTTCGATACCCGTCACGACCGTCTTCTTGGTCTCGCGGAGACCGACGATCTCCACCTCATCGTTGACGTGGACCTTACCGGCCTCGATGCGGCCCGTAGCGACCGTACCGCGACCCTTGATGGAGAACACGTCTTCCACGGACATGAGCATGGCCTTCTCCGTCTCGCGCTTGGGGTCCGGGATGTAGGTGTCCAGGGCCTCCAGGAGCTTCTTGAGTGCATCCAAACCCTCGGGCTTGCCTTCTGCGGCAGCCAGAGCGGAACCGCGGATGATGGGCGTCTTGTCACCGGGGAAGTTGTACTTGGTGAGGAGTTCGCGGACTTCCGTCTCGACGAGCTCGACCAGCTCCGGATCCTTCACCATGTCGATCTTGTTGAGGAAGACGACGATGTAGGGAACACCCACCTGGCGTGCCAAGAGGATGTGCTCGCGGGTCTGGGGCATGGGACCGTCGGCAGCGGACACGACCAGGATGGCGCCGTCCATCTGAGCGGCACCGGTGATCATGTTCTTGACGTAGTCGGCGTGACCCGGACAGTCGACGTGCGCGTAGTGGCGCTTCTCGGACTCGTACTCCACGTGAGCGGTGTTGATGGTGATACCGCGCTCGCGCTCCTCGGGAGCGTTGTCGATATCGGCGTAAGCCTTCTTTTCCCCTTCAGGAGAGAAGTTGATGGAAAGAGCGGCCGTGAGGGTCGTCTTCCCGTGGTCAACGTGACCGATGGTACCAACGTTCACGTGCGTCTTCTTGCGCTCAAATTTCTTCTGGTCTGCCATACGAATGGGGGAAAAAGGAAAGCAGGGGAAACGGACAGGCACGAAACTGCCTCCGTAGCCGCGAAAGTTTACGGAATAGAGAGTGTATTCGTCAATAGCTATTAGCCATAAGCAATGAGCGACCAGTTTTGATGCATCGGCACTTTTATCCTCTATTATATGAACGTGCAGAAGAGTGAACGCATTGAGGCTTTCGTAACGCAGATCTGGAACTGGTACGCGGTGCATAAGCGGACACTCCCATGGCGAGACCTCCCGGATGCGCATCCCACTGAACGGGCGTATAAGGTGCTGGTCTCGGAGATCATGCTGCAGCAGACGCAGGTTCCCCGGGTCATGGTCGTTTTCAAGAGCTTTCTGGAGCGTTTTCCATTGATCACAAAACTTGCTCAAGCTTCCAATGCCGAGGTCATCACTGCCTGGCGGGGAATGGGGTACAACAGCCGAGCTCTGAGGCTGAGAGATGCAGCGAGGGGGATTGTGGCGAAAGGACAGGAAGACAAGAGGGCAGGAAGGCAGGAGATTGTGTTTCCCACGGACATGGAAGAGTTGCTTTCGATTCCGGGCATTGGGCCCTACACGGCAGCGGCCATCCGCAACTTCGCCTTCGGTATTCCCACTCCGTGTATCGATACGAATATACGGAGAATCCTTCACCGTGTTTTTATCGGTCCCGAAAATGCGGATGGGACGTGGGAGAAAGGAGATGACTATCTGATTGAGCTGGCGGAACAAGTGTTAAAGTCCGCGATGAATTCGTACCATGCTCGTAGTTCGTTAGAAAATACGAATAACGAAAAACGAGTTAACGAATTAACGAGTTCCGCCGCAGCCGACTGGCACGCCGCCCTCATGGACTTCGGCTCGCTTGTGCAGACCAAGAGGAATCCCAAATGGGAGGTCTGCCCGTTGACCGCAAAAGGAATCATGAAGACAACGAAAAAAAGCTATGAGCGATCAGCTATGAGCGATCAGCGAACTGGAAAAATTCTGAAAAAAGAACCGGGGCGGGAAATCGCCGGCAGGCATGTTCCCAATAGGATCATCCGTGGTCGAGTGGTGGAAGCGCTGCGCGATGCGCCCAAGGGCATGACACTCGGCCAACTGGGTCGCGTTGCGTGCATTGATTGGGATGAAGACGAGCATCGGGAGTGGATGAGAGCGCTCCTGCAAAAACTCGTACGGGATTCGATGATTAAAGAGGAGAAAAAGAAATTTGTGTTGGCATAAAAAATGACCGAGGAGTTACCTCGGTCACTTCGGTCACCTCGGTTACTTCGGTCACATCGGTCACTTCGGTCCCCTCGGTCACCTCTTCCCTCGCGAGTTCCTCAATCCTGCGCTCGCGGATGATCCTTCGACAGGCTCAGGATAAACTCGGTCATTTTGCAAGTTCTTCCACTCGCCTTTCCCTGATGACATTGACCTTAATCACACCCGGGTAGGTGAGCTCGGCCTCGATCTTCTTGGCGATGTCCTTGGCAAGCTTCTCCTGGCCCAGGTCGTCCACGCGCGCGGTGTCCACAAACACGCGCACCTCGCGTCCTGCCGAGATGGCAAAGGCGCGGTTCACGCCTTCAAAGGTCTTGGCAACATCTTCCAAGTTACGCAGGCGCTTGAAGTATTCCTCAATGGATTCCTTGCGTGCGCCGGGGCGTGCGCCGGAAATGGCGTCCGCTGCAGCCACAATGAAGGCCTCGGGCGTTTCCATGGGGATGTCTTCGTGGTGCGCGGCCACGCAGTGGATCACCTCCGGACGCACTTTGAACCGCTTGCAGATCTCCACGCCAATCTCCACGTGCGTGCCGGTCACCTCGTGGTCCAACGCCTTGCCGATATCGTGCAGGAGACAGGCCTCCACCACCACGGGGACATTGGCACCCAGCTCTTCCGCCAGCATGCGCCCGATGTGCGCCATCTCCACGGAGTGCTTGAGGACGTTCTGTCCGTAACTGGTGCGGAAGCGCAGGCGGCCGATGATCTTGAGCAGGTCCTGCGGGAAGCCCTGGATGCCCAGTTCCTCCGTGGCGCGCTTGCCAAATTCCAGCATCATCTTGCCCACCTGTTCCTTCATCTTGCCCACAATCTCCTCAATCCTGGCGGGCTGGATGCGGCCGTCCTGGAGCAGTTTTTCCATCGCCAGTTTGGCCACGTAGCGGCGGGCCAGGTCAAAGCCGGAGAGGATAATGGCCCCCGGAGTGTCATCGATGATCACGTCCACGCCCGTGGCCTGTTCAAAGGCGACAATGTTGCGGCCCTCCTTGCCGATGATCTTCCCCTTCATGTCGTCGCTCGGGAGCTGCACCACGGTGGCTGTGGATTCGCTGCTCACCTCGGACGCGTAGCGCTGCATGGCCTCCGCCATCAGGTTGCGTGCCTTCTGTTCGTACTCGTTCTCCATCTCCTCCTTGCGCAGCTTCAGCTGGCTGGCGAAGTGCTCGCTGAACTCCTTCTCCAGTTCCGTCATCAGCTGTTTCTTGGCGTCGTCCTGACTGAGCTTGCTGGCTTTTTCCAGTGCCTCGCGGTGCTTGGCGGCGGCCACGGAAACCTCGGACTTCATGGATTCCAGCTCTTTTTCGGCCAAATCCAGCCGGCTCTTCTGCCGCTCCACCTCCTTTACCTTGCCGTCCAGAGAGCGCTCCTTTTCCTCAATGCGGCCCAGTTCCTTCTCCACCTTGGCTTCCATTTCACTGGCCTGCACGCGTGCCTCGGTGAGGATTTCCTTGGCACTGGCGCGTGCCTCGTTTTCGGCCACTTTGATCTGGCCACGGGCTTCCGCCACCTTGGCCTGCACGCGGCTCAGTTCCTTTTCCTGTTCATTGATTTGGTTTTGCAGGGCCATCGACACTTTCTTCCCCTTGGAGAAGAGGAAGAATCCGGCGGTGAGTCCCGCAACAACGCCCCCTACAAGGGCAAGAAGGATCATGGGTTCCATAGAATCGGAGGGAAACCATGTTCAACGGCTCCGGTGACGGTGTCTCAGGAGAGGCGACGCTGGAGCGGCCGCTGCAAACTCATGGGGAAACCCATAAGGTGAGATGTCAGGAAGGGGAGTCGGTTGACGAACATGGGAGAAAACAGCGGTCAGTGTACACGCCTCAAACAGGCTGTCGAGGCAGGGGTTCCGTTTGGGGTTGGAACCGTATTGAGGGTCTTGGAAAAGCCAAAAAAACAGGATCGGCGATTTGGGATGCCGTTGCGGATCTGCCGCTTTCCCCCGCAGAAAGCCAGTATAGGCGCATGACTTTCCGTTGCAGTTTTCCGCTGGCCGTTTTGCTGTCACTTTTTGTCTGGGCCCTCTGCCCCGCGCCCGCACTTGCGCGCGTCTTCTTCAGTGAGATCCTCTGGCCCGGTTCCGACCTTTCCGCCTCCGACGAATGGCTGGAGCTCAGCTGTATCGATCAGCCGGAAACCATGTCCGGCTACCTGCTCACCAGTGTCAATTCCTCCGGACAGGAGGTGAACGTCCTCCGTTTCCCGGAAGGGACGGTGCTGCAACCCCTGGCATCGCTGCTCGTTTCCCACTATCCCGCCGCCAGTTCGCGTCTGGCTATGGAGCCGCAATTTGTGACAAGCAGTCTCTCCCTCCCCAATACCAAGCTCAAACTCCGTCTCTATGACGCGCAGGGAACGCTGCTGGATGAAGCGGACGACGGCGTGGGGGCGCCCATGGCAGGGTCCAATGCCTCCCTGCCTGCCTTCAAAGCCAGCATGGAACGCCTCATGCCTCTTGGTTCCGGCAGCGATCCCCAGCAGTGGAAAACGTCCACGGATTCGCAGGGTCTGGATGCTGGCGCATCGGTCTATGCAAATCCTGGATACTTTTTGTATTCATCATTTTCATCTGAGCCCTACATAGAGCAACAAAGTTCTTCTTCGGAAATAAGTTCCGGAAGCGTTTACAGTTCCTCCGATTCTTCGGAATCCTCTTCATCCTCAGGTTCATCAGACTCATCATTTTCTTCTGCATTGAACTCTCTGAGCCCTTCGATTTCTTCGTCGTCTGAATCCACCTCCTTGAGCTCCTCGAGTTCCTTGATTTCCTCGATTTCTTCGAATTCTTCCATCTCCTCACTTCTCTCTGCTCCGCTCCCCACCTCCCTGCACATCTCCGAAATCCTCCCCGATCCCGTGGGTTCCGATGATGCGGAGTGGGTGGAAATCCGCAATGCGGATACGGTGGATGCGGACCTGCGCGGATGGACCCTCAGGGAAATGCATTCCAAGACAGCGTATACATGGACGGATTCCGTCATCGTCCCCGCCGGTGGATACCGTGCGTTCCGCCACAGCGTGACGGGTGTTACCCTTCCTCAGGCAGGCGGTGAGGTGCAGCTCCAGCTTGGCGGTGTGATGCGCGATAGTCTGGTCTACCCCGATCTTCCGGAGAACGTCTCCTACGGCAGGCCGGGGACATCGTTTTCATCACAGCCTCTCTGTATTCCCACGGAAGGTGCCATGGACCGGGAAGGGGACTGGGATGCAGAGCTCCAGATCCAGTCCGGCGCGCTCCAGGGAGAGGAGTCTGTCAGCCTCAACACACAGGTGGTCCCCAAGACCGGTTCCTTTGACGGTGCAATATGCCATGTCTCTTTTGGTGACGGTGGCTTGTCCGATTCCTGCAACCCTCCCTCGCATACCTATGACGTGGGAGACGCCGTTTTGACCGTCAGTATCACAAATTACTGTGGTACTACAGTAACACACTCCCTCTCCGTGTCTGTGAGCGCGCAATCCTCGCGTTCGTCTGCACGGTCATCATCGTCCGTGAGCAGATCATCCTCCTCACAGGCGTCGTCCGCTTCCTCCGCCGCCGCATCATCCACTCCGCCCATCCCCCCGCGTCATGATCCTCTCATGATCTTGGATCTGCTCCCCAACCCGGAGGGGAAAGATGCAGGCCACGAGTGGGTGACCATCCTCAATGCCGGCGCCGAGTCCGTGCCGGCACAGGAAATCCGTATGCGTGTAGCGGGTGGCAGCGGGCAGAAAACAGGCCAGGTGTCACTCCCTGCCCTTGGCCCGCATGAGGCAGTGAAAATATCCGGATCATCGCTCCCGGTTTCGCTCACCAATGAACATGCGGACCTGCAGCTTCTCTCCACAGATGAATACATTTTGGATACAGTTTCCTGGGCTACCGTCAAAGAAAAGCAGATCGTTGGTCATCCTCTTTCCTCCATTGCTGCGCACGTCGTGAATGTGGTGGACGGTGATACGGTGGACGTAGAGTTCTTTCCCGATGATCTCCAGGGCGTCCCCCTTGAGGCAAAGGAACGCATACGATTGATAGGGGTCAACACGCCGGAGCTCCACTCGGACTTTGCTACGGAAAAAGACAATGCTTTAAAGGCTAAGGAATTCATTTCAACCCTTCTTCTAAATACAAAAGTCGAACTAGAATTTGATACAAACATACGGGATATGTACGGCAGACTTCTCGCGTACGTTTCATTGGCCGATGACCGTTTGCTTCAGAAAGAATTGGTGGTGGGCGGGTATGCGGTTGCGACAAAAAAATTCCCGCATAGCCGTTTGGATGAATTCCTTTCCTGGATCACTGTGGAAAAGACAGAGGAAGACTTTCAGCAAATTTATGATCAAAAAATGAGTTCAATAAAAGAATCATTGATACTCACTCAGCCCTTACAGGAGCAAAAATATGAATTGTATTATCCACAGAAAAAATACGAAAAAATTCCCTCAAATCCCACCGCTTCCCCTTTAGTCCTCTCTGGGAAAAAGTCGTATTCCGGTAGCGCATTACCATCGCTCTTTGCCGATATTGTTCCGCAGGTCCAGGCCAGCGGGTCTTCAGTGACAGACGCAGTTCAAAATGCAGATTCTTCGCTTGGTAAAGCGATAATCCCCCTGTTCCTCCTGGGCCTTGCCTGCCTTACTGCAGCGTATCTGGGCAAAAAACGGTTTTTATGCTAAAATAAAGGGAAAAATGCACATCCAAAAAACCATCATTGTGCACAGGGAAAACCGGCTTCTGCAGTTCGCTTCGTCATCCAAAGACCGTCTGGGTGCGTACGAAAATGCCATTAATGAAAGCAACACGAAAAAGGGGATAAACCCCCAATCGGTGGATACGGAGCTGGACATGTCTCTGGATCGCATTTTACGTGAAACCCATATCGGTTTTCCCGAATGGACCAAATGGCTGGGTCTCAGAACCAAAGCCAGAAATGCGCGGGAGGCCATGCATGCCGAGGCGCGCAGGCGCATAGAGAAGCAGTGTCCGGAACTGGATGCGGGTTGGTTTACGTGGGTGTTCAGCAGCGCCACACGCCGTGCCTACTGGACTGCGGAGAACAAGATCGTGCAATCCTTAGCACAGGAGACTGTGGAACGCATGAATGAAATCGACCAAGAAATCAGCGATCTGGATGGCAGGTACGAGGACCGTCAGATGGCGAAGTTCAAGCGCGGTCGCGTGAAAATCACCCGCAAGGCGTCCAGGGCCAAAACACAGGTGCTGTCAGCCATCGGTTCCGCCGCCAAAAAGACGGCTGAATCCTACAAGAACTACAAGGATTTTCCGCCGGACATCAAAAGGGCGATGGAGACGGAGGAACGCCTGGTGGATGATCTGGTCAGCAAGTATGAAATCATCAAGCCGGAGGAGGTGGAGTCCCTCTTCCAGAAAAACCAGAACGGCGAGAGCCTGCTCCTGGACCGCGTGGACCAGTACTTCAAGGGCAAGCTGTTCATGAGCAACCGCAGCTCGGGTGCGCGTCTTCTGCAGAAACATGGGAATGCTCCCGGAGGTGCGCAGAAAGTGGAGGCCATCCATGGCTTGCTGCGATCCGGGGTCAAACGCCTGCGGTATTCGTTTTTCGGCAACCGCGCGCTGTCGTTTTACCGCATCCAGAACCGCATCCAGAATCCCAACGCATCCGCGGCAACCAAGCGCAAGTACCTGCTGGAAAAAAAGCCCGTTGCGGGCACCAGACTTCGGATCAGGGTGGCTAACGGTGCGGCTGACGCGTATGTGAAATGCCGCGTGAACGGCAATATGTTTGAGCTCCGCGGGTCCAACGGCCAGACGTACATCCTGGACGCGGGCGGCGACGGCCCCGACGCACGGAGTATGTGGATGGTGTTTCCGGGCAGCGACGGCAAAGGCCATGACAACCGCATCAGCACCGACGATCTTTCTATCGCCACCTGATTATGACCCATAACACTGCCAACGCCGGCCAAGAACCCGTCTCCCTGGACGCGCTCAAGAGCGACCTGCAGGCGGAGAATTACCTGGAGTTCCTGCCGGAGGGGGATATTGCGGCGTTCCGTGCCATGCGCGATCAGGTGCTTGCGGCCATCGACACGGCGGACAAGGGTAATGCGGACGCGGAGGAGTTTGAGCTGGGGGCGGAGACGGAGCAGAAAATTGTGCGGTTGTACGAGATGCGCAAAGAGGCCAAGCGTCTCTGCCGCGAGGCCGTGCAGCAGGAGCGCCAGATGAATAACGACATCGCGCAGGTTGCCGAGGAGCAGGAGCTCACCGCGGAGCAGAAAGAGGGGATCGCCGAGATACAGAACGACGTCCGCTCACGTGCAAGTCAGGTAGTGCAGTGGATCAAGGGGATTTTCGCCAAGCGCGACAAGAAAGAAGAGCACTCCAAGCGTGCCCGGGAGCGGGAGGAGATCGGCAACCTGCAGGCGATGCTCAAGAAGGGAGGGCAGTCCTCAAGCCCGCAACCGCAGGGCGACGTACTTTAGGCAAAATCCGCCATAGTCCTTTTATGGCTAACAGAAGCGGCTATTTGACATTGACGTGAAAATGCTTGATTTTGGCATAGAAGGGCCTATTCTGCGGCGCTAAATTCTTCCCCTTTCTCTATGAACCCTGAAAACGGTTCACTGCCCGAAGGTAACGATGTTCCTAAAACTCCCGGGACCTCTCTTGCTCTTACTTTTTCACGGGCACTGGAGCGTAGCAGGAAGGCTGCTCCCGTCACGGTAACGGCCCAGCCTGTGGTTCTCAGGACGGGTGCGGCCGCGCGCGATATTGAGCAGGGGATTGAGGGGAGGTTTGATGCAGTCCCCACCAGTGCCATTGAAGAACTGGCAATCCAAATCAATCGGGGTAATCACCGTCTTGCTGAACGGTTCAAGAGGACGGATTTTGTCCGCAATGCCGTGAGTAAGCTGGGTACGGTTGTGCATAACGTGTTGGTCCGTAAATTTGGAACCGACGCAGCCGCACAGGCCAATGTTCCTCAGAATGTAGATGTAGACACTGCGGAACTGGAGGATTTGGATGCCAAAATGACGCTATTCACGCAGCAGATAGTAGAACGTCTGGGGGATCTGAGAACCCGCCACGACGTGGTGAATGATCTGGGGGATATCAACTGGCAAGAGATGATGGGGCAAGTTTTGGATGAAATCGCTGCCCAGGAAGGCCTTGAGGCTGTCGCTAATATCGCTCCCGCTCTCCAGTCGTACTTTGACCGTAATGATGAAAATTCGCCTTTTGTGGGGTACGCCGTGGATCAGATCATCGCAGCAAATGACGATGCTGCCATTCAAGCGGCATACGATGGATTGGATGAGGATATTTGCAAGGTTCTTTGTGAAGCCATGGAAATGTCCGAGCAGGGAGATGCCTCCACCGACGCCGAGAAGAGGGCTGTATTGGAAGCGGTGCGCAATGCCGTGTATTCGGCCATTATCGCCTTCCGCGAAAACATCATTTCCACGGGAAAGGTTGCCATGCTGATGTTCATGGGTGGACAGCCTATGGATGCGGATGATCTCCGCAAAATCCGGAAGGATGGAGTGAGCGCTTATCTGAAAGACAATCCCGATACGCTGCGCGTTCGTGTGCTTACGCAGCACGGTTTTGAATACGTGCATCCTAATGTCAGCTCGCCTGACACGGTGAAGGAAACGGACAAAAACATCGCGGGTGCCCTTCCTAACGGTAAGGATGTGGCCGTCAGTGCGCGCGTCATTACACGCCAGATGATGCTGCAGGGGCTTATGGATATGACCAATGCCATGACGCTGGATGCGGAACTGCGCGAAGCGGACGGTACCGCCGTGAAGGTCCGGATCTTGGGAAACGTCGCGGAAACCGTCACCGTAAAATTCGATGAGGGTTTCAAAATGTTGGGGCTCAATCCCGGCGAGGGCCGCCAGATCAATCCCACAAACCCTGGTGACAAGCTCCTGAATGTGGTTCTCCAGACTATCTGCAAATGGGGCGTGCGTGTGGCCACTCCCGACGAAGCCAGCCGCGGTTATCAGTTTCCGGTACGCAACAGGCAGATCACATCCCCATCTGAGGAGCAGACCATTGAAGCGGGGGGTGTTGGTGAAATGCCCAAGGAAATTTTAGAAGGCAACGCAGGCGCCGAAGGAAGCGATAACAATGTATAAATAAAAAAGCCGTGGAATCCACTTCCACGGCTTTTTTCGTACTATAATCGATGCCATGGCAGACATGCCGCTAGAATCACCGGCGTCCCAAGCAGATGATCCTGGCGATCTGCAGACCATTCTGAATGCCCAGATGGTGGCCATGCGGGAATTGCCCAAAATAGAGTGGGTGGCTCTGCAAGATGCTTCTGATGCCGCCAAGGAGGAAGTGCGGAGGGGATTCAATGATTTGCGTGCCCGTTATGCCTCTATTTTCAGTTCTGCAATTATTGCGTGCGTGAGGCATGAGGGGGCGGAGTCTGCGTCTGGTCATGTACAAGGTGCGCGTTCGCGAGTACGACGTACGCACACGAACGGAAATGGGAACGGTCATGGCAATGGAAACGGAAACGGTAATGGCAATGGCAAGGGGCATGTGTCTAAGGCTGCTGATCCAGATCCACAACTCGATGCATACGTTGCCGAAATGGAACAGCAGGAAGCAGATCGTAATGCTTCTATCCTCTCTTTTATGCAGCACGATCTCATTGAAGACGAAATTAGGAGTAGGGAGGCTGAGCTTTCTCCGGAGCAATTGGCAGGCATGATGCAGATGTGCCAGAGGCCGATTCAAAAAAATGTAGTTAAAAATGTTTCTGATCAAGAAGAGCTCCAAGCCATGACCGTCTTCCCTATTGCTCTTGCGACACACAATTGCATAGAGAGTGTTACTGGAATGGGGCTGAGTACGCGCACGGCGCATGGGCAGCAGGAGACCCAGGACGAGGATGCCAATATCGCTGCGGAAATAAGAACATTTGAAGGGCTTTTAGTTTTATCTGACGCGTTTCTTACAGAGTTTCTCACAAGACCACTGAATGAGCAGGTGATACGAAATATGCGTGCTATCCGCATACGTTTGTTTGATCAATGGAAAATGCTGCAAGAGTTGAATGTACCGGTGCAGCCTCAAATGCGCATGCGTTACGGAAGAATCGTGAATCGGTTTATGTCGTTTCGCAGAGCTGCACAAATTTGGGCCGCCGAGCAGACTCGTCGTGATCAGGCGGAAATACAGGAATATGAAGATGAATTACAAAAACAAAGGGAAGAACGCAGGGCGGCTATGGAAGATGCGGAGCTGCTTTGGAACATGGATGCAGAAATAGCGGCAATGGAAGCGGAAGCCCAGGCTGCACCCGTGAATAATGCTCAGGCCGGTGCCAATGTGCAGACACAAAACAATCAGGCCACGGCCAACGCTCAACCCGTACGGCAGACTCCTGCCGCACGTCCGGCAACGCGGAACACTTACTTGTATTCCTCCCCCAAGTATTCAGCCGTACGTTCTTTTAAAGACGTGCCGGAAAGTTCTGCAAAGTCATGGATGAAGAGGATGGGAATCGGTCGTTCGGAAGAGAAAAAGGCTGCCTAAGTCATATTTGATTAAATAGCAAAAAAGTAGTATAATGTTAATTGTGGAAAAACACACAAGCACAGAAACACCAGGCAATCCTGTAGAAAAACTGCGTGAGCATGTAGATAAGGGCAGGGATTTGTATGTGAAAATTTCAAGAAATCCTAAGTTGATTAAGCGGGGGGAGGAGTGGTTGGAGCAATGGCAAACACTTGCAGAGGCAACAGGGGAGTCTGCCGATAAACTCCAAGAATTATCCGGAGACACGCGTGATCAAATCCATGCGATAGTTTCCGTATTGAAACGCGATACAGAGTCGCAAAATTCCTCAAAAAATAAGAAAAAACCTGATAACAGCCGTTTTTTTGATCAGGATGAAATAGTGGAAGGGCAGACTTCCCAGATATCCGAAAATCATAAAACAACATTCGAGCTCCCCTTAGAGTTTCAATTCGACTTTGAGGAAGTTCGCAGAATAGCCATTCTTATTGCTGAAGCTGAAGCCAAAAATTATATTGCTAACGAAGATCGCAACTTACTAAAACTCCAGCTGAAAGCAGAGCGTGATCTTGCCGAGGCAGAATCCAAAACTGGAGAAATAGCCGAAATAGATGCTCTTCTGGAACGTTTGGCAAAAATCTCCGATCTGCTCGTTCTCTCGGATGCGGATCTCCTGGAGCCAACAACTTCGTCCTTAAATAAAAAATCCACCCTTCATGGCCCCGATGAGGCAGCATTACTTGTCTCTGATGCCAGGCATATGGCGGACAGGATTAAAAAGTCCGATCCTGATGATCTGGTGAACATAGTACTTCATGAGGCGGGGGATCTTATAAATAAGATTGACGCGCAAGCTTCAGGAAGCCTTCCTGATGCCGTATTTGAAGAATTGCAGGAATACAGAAAAGTTATCGATGAGTATTACAAACAGAGACTATCGGCAGAGGATATGTCTTTGGAGCTTCCTGAAGATGAATTTTCGCAAAAGGAAGACCGTGAAGAGCAGGCAGAAAAAGAATATCTTCCAGCAGATTTTGTAAAGTTCATGACGGAAACAAAAAGCTACATTACAAGGATAAACGGACATCCCGAACTCTGGAATGCAGGAACAGCGGCTTCATGTGCACAGAGGAACCTGCGGCTGCGCGAGGCATTCAGTGCGCTGCCGACTGCGGCACTTCGCAGTCAGGTGGGGGATTTTTACACTGATTCCTGGAAGTGGTTTACAGAAATGCAGCACCTCATCGTCAAGCCTGCATGTAAGAAATTCCAGGAAGATGTCGCATGGATAGCAAAATTTTCTGTCTTGGACAGAAATAATGGGCTGGACGAAAAAACCCTTGCAGAAGCTCAGAATCACATGAAGAGTATGAAAGCTTCTTTGTATGAAGTTGCTGATATGCTAGCGGAAAATGAGGTGCTAGCCACTACGCAAATGGCTGCCACTCCCGCGGTCATGGCAGCAACGGCCTATGCAACTCGCTGGGAAAAAATCATGAATGAAACATTGAAGGACATGGCGCAAAAAGAAGTAACTCGTTTTGAGAAAATACTACAGGATGCTTTTGACTATCTTGAAAAAGCCGAACAAAACCAGATTTTGACGTATAAACAGGGAATTGTTGATGAATTATTAAAGTACGAAGAGCGCTGTTCAGCGCAAAGGATGAGAATGCGTACCATCCGTCTTGCAGGTTATCCCATGGAATATCCCGATAATCTTTCCAAAAATTATAAGAATCTCTTGGAGAGAATAAGAAAATATTCCCAAAACTCCTCGGTTCATACAAACAATGAGAAGTTTTCCAGTAAAAAAAACACGCATTTATATGCAGCTCCAAAGTGGTCTGGAAGCGCAAATCACAAGGTTTCGCATGAAGCAAAGCGCTGGATTGCCAGGCTGCATGGTAAGCAGTCCCACGCTGCTGATAAGCCCAAAAGTGCCTAATTTGATCTAGAAAAGGCCAATAAGAACGTTTTAGCCGGTTCCTGCACCTTCCAAAAGTGCCGCTTTTTTGCTATAATAGTAAGATTTCATGTCAGACAAACACCTACCATATGAACGGCAGTTTGAACTCAGTCCTGAGGCAGGGCGAGAAATGACCGAGGCCAAAACGCAGATAATCATGAACGATGTGGGTTTTGCACGTAACCGCATGGCGAATTTGCTGCACACAGACGGACATGCTGTTCATGAATTGGGTCATGAGGCGCATATGCAGCATGAGGACCGTCATACGGTTTTCCATTCGGAGCAGGGAGCCTATATGGACGCGGAGGCAAATCTCCGTGCTCGCTTATTGAGCATGAATCCGGAGACAACCAAAGAGCGTTTGGATAGCGCTCCAATGCGCATGAGCTTTGATGCCGAGGGAGTAGATGGACCGGTTGCTGCTGCAGGTGGGTATGCACCCAATAACGTGCCCGTACGCGTTGTTATCAATACGGGAAACTGCACAGATCCGCATTTCTGGTCGGAGCCGCGCTCGGTGGAGCAGCTCACAAAAATCATTACCAACGCTCCCCCTGCATTGCTCCAGTCTTTGGGTTTTGACATTCATCCCCGGGCTGCTTCCGGACTGCGCTTCGGACCCGTTCCGGCGGCGGTGGCTTTCCATCATTTTAGCCCGGCACAGGCAGAGCAAATTGCCCGTCAGTGCCAGTTATTCTATGTTCGGGGCAGATTGGCACATGGCCATGTGGGGGTGATGAACGTAGAAATGGCGCAGCGCATTCTGCTCCGTCATCCTCAATATAACCGTCTGCTTGCTGCCACGGATCAGACAGATGCTCTGGCTCGAGCCCGTGCTCGTTTTGATTTATCAAAAGCCGTACATGAAAGGCTTGGCGCTATTACCGCTCAGACATTTCCGGATAACTTTGAAGATTCTGCTACGCAGCTAGGGCTTCTTCTTGCAGATCTTCGCGATGTTAATGGCGGCGCTCGTTTTGATACCCCCGTTGGTCGCGTACGTAGTCAGGCCTTTTTGGATTTCGGTCTTACTAATGAGGCGGCAGTTAATGCTGCCAGAACAACAAATGTCCTAAACGGTTATCTCTCACAAGCACAGCAAGCACGGCGTGACCTTACTTCTGCTGTAAACTACTACACTCAAATTGAGAACGCGCTAATTGAAGCAGATCGCCATCTTGCTCGGCTTAATCCTGTTGCTGTAGGTGCACCGTATTCTACGATTATTACGAGTGTGCCAGGAACTATTCCTCCTACAATAGTTCGTGCTCAGATAAATTCAGGCCTCAATCTTAATGTGCTCAAGAATAGTCTGATTGCTCCTACAGACGATGGCGGGCTCAAAACACCAGATGTCTATCAGACACAAGTAATGGAATTGGAAAAAACTGTCAAAAACGCCGAAGCCAACCGTCCCAAGGGCATGAAGGCGGTCGTGGATATCTATACGGAGTACTATAAGGATAAGTACAAACTTTCCGATGATGAGGCGAAGTCGCGTGCTTACCAGACATTCCTTACAAACGAACTGAGTCTCCAGCAGAAGCGACAGATGGACGAGGAAGTGGAGACCTTGGCGGGAGGAAAACTCACAAGATTTGCTGCTGCGGCGAAAGGATTATCAGCAAACATCACAGGGCTGTTTACCGGATCAGACGAGGCATTCATTTGTAAGATTGCTGAAAGCAAAGACGTGGGGATTCCTTGGGCAGTGGGTGAACGTAATACGCCCGGTATTATGAATGCCATACCCGGCCTAGAAGCAATCACAACTATAGGAGCTTTGGGGTACGGGACAGCTGCGTTGCTCGGTGGTCCTTTGGGCTGGGCTGCGGCCGGAGTAGGTACAGGAATTTACGCGCTTGGAAGGAGCAATGTACCCGGTTTTCGCTGGCTGCATACTGCAGGGAGATATTTGTCGCGAAACCTCTTTGGGACGCGTTACTTTGGTATCGGCTGGCCCCGCTGGCGCGCTCGTCCGGCATGGGGTTTAATCGCCAATAACCGTCAGAAGCTCAAAATCGTCTGGAATGCTCTGCTTGAAGGCAAAAAGACCGGCAAGCTCCGCAACACGTGGTATGTGCAAGAGACGATGAAGGAAATCGCGCATATGCTTATCCCAGAACTTGCCAAGGAGGTGGGCGAAGAAATGATCCTGACCAAACAGGAAGATATAAACTGGGATATTGTGACTGCTGAGAACAAGCGTGCTGTACTCCAGGAGCGCATCGACAAAATGCTCCATGAGGGCTTCACGGAAGAGGAGGCCACTGCGGCAAAATCTCAGGACACACACAAACACACGGAGAAGCTTGGCAGCACGCGCAAAAAGGTAAATTCCACAGTCCTTTCGCCCAGCTGGTGGAAGAAGAAAGTAGATGGTTGGTGGAACGAGCCAGGTCTTAAGAGGAAAACGACAACGAAGAAAGACGATGGCCACGGAAAGGGCCACCATGACCACGCGCACTCCGCGCACCAGGCAGCCTGAGGATGAAAAAATGGCTTTCCTAAGAGGAAAACTCAATAGTATTTATTAAAATACTATATTGAAAATGTCAAATTTTTGTGGTACCCTAGAAGGTGGCTGATCTTTGTCATCTGCAGCTTCACTGACTACCCGTTTGTGTAGTTCTGACCTATAGAAATGGGTAGTCAGTCTGTTCCGTCATCCCGCGCTGTATGCGCGGGGTGGCAAAACTCTTTTGGAGGTGTCTGTCATGGCTTTGTTTGCAGAGGTAGTGGTGGAGGGGTGCGCGCCCAGTAATTTCGGTACGTTGATGGGCGTGATTTTCCTGATCGGGTTTGCGATTGCGATCGGGCTTGTCGGTTGGGCTCGTTTCCGCGAAGAGCAATTCACACCACCCGGTACCACCACTCCCGTCACCCTCCCCCGCCGCGGCGTTTTCTGGGGCTGCCTGGGGATTGCTCTGATTCTCCTTCTGGGAGCAGCGGCAATTCACTTGTGGGAGCCCTGCTGGATGTTCTTCAATGTCCAGAAGAAACTCGGCGGCACCGTCATTGTCAAAACGGACGAAGCAGGTACTAGTACCGTTCTCTTCGAAGAAACGGGTACCACCGTCAAGTGGGCCGACAAGCGCAAGGATAAAGACGGCGGGTACCTCGTTGTCGATCTGGGGAAGGCGAAGACGGTCGTAATCGCTCGCGATTCCATGGGAACCGATCCAATGGAATGCGACAAGAGCGGCAAGTACGGCGTGAAAGACAACTGGGGCGATGTCCCAGCGCGTCTTGTGATTGTCGTCTATACCAAGGATGGCAAGCTGATCACGCGCGATGTTGCAGCTGTTATGACCGAAAAGAAATGAAGAAGCAGTAGATGATATATCAGCTACAGGAGCTCGACGGTTTATCCGTCGAGCTCCGCTTCTTGATGTGCGCTTTCTCAGATGCCCCCTTTCTTTTTCTTCTCTTCCTCCTCCTTCTTTTTCTTGTCGGCATCTTCCTTCAGCTTGGCGGCCTTTGCCTTGGCCTCCACGTCATCCTTGTTGGCACGGCCCACAATCTGTTCCAGCGGCGTGGTTTCGGTGGGAGGCAGGCCAAGGAGTTTCATGGCAAGCACCAGGTCGCGCAGATCGTCCTTATAACTTACATTGCGCCGGAGCATGCGGCCAGCATCGTCGCTCACCTTGTCTTGCTCTTCATTCTCCTGACGGAAATGCTCGCCAATTTCAGACAGTGCGGCTGCCAGAACTTTCCGATTTTCCTCATTAGGCGGGAAGATGCAGAGGGATAGGGCAGCGAGTTGGCGTGCGCCCTCGATTGCTTCCCTGCGCTTAGTCTCGTCTTTACGAGAAGTTGCATTCAACTGCTGTGCAAACATGGTGTGCAACTGTCCGTTGATGGCGAGAAATGTCCACATTCCCCTCAGAGGCTGTGTCATGGGGCCCGTGATCTGTTG
>CAYMAT010000028.1:0-17508 GCA_964388495.1 uncultured Candidatus Peribacteria bacterium
GACCCGGGCGGATCCACGCTGCAGACGCCCTTGCCGTTGTTGAAGTCCTGGCGGGCCATCAGCTGGATGATGGACGACTTACCCGTACCGGTCTGACCGATGATGTAGAAGTGGCGGAAACGGTCGTCGTTCTTCATGAAGATCTTCCGCTTCTCCCCGCGGTAGTGGTTGTATCCCAGGAACAGTCCGTCCTCCGGGATGTTCTTGGGGGAGGGGGCCATCTTGAAATTCTGCCACTTGATCATCTCCACCTTGTTGTACTTGATGTTGGGGAAGTGGAAGAACGTGGTGATCTCTGCCGTGCCCAGGAGCATCTTGAAGAAACGGATCGCCTGCATGACCGTGCGTCGGGGGCTGCGGCGGATGAACCCCCGTACAATGCCGTGCGGGTCCACCATCTTGGGGCGGTGGAAGGAGTTGCCCAGGATGCTGCCGAACTGGCTGAACGAGGCGATGATTCCCTCCAGAAGGTTTTCCGCGCGCGCGTGGGTCTGGGCGGAGGTGACGATACGCATGACGCACTGGTAGCCGTGGTTGCCGGCTTTCTCGTCCAGAGCCTTGCTGTATTCCTCCACCAGCTGGCTGACGCGCTCTCCGCTGGCCTGCTCGTCCTTGAGGTCCACAGGCGCGTCGCCCTGCAGTAGGTCCACCAGTGCGGCAATCCACGTGACAGGGTTCCAGAGGCTCTTGCCTTTCCGCTTCTTGGGGTTGATGAGTTCCTTGGCCTCGTGTTCCAGCTTGTGCTGCCAGCCTTCCGGTACCGGCCGCAGGACAAACTGCACGGCGGCGCCTTCTTCGGTCTTCAGTTTGGAAAACGCATTGGTGATGTTGTTGAGCGGGTCGCTCTTGAGCTGGTGGTAGGTCTTGAACGAAGACTTCCAGGACTTCCCGGGCATCAGCATGGTGGCCGCGGTGACGGAGGCGTCCGTGAAGATGTCGTAGTCCTCCACTTCATCGATGATCGCGTCCGGATAGAACGACGTGATCTGTTTCTCCATCAGGTGCGCGATGTGCCGCGGGCAAACTACGAAGAAAAGAATCTCTCCTCCCAGCGCGGCGTACTCCACGGAAAAATAGGGATTGCCCTCCCAGTGCCTGCTGAACTTGTGGTTGCAGAGACCGTTGAGCGACTGGAACAGGTGATCCGTGATGCCCAGGACTTCCTTGAAATCCTTGCTGGCAGAAAACTGCTCGGATTCCACCTCCTTGTCCTCTTTGCTCTCTTTCTTGGGCATCTGGATCTGCAGAAACACCATTTCCCGTTCCATGCGGATATCCGAACGGAACCGCAGATACGCCAGCAACGCTACCACGGACGTGGCGGCCAGAATGGCAAGGCCGATAAGCTGAAAAATGAGGATCATGTAGGCTTCCTCCGGTATCCTACCATTATAGCATGAATTCGGTCCCACCTCCATCTCCTTCGGACGACATTTTGGAGGACGAAACGGCCTATCCGCCGCCGTCTCCCTTCCGGAAATTGCGCCTCTTTCACCGCAGAGGGTTCAAATCCTTCCTGCGCGGGGCTCTGCAATACCTGGCGGGGAGGAGGGGAATGCGCCGCGTCAACGGCTGGCAGGCGTTTTTCCGCATCCGCGCGCGGATGCTCCTCAAGTTCCAGGGACCGCTCAAGGCCATCAATTGGGCCACGTCCGTGCGCCTCTGGGTGGACCAGGAGGCGTTCCCGCGGGTGAAAAAACTCCTCCGGGAGGCGCAGCACACCATCGTGATCCAGATGTTCATCTGGAAGGACGATGAACTGGGGCGGGAAA
Source organism: uncultured Candidatus Peribacteria bacterium (assembly GCA_964388495.1). Taxonomy (GTDB): domain Bacteria; phylum Patescibacteriota; class Gracilibacteria; order Peribacterales; family Peribacteraceae; genus CAYMAT01. Next base: position 1,773 of record CAYMAT010000028.1, read on the forward strand.
TAGCGCAGATCATCCTGGATGCCGCGGACCGCGGGGTGCAGGTGGATATCTGGAAGGAAGCCGTGGGCGATGTTTTTGAGTTCACACGCGATTTCCTGGGTACGAAGGACAGCAAAAATCCCATGTGGCAGCGGTTCTGGTCGCATCCCCATATCCACATCACGTATTCCACGCGCAACGACCACACCAAGGTCTACATCATCGATGACCACATCATGCTGCTCTCCGGCATGAACATCGCCACGGAGTACCACCGGGACTGGCATGACTACATGATGGAGCTGCGGGGGCACGGCTTTGTCCGCCACTTCCTGACGGACGGCGAGGTGCCGGGAGCGCTGGACGGCATCCGCCTGGTGATGAACACGGATACCCGCAAGGAGATCCGCGGGGTGGTGATGGATTTGATCGCCAACGCACGGCGCGCCATTGTTCTGGAGCAGGCGTATCTGTCCGATCCCGCCGTTCTCCAGGCGCTCATCCAAAAAACCCACCAGGGTGTGGCGGTGACGGTCATCATTCCCAGCAAAACGGATTTCCATCATTTTGTGAACATGCAGTCCGCGGCACGGCTCATGGAGGAGGGGCGTCGCGGCAAGATGAATATCTTCCTCTATCCGCGGATGGTGCACGGGAAAATCATCCTGGTGGACCGTGAAAAAGCCTTTGTGGGATCGGCTAATCTCATGGCGTCATCCCTGGATGAGATGGGGGAGGTGAATGTGCTGGTCACCGGCCGCACGCATCCCTCCATCGGCAAACTGCGTGACATTCTCCGCGAAGACATCATCATCAGCGCGCCGCTCTCCCGCCCCCCGCGCTTCCGCTGGCTGTGGAACTGGCTGGCGCTGTTAAAGCTTTAAGAGCCTGCGCACCATCTCCACCAGTGTCCGCATCGTCATGTCCTTTTTGACGAAATAATCCTCGGCACCCAGTTCAAAAGCCTTCAGCTTGAACTCCCCCTGGTCAAAGTTGGTGAGCATGATCACGGGGAACGTGCGCTTGCCCTTGGGGAACTCCTGCAGGACCTGGAAGCCGTCCTTTTTGGGCATGTTGATATCCAGCAGCAGAAGATCGATTTTCTGCGTGCCGTCCTGGAGCATCTTCACAGCATCCTCCCCGTCCTGCGCGGTGAGCACCGTGTAACCCTCAATCACGAACTTCTTTTCGTAGAGATTGCGGAGAACGGGATCGTCCTCGGCCACAAGAATGGTCGCTTTAGCCATTAACGGTCAGTATATCCCAAGTGGGCGGCTTTGTCACGTTTTATGGGGATGACAGCGGAAAAGACCCGTCCGGCTGCGGTTTAACGGTATTCCGCCGGGTCGTGAAAATACCGTGCGGAAAGCGTCCATTTCTGGTAGAATGTGGGAATACATGAATATTAAAACAGACAGACAGCTGCCGGCGGTCCTGAGCCTGTGTCTCCTGGCGTTTGTGGTGTCGCTGGTGCATTTCCGCGGAGCGGCTGTCGCTGTTGAGGACTGCGTGGGCAAGCCGTACGGGACACCCGGCTGTCCCACCAAGGCCGCCACGTCGTCAGCCATCATCACGGGATACTGCGGCAACGGCATCGTGGAAGAGCCCGAGCAGTGTGACAAGGGGCGCTTTAACGGACAGACCGATTGCAGCGAGCAGTGCCGGTGGCTCTACTGCGGTGACGGGATCCTGAGTAAAAACCTGGGGGAGGAATGCGAGCCGCAGACGCAGGAGGTGTACGTGCTGGACGATAATGGCAAACTGGTCACGGAGACGCAGTTTGTGGATTCCGCGCAGTGCGGATGGTACTGCGTCCCTCCCCAGTGTGATGATGCGGGCAATTGCCATGACGGCTGCCGCAGGGCGCTTCTCAGCGCCTGCACCAGCAGCAGTGCCGCCGCTTCCATGGCGGAAATTCCCGATACCGCGGTTCCCGACACGGTGGTCGTGACCGTGTCGTCCTCGTCACCCGCCGCCGCTCCCGTCAAAATCAGTGGCAAGGCGGGGACATGCGGTGATTTTGTGGTGGAGGACGGGGAGGAATGCGATGACGGCAACGACATCGATACGGATGGTTGCACCAACAAGTGCCGGCGTCCGCGCTGCGGCGATAAGATCGTCCAGGACGGCGAGGAGTGCGACGACGGCAACCAGGAGAACAACGACAAGTGCACCAACGACTGCAGGCTTCCCCGCTGCGGCGATGGTTATGTCCAGAAAGGCGAGGAGTGCGACGACGGCAACCAGGACAGTAACGACCGTTGCACCAACGACTGCAAGCTTCCCCGCTGCGGCGACGGCGTCCGCCAGGAGCCGGAGGAATGCGATGACGGTGCCGCCAACTCCGACGGCATGGCCGGGGCCTGCCGCACATCCTGCCGCAAGGCGTATTGCGGAGACCGCGTGACGGATCCTGGAGAGCAGTGCGATGCCGGTCCGCAAAACTCCAACGCCCAACCCAATACCTGCCGGCTGGACTGCACGTTGCCCCGGTGCGGTGACGGCGTGCGTGACGGCAACGAGCAGTGCGATGACGGCAACCAGTCCAATGACGATGCCTGCAGCAATGACTGCCGCCTGACGCGCTGCGGTGACGGAATCGTCCAGGCGGGGGAGCAGTGTGACTGGGGTGAGAGGAACTCCGCGTCCAAACCCGGTTCATGCCGCACAGACTGCCGCCTGCCCCATTGCGGGGACGGCGTGGTGGATGCGGGTGAGGCGTGCGACGGATCCGCCGACTGCAGCTCGTCGTGTACCGTTTTGCAGGTTATGACGGACGCGCAGCCTTCTTCCTCCGGAGGCGCTGCGGGCACCGTCCCCGGTGCAAACGATGTTCCGGCACTCCATCCCTCGGCTCCGGATTCCGGTGTCCTGGGCATCTCTCTACCCGCCTTGGCAGGCATCAGTACGGGCATAGGCGTCTTTGCCCTCTTCCTCTGGTTCCAGCTCCGTGGCCGCCATCTGCTGGGTCTTAAGGGCGGCAAATCCCTGGATGACATCCCTCTGGATCAGATCGAAATGCCGTACCACAGATGGTGAGGTTACCGAGGTGTCCGAGGTAACCGAAGAAACCGAGGTATTTTTCCTCGGTCACTTCGGAAACGTCGGTGACGTCGGTCACCTATTATATAGCAATTCTGTGGTATCCCGTCACCTTGGCGCCCAGGTATTTCTCCACGGTCTGGCTGGGGTCTTTGACGAAATTCTGCTTGAGCAGGGCGTTCTCCTCGCGGAACTTCTTCTCCTTGCCCATCATGATCTTGTCCAGGATTTCCTGGGGCTTCTTGCTGTCCTTGGCCATCTGCTCCTTCCAGATCTCGCGCTCCTTATTGACCACGTCGGCGGGGATTTCCTCCGGCGTCACATAGAGCGGGTTCATGGCGGCGGCGTGCATGGCCACGTCCTTGGCCTTGGTTACATCGCCCGCATCGGCACCGATGATGACGCCGATTTTGCGGTTACTGTGCACGTACGTGCCGATGACCGGTGCGGATACCTGGAGCGACTCGCCCAGCGAGATGTTTTCGCCCAGCTTCTGGACGGCCTCGGGGATGGAGGCGTCGGCTTTGGCCTTGAGTGCGGCAACGCCTCCGGAGAGGAGCGCGTCTGCCAGTGCCTGACCCACGCTCACAAAGGCGTCGCTGCGTCCCACAAAGTCCGTCTCGCACTTCACTACCACCAGCGCCGCCTTATCCTTGCTGTCGGCAATGAAGATGGCGCCTTCGCCTTGGTCGCGGTCGGCCTTTTTCACGGCCTGCGCGATGCCGCGCTTGCGGAGCAGTTCAATGGCCTTTTCCTGGTCACCCCCCGCGTCCTCCAGTGCCTGGCGGACGGCGAGGATTCCTACGCCCGTGCGGGCGCGGAGTTGGGCGACGGCTTCTGCGGAAATGTTCGTCATGGTCGGAAGGGGAATGCGAAATAAGGGGGCTTACGCTGCAACGGGTGCAGACACATCGTTCTTGGCTTTGCGGGGGGCGTCACCCAGCTCGCTTTCCACGGAGGAAAGGATGAGCGACAGGGACTTCACGGCGTCGTCGTTTGCGGGGACAAAGGCCGAGAAGAGATCGGGATCTGCATTGGAATCACAGATGCCAAAGATGGGGATCTTGAGTTTGGCTGCCTCCAATACCGCAACGCGGTCGCGGATGGCGTCCACTACGAAGATGGCATCGGGCAGGCCGCTCATGGTGGCCACACCGCCCAGGGCGATGTCGAGCTTGCCGAGCTGCTTGCGCAGAGCCGTCTGCTCCTTCTTGGTGTACTTCTCGATCTCGCCCGTCTGGAAGGATCTCTGGAGGTCCAGATAGAAGCGGAGGCGCTTCTTGATGGTGGTCCAGTTGGTGAGCAGACCCGGGATCCACTTCTTGGTCACCATGGGCTGTCCCAGCTTCTTGGCCAGTGCCTCAATCAGCGGGATGCTCTGCTGCTTGGTGGAGACGAAGAGGATGGTCTTGCCCATGGCCTGCAGCGCCTTGAGCTGCTCGCAGACCTTGGTGAGACCGTCGCGGGTCTTGGTGAGGTCAAAGATATGAATGCCCTGACGCACGCCGTAGAGATACGGAGACATCTTGGGGTTCCACTTTTCCTTGCGGTGGCCGAAGTGGCAGGCGGCCTGGAGGAGATCCTTTTCGGAGGGGATCATACGAAGAGAGAGAAGAGAATAGTGGAAAGAGAAAAGTAACGTGAACGCGAGATGGAGGTGATCGTCGGACAGAATCTGCTTCCCGGTGGGGAAGAATATGTCTATTCGGTGATCAATATCCTTGAATCAGATTCCCGTCGTCTTCTCGCCGGTGCGGAGGAAATCCAACGTAGTAGAGCACCCTTCGACAAACTCAGGGTGACCGCTACGCGGTCAGGACCGCTGCGATCGGACAGGAACGTGCGCCTATTGAAGCGTATAAACCGGATTTGGGCAAGTGGACTTTGGCTTGTACACTGCGTCCGTGGTTTGGCCGCCCATCACCATGGCGACGCAGCACCCGGACAATGCCGGGGCGCCCTGGTGGGGTGGGAACGCCTTTTTCTCCACACAGGACGAGATTGACGAGCTCCTGCGCCTTTTCCGCGAGCTGCCGGTGGATGAGTACATGTGGGACTGGGAGGGCAAGCACGTCGATGAAGGGGTGGGGGAGAAGCTCTACAGCCGCGCCTCGGAGTATTTTGCCAAGCATCCGCTGGGTGAGGACAAACATCTGACCTTCCGCATCCCCGCCTACGAGGAGGGGAAGATGCACCGCACTGCCCGCGCGTTCATGAACGTGCTGTCCCTCTGGGACATGGCGGCGGAGATGCGCCTGCCGCGTCCGCCCGTGACGGAAATGTTTTTGCCGCTCACCACGCGCGCGGATCAACTCATTGCCGTCCGCAAGGCGTTTGAAGACGTGGCGAGTTTCCACCGCACGGTCTTTTCGTCCTCCGGCCACCGCGAGCACATGATCCACGTCACTCCTTTGGTGGAGGACGTACCGTCGCTCTTTTCCGTGCGGTCCATCGTGGAGCCGTACTGGAAAACGCTCCCGCTCTCGTCCAAAGAACTCCAGGAGAGGGGGCTGCGCGCGTTTTTGGCGCGCTCGGATCCCGCGCTCAACGCCGGTCTCATCCCCGCCGTTCTTGCCGCCAAGTGCGCGCTCTCCACGCTCGATCAACTCTCGCACGAGCTCAAGGTTCCCGTGCACCCCGTCATCGGCACCGGATCGCTCCCGTTCCGCGGCAGCGTGAACCCCACGTACCTGGATGCGTTCCTTCCGCAGTACGCGGGCGTGCGCACGTACTCCATCCAGTCCGCCTTCCGCTACGACCATCCGCTGCCGGAGGTCCAGGCTGCACTGGAGCGCCTCAAAAAAGAGGCCCCGGAACTGACGGCGCTGCGCGTGACGCCGGAGGAGGCCGCAGCGGCGCGCGAACTGAGTGATGAGGCGATCGAACTCTGGAAACTGACCATCGAGCCTCTGGCGGTGCTGGTGAACAGGCTCTCCAAGAGCGTTCCCGCCCGCCGCGAGCGTCTGCAGCACATCGGGCTCTTTGGGTACAGCCGCGGCGTGGGGAAAGTGACGCTCCCGCGCGCCATCGGCTTTACGGCCGCGTTCTACTCCGTGGGCGTGCCGCCGGAGCTCCTCACCACGGGCCGTGTCCTGAAGCTGGCAAAAGAGAAGGGGAGGCTCTCCATGCTCAACCGTCTCTACCCCGCGCTCAAGGATGACCTCATCCACGCTGGCAAGTACTTCAACCGCGAGAACCTGGAGATGCTGGCGCGGACGGAAAAAGGCTTTGTTCCGGTGCGGGAAGACATCGCGGCCATCGAGGACTGGCTGGGTACCACGCTGGGTCCTCTCAAGCCCCAGCACCTGATCCATCGCAACATCACCTCCACCATCGTGCAGCGGCTTTTGGGGAACATCGACGAAGACCGCATTGGCGAGGATATTGTGGCCGCGGGCAAAATCCGCAGGAGCTTGGGATAAAGCACCAATGACGGGCGAGGATTCTTGACATATTTTTTGTGCATTGAATAATCGCGTCATGCCCGCGGTTCCCGACCATTATTTTGAACAATTCATCGCTCCTGGGATTACCCAGCAGGGATTCGGCATGTCCTATCCAAAATTCATAGCTGCAGCAGGCTCCCGTCTTTTTGAATTTACTTCCCGCATGCGCGGCGTCCTTCGAGAGGTGGAAAAAGGCAACCCCGCTTTTGATGCCATTCCCGAGGAGAAAATTGAGAATGTCAGAACGTGCGTGGATGACGTGCTCCCCATTGAGCGCAAGTTTCGGGAGATGGAAAAGCAGAAAGGATTCGTATCGATGCCCCCGGCAATCCATCTGTACCAAGACACGCGCGTCCTGTGCTATTCCCCTGACGCTCAGCGTGTTGCTGATGATGCGGCGTTCCGCATAAGCGCGACGCTCGGGATACAAACGGCGTGTCTGCTGGATACATATTTCCCGTCTCCCAAAATCCATGGCGATTTTCTTGAGTCGATGAATGAGTGTACCGATTTACATGCTGAAGGACTTTTGGAAGCTATACGTTTGTTTCTAGGAACCAAAATTAAGGAACTTCTGGAAATGAAAATTTCATTGGCTGAGGAAAAATAGGCACACAAAGACCCAACCCCCGGATGGGGACTGGGTCAGTGTGCTCTTTGGGGTGCTAGCGGGTTATAAATCCTTCTTTTTTGGACGGCCTTCTTTCAGCAGTGCCTTCGCGGCATCAAGCTGCTTGCGATTGGAGCCATCCCGCGGTAGCCATTTGAGGAGCACCGCGTCGATCCCGCGTTCCACCTGCTTCTCCAGCACGTCCTGCTTGAGATTCTTGTGGAAAACGGAAGGGACCACACTCCAGTGGTCAATGCGGTACTCTCCGGTACGGAGGAAGTGTGCGGCGATTTTACTCGCCATCTTCTCCTTTCCGTATTTGGCCAGGAACATCGGGGAGCTGTTGAACTCCTCGCGCCCTCCAGTTCCGTCTTCCCACTTTTCGATCTCATAGTCCGCGATAGGGCGGGCCATGCCGATCAACATGGGATAGTTCTCGTACATGACGATCGCGGAGTTGGCCGGGGCAAGGGGATTACCGCATTTGATTTTGAGCGGTTCACCTTCCTTCAGCACGAGCGTGTGCATGAAGACGGTGTACTCTGACGGTTTCCCGTTGTTGCCCACGCGATATTGGGCTGGCGTGACCCAGGCGTCTCCGGATTTGGCCCGGACCTGGACGACCATCTCGACTGCCGGCAGCTTCCCCGCGACCCCAGTGGGGTCTTTTTCGTTCACGGGAATCTCGCCGTTCAGTTTGCCGCCGATCTGTTGCCATTTCAGGAAAATTGGCAATGTGACGTTATCGAACGTCACGTCGACGGTGTTTTTCGGGGTGTCCTGGGCGGACACAACGGACGTCAGCGTGCCGCACAGACAGAGCGCGGCAAAGAATCGAATCATTGCATGGTCCTCGTACAGAGTTGTGGTTTCGGTGCACCCAAAGAGCATCACTATGCACCAAGCACAGTGAATAAATATAATATAATAATAGTTAAAAATGTCTATTCTTTACAGCCGCTCTTTAAGCCTTTTCGATAAGGTTAAACAGCCACGGCAGTTTTGCTTTCAACGCCTTTCCCAGGCCGCTTAAGTGGGCATCTACAGCATTTCTTTCGCTCTTATTTTCCTTTACGGGAAGCTCACCCGCATCCCGCAGATCCGTTTTGGTATCGAATATGTGTGCCGCATTTCCCTGGATCGCAAATTGATATTTAGCCATGGTGAGGACTGCTGAGGAGAGAAAGAAGCTGGTCGATGCTCACGAGCTCCTGCTTGATGGTGTCGCGGTCGCGGATGGTGACCGTGTCCTTGGCGCCCTGCTCCGCGTCCTCGCCAATACTGCCGAAGTCCACCGTCACGCACTTGGGCGTGCCGATCTCGTCCTGGCGGCGGTAGCGCTTGCCGATACTTCCCGTAACATCAAAGTCCACCACCAGATCGGTCCGGTCCAGGATCTTCTTGTACAGGTCCTCAGCATACCTGCAGAGGTGCTCTTTTTTGCTGAGGGGGAGGATGGCCACATCCACGGGCGCGATGCCCGGCTTGAATTTCATCACCGTGCGCGTGTCGTCATTCACGGTTTCCTCCGTGTACGCATCCAGCATCACGGCCAGCGTGATACGGTCGCTTCCAAAGGACGGCTCCATCACGTGCGGGACGATCTTGCGTGTGGCGTCCTACGCGTCCGTGTAATGCCGGTCCTTGCGGCTGAATTCCTCGTGTTGCTTGATGTCAAAATCCGTGCGGTAGGCCGCGGCGGCGCAGAGCTCGCCCCAGCCCCACGGGAATTTGTATTCCACGTCTGTGGTGCCTTTGCTGTAGTGCGAGAGCTCGTCCTTCTCATGGTCGCGGAAGCGGAGGTTCTCGGGTTTCATGCCCAGAGTCTCGGTCAAAAATGCCCAGCTCTCTTTCTTCCACTGCGCAAAGATCTTCTCCCAATCGTCCTTCTCGGCGTCAAAGAAGTACTCGATCTCCATCTGCTCAAACTCGCGCGTGCGGAACGTGAAGTTGCCGGGCGTGATCTCGTTACGGAACGCCTTGCCGATCTGCGCGATGCCAAAGGGCAGCTTCATGCGCATGCTGTCCACCACATTGCGGAAGTTCACGAAAATTCCCTGCGCGGTTTCCGGACGGAGATAGATATCGGTGCCTTCGCCCTCAATCACGCCCTGCTGCGTCTTGAACATCAGGTTGAATTTCTTGGCGGGCGTCCAGGAATCCGTGCTGCCGCAGTTGGGGCAGGAGATTTTCTCGGCCATGAGCATGGGCTGCACCTGGTCCAGCTTGAGCACCGCTGCACCCTCCACGCCTATTTTTTCCTCTAGCAACTTGTCGCCGCGGAAGCGCTGCTTGCACTTCTTGCAGTCCACCAGCGGGTCGTTGAAGTTGCTCACGTGGCCACTTGCCTCCCACACTCTTGGGTTCATCAAAATGGATGCATCCAATCCCACCATATCTGTGCGCTTGTGCACAAACGTCTTCCACCAGTTCTTCTTGATGCGGTTTTTCAGCTCCACGCCCAGCGGGCCGTAATCCCACGTGTTGGCTAGGCCTCCGTAAATATCGCTTCCGGGGAAGACGAATCCACGGCGCTTACTGAGGGAGACGATCTGGTCGAGGGAGGTTGCGGGCATGGGGGGAGGATAACACGGGAAGAGGGGAGGGAGGGTAGCCGATTCCTATAATCAGAAAGAGCGTTATTTGTGCTTCGTAATTGGTAATTCGTTAGCTATACACAAAGGCAACGAATCACGAATGTACGAATTACGTAAAGAATGCTTTAAAGCTCATCGATTTTGGCTATGTAATAGATAGTAAAAATGTCTCCTTTCTGCTATACTTCTCTGATTGCTTGAACCTACCGTTCCGCTGTTTGGCATCGCGCTTTCCCTCCCGCGCACCGCGCTGGTATTGATCGCCGTGGGGGTGCTGGCGGCGCTCGATCTCCATTCGCGCGTCCATCACAAGCACACCCGCTACGCACTGGGGGTGCTCCTGGGGTGTTTCCTGGGCGTGGGGCTCATTGCCGTCACGCGCGCGGTGCTGATGCCGGATTTCGCCAAGCAGGGTCAGCTGATCGCCCTGGGCGTGCTGCTGTTGGCCATCGCCTGGAGACTGGTCTTTGGCACGTGGGAGCCGCAGGTGAAGGCCACGGTACTGGGTACGGTCGTCTTCTGGATCCTGTTCACGATGATCTCCGCGGAATCCGCGCATGACCGCACGGCGCATGTCATCGCCATCGCCATCGCGCTCGTGCCGGTCACTATCTGGGGGATCCTCTTCCAGCCCTACCACCGCGAACGCAGGAGCATCGTGCTGGCGCTCTTTTTCGCCGGCATGCTCAGTACGGTCCCTATCCTCTTCTACGACGCACTGGTCCGCCACAACCTGGAACTGCACTTTTTCATCTTCCGCATCGTTCCGGAGAGTTTTAGTAGCAGCGCCCAGATGTTTGTGCGCGGCACGTGGTCGGGTATCTCGCCGCTGCAATCCTCCATCCTGGGCATGTTCGTATCGTTTTTGCTGGTGGGGGTCATAGAGGAGGGGAGCAAGTTCTGGGTGCTCAACCGCGCAGGCAGGCAGTACGTGCAGAGCGTGGATGATGCGCTGCAGATGGCTGTGTTGGTGGCTTTGGGATTCGCCTTTGCCGAAAACATCACGTCTACCGGGTACTTCCTCACCTTCGTCCGCGAATACCTGCTCAACCCGGCGGGCCCCAAGTGGGGGGCTTTTCTGGGCAATATCGCGGGCAGGTCCGTCCTCACCACCATGGTGCACGTGGTCTCCACGGGCGTGATGGGCTATTACCTGGGCATTGCCACATTTGCCGGGCCCGTTCTGGAGGAGCAGCAGAGCAAGGGTATCCGTCATTACATCATCGATGAACTGCACGATATCTTCGGTATCGAGAAGCGCATGCTGTACCGCCGCATGAAACTCCTGACGGGGTTTGTGTTTGCGGTTCTCCTCCACGCCACCAGCAATTTCCTGGTGTCATTGCCAGAAGCTCTTCCTGGCAACCCTCGCACTGTGGGTGACCTTCTGCATTCCGGCCCCGGTTCGCCGTTCCACCTCATCACGATCTTGCTCATCCCCACCGTCACGTACGTGCTGGGGGGATTCGTGCTCCTCACCACGCTCTTCCTCCGCAAGGACAACATGCGCGAGCGCGGCAAGCTGATTGAGTCTGAGACATTCCTGCACGAGGAAGTGACGGCGGATTAAGGAACGGAGCGTCGTTTCATCGTTATCTTGCGCATTCTGTAGCGCAGAGCCGGAGACGGGGAGTATAGTGATCCCCATGATTTCTTTGCACTCCGCTTTTTCGCCGTGGTCCCGCTCCGCCCAGCGCGCAGCAGCCGCGTTCTTCTTGATGCTCCTGCCTCTGCAGGGCCTGGCCGCTCCGGCAAACCAGCTGCTCAAGGCAGCGGATTTCCAGGCGGTGACGCGCGGGGATTTTCTCCGTGCAGCGGTGGACGCCGCGGGTCTGGATCTCCCCAAGACGGGGTCCGTCCCGTACAGCGACGTGACCGGCGTGCTGCAGGGGTACGTGCGTGCGGCGCAGGCGCAAAACGCGCTCGCGCTGTTCCCGGCTGCGGACGGCAAATTCTTTCCGGAGCGTTCCATCCGCAAAGGTGAGGCACTGGCGCTGGTGGCGGCTCTGCTCAACCAGACGCCGGGGCGCGGGGCCAAAGAGGCATCGTTCACGGATCTCAAGACCGCAACGGAAAAGTCCCTGGCGCAGCTGGCCATCGACAAGCAGTGGATGAAGGCTGATGCGGACACGGTCTTTGGTTTCCAGAAGACGCTGCGGGGCAAGGAGGCCAAGCTCTTCCTCAGCCGCGCGTTCCTGACCCCCAATTCCAGCGCGACGGGCCCGCGCGAGACCCAGAGCGCGCCTGTGGTGAAGGTGCGCATGCAGCAGACCACCAGCGATATCCCGTTCCCCGCGGAGCAGAAGGTCCAGGAGGTATGGAACATCCTGCGCCAGCAGTACCTGTACCAGGACAAGATCAATCCGGATGACGCGGGGGACAACGCCATCCAGGCGGTGGTGAACTCGCTCAATGACCCGTACACCACGTACATGCCCAAGCAGAAGAACGCGGATTTCCAGGCACAGATGAAGGGTGAGGTGGAGGGCATTGGCGCCACGGTGGAAATGACGGGCGGCATCCTCACCATCGTTTCCCCTATCCGCGGTTCCCCCGCGGAAAAGGCCGGTCTCAAGCCCAAGGACCAGATCCTGTCCGTGGACGGTGTCAGTCTCAAGAACATGACACTGGACAACGCGGTATCCAAGGTCCGCGGCCTCAAGGACACCACGGCCAAGCTGCACATCCGCCGCGGCAGCGATGAGTTTGATGTGGATGTGGTGCGTGCCAAGATCACCATTCCGGAAGTGGACATCACCTATGACCGCAACGTTGCGGTGGTGCGCATCGTCCAGTTCTGGGAGACCACGGACACCAAGTTCCGCGACGCCATGGCCCAGGTGAACAGCCAGAGTCCGCGCGCCGTCATTTTGGACCTGCGCAACAACCCCGGGGGATTGCTCCACGCGGCCGAGGTGGTGAGCAGTGTTTTCCTGCCCAAGGATTCCCCGTATGTGGAGATCCACGAGCGCAGCGCCATCCGCCGCGAGACCACGGAGGACGATCCCGTCATCAAGGACGGTATCCCGCTCATCATTCTGATGAACAAGGGCTCCGCAAGCGCATCGGAGATCGTGGCGGGGGCACTGCAGGATGCCGGTCGCGCCAAGATCGTGGGCGACGTTTCCTACGGCAAGGGGACGGTGCAGCAGGTGCTCCAGTTCAGCGACGGCAGCAGCCTCAAGTACACCATCGCCGAGTGGCTCACGCCCAAGGGCCGCCACATCAACCATGCGGGCATCGCCCCCGATGTGTCCATCAGCAACTCCGAGGGCAAGGACCAGCAGTACGACAAGGCGTTTGAAATGCTTCGCTGATGCGAAGCACGTAATTCGTGGGTTCGTAATTCGTTACTCGTAAAGTACGAAAAACGAATTACGAATTACGGAACGTTTTCGTTCGTCTAGAATTCCTCTATCCCATCTCATCACTCATGTCTTTCCTCCATTCCATCATCGATCTCTTCCTGCATGTGGATAAGCACCTCGTGTCGATCATCGACGCGTTCGGTGCCTGGACGTACGTGATTTTGGCTCTGGTCATCTTCTGCGAGACGGGACTGGTGTTCATCCCGTTCCTGCCCGGTGACTCGCTGCTGTTTGCCGCCGGGGCGCTTGCGGCGCGCGGTGCGTTCAATCCTGTGGTACTGGCGTTTTTCCTGAGCGTTGCAGCCATCTTGGGCGACAGCTGTAACTACTGGTTGGGGGGTAAGCTGGGGCGCAAGGTTTTCCGTGAACACAGCCGTATCCTCAACTTGGAACACTTGCGGTCCACGGAACAGTTCTATGAAAAGTACGGCAACAAAGCCATTTTGCTTGCGCGCTTCCTCCCCATCTTCCGGACGGTGGCGCCCTTTGTGGCGGGAGTGGGCAACATGCAGTACTCCACCTTTATCTTCTATAACGTGGTGGGCGGGATCCTCTGGGTGATGCTTTTTGTCTTCTGCGGATACTTCTTTGGGACCATTCCCGCAGTGGAGCACAACTTCAGTCTGCTGATTCTGGGCATCATCGCGGTATCGCTGTTGCCGGTGGTATGGCAGTTTTTCAGCCAGTACGTGCTGAAAAGCAATAGTTGAAAAATATATAAAAAGTTATATAATATATTATATGTCCAACAGAGAACTCTCTTTGCCGGAGCAGATAGCTTGTTCGATTGCAGCACAGTACACGGGGTCTGATACCCCAGGCATCATCAGCCATCTTCAGCGGACCAGGAATTTGCTTATGGATGCCCAGGACATAGCGGACCAGGCAACCGATCCGCTTTCGGCTGTACGGGAAAAACTGGGAGAGTATGGGGATGCTGTTTTAGCTCCGATCATCCAAGAAAACCGCATAGGAAATATTGCGGATATTCTTGGAGACACATGGAAGGAATTGGCAAGACTCATTGCAGAGCCAGCACGACGCGAAAATGCGGCGCGTTGGGTTCCTCCCGCGCCCTTGCAAAAAAACCGCGGTAAGAAATATATTGTTCGTACACCGGAGCGGCAAGAAAGGACATTTACGAGTGATCAATTTAACATTCTGTGTACGGCCTTACGCATACAGTTTGACGAGATGAGGAATGGGAGGATCGAAAAAGGGAACAACATGGCCGTGGCCAGGGCGGCTGTCGAACTAGCATCATATGTTGTTGATATTGATGGTGAGAAACTGGGTCTAGTATGGGGCCCCATAGTGAGACGCTTGATCCCGGCTGCTCAGGATGTTTTGAAGGCCAACCAAGACGGTGATCTGCAAAATCTGTGTGACTTGGCGCGGACCATGTTCTTTGTTTTTTCGAAATAGTTGTAGACATCTGGTTGTGACAGCATGGTTGTCTATTCTTGCAAAAAGATGTTTTTATTTTTCAAAATACATTCTGTTTCCTGATTGAATATGTCTGACGGAAGCCGTTTTCCCTATATTCTGTCCGAATTCTTACCAAGCTTCATTCCCCAGCAAAGCGCGCTCTTAGACCCTTGTATGATTTTCCCCCCGTGAGTACAATCGCGCGACTTTTTTCTGATCCCACTTTCTCCTTATGGCTGGACGCGTTTCACAGGTTATCGGGGCAGTCGTCGACTGCACGTTCGATTCCCAGGATGAACTTCCGCCGCTTCTCCACGCGCTCCATGTGACCGTGGGGAAGGAAGAACTGACGCTGGAGGTGCAGCAGCACCTGGGCGGTCTTTCCGTCCGCACTGTGGCGATGGGCACCACCGACGGCCTCAGCCGCGGCACTGCCGTCAAAACCACCGGAGCCCCCATTTCCGTGGCGGTCGGTCCGGAGACGCTGGGCCGCATGATGGACGTTTTGGGTAACCCCATTGACGGCATGCCTCCCGTCAAATCCAAGAAAAAGTACCCCATCCACCGCGCCGCCCCTTCCTTTATGGATCAGGAGACGGAGACGCAGGTGCTGGAAACGGGTATCAAGGTCATTGACCTCATCTGTCCCATCTTGAAGGGTGGAAAGGTGGGTCTGTTCGGCGGAGCCGGTGTGGGGAAGACCGTTGTCGTCAAAGAGCTCATCCGCAACATCGCCGCAGAGCACGGAGGATTCTCCGTCTTTGCCGGGGTGGGGGAGCGCTCCCGCGAGGGTAACGACCTCTATTACGAAATGAAGGAATCCGGCGTGTTGGACAAGACGTCTCTCGTCTTCGGTCAGATGAACGAGCCGCCCGGACCGCGCCTGCGCGTGGCTCTCACGGGTCTGGCTCTGGCCGAGTACTTCCGCGACGAGGAGCAGCGCGACGTTCTCCTCTTCATTGATAACATCTTCCGCTTCACGCAGGCCGGTTCCGAGCTTTCCGCTCTCCTTGGCCGCATTCCCTCCGCAGTGGGTTACCAGCCCACCCTGGCCAACGAAATGGGACAGCTGCAGGAGCGCATCACGTCTACCAAAAAGGGATCCATCACGTCCGTGCAGGCGGTGTACGTGCCGGCCGACGACTTCACGGATCCGGCTCCCGCCACCACCTTCGGTCACCTGGATTCCACCATCGTGCTCACGCGCTCGCTCGCGGAGCTGGGTATCTATCCCGCTGTGGATCCTCTCGATTCCGCGTCCAACAT
>CAYMAT010000029.1:0-3780 GCA_964388495.1 uncultured Candidatus Peribacteria bacterium
GGGTGACGAAGGTCTCGCCGCGGCGCGGAGATTCGTGGTTGAAAAGAATGCCGTTACACGCGAACATCCCGTAACTTTCGCGGTAATTGCGTGTGATATAGAAGGAATACGCCTTGGCACAGGCATAGGGACTGCGCGGGTAAAAGGGCGTTTCCTCGTTTTGGACCGGCTCCTGGATCTTGCCGTACAGCTCGCTGGAGCTGGCCTGATAGAAACGTACGTCCTTTTTGCGCGTGCGGATGGCTTCCAGCAGACGTGCTGTGCCAAGCGCCGTGATGTCACCGGTGTATTCCGGAATATCAAAGCTGATGGCTACATGGCTCTGCGCCGCCAGGTTATAGACCTCATCGGGATTGCTCGCTTCAAGAACGCGCATGAGCGAACTGCTGTCGCCCAGGTCGCCGTAGTGAAGTTCAATAGGGAGATCCGGCGTATCGGTATCGCTGAAGAGATGCTCGATGCGTCCGCGGTTGAACGTGGAGGTGCGGCGCACCAGGCCATGGACCTCGTACCCCTTCTTAAGCAGGAGCTCTGCCAGGTAGGAACCGTCCTGGCCCGTGATACCGGTGATGAGTGCGCGTTTGGTCATGATGGGGGACAGGATACTCGAAAATGAGCAGCAAAGAAGGGCATACCGACCGAGGAAAATACGGTAGAATCCGGGTATGCAAGCACAGAAGATATGTATCGTGGGTTTGGGCTACGTCGGCCTCCCTCTCGCGCATGCCTTTGCCAAGGCAGGACACCAGGTGACCGGTTACGACATTGCCGAACGACGCATTGAGGAACTGAAACAGCACATAGACCGCACAAACGAGCTGACCACCGAGCAGCTCAAGTCCGTGAACATGGAATTTTCGACGGACCCCGCCGTCATGGAAAAGTGCGGCATCATCATTCTGGCCATTCCCACACCCGTGGATGACGACAATAATCCCGATCTCACCCTGGTGGAAAGCGCCTCCGCAGCAGTCGGCAAACATCTAAAGAAAGGCGCAATTGTGGTGTATGAATCCACGGTCTATCCCGGAGTGACAGAGGACATTTGCGGACCCATTTTAGAACGCGAGTCCGGCATGGCATGTGGGAAAGATTTCTTCCTGGGCTATTCTCCGGAACGCATTAACCCGGGGGACAAAGAGCACACGGTGGACCGCATCGTGAAGGTGGTAGCGGGCCAGGACGAGAAGACGACGGATACTCTGGTTGCGGTGTACGGTTCCGTGGTGACGGCCGGTATCCACCGCGCCTCTTCCATAAAAGTGGCGGAAATGGCCAAGGCCATCGAGAACGCGCAGCGCGATCTGAACATCGCCTACATTAACGAAATCGCCATGCTCTGCAGTAAGATCGGCATTCCCACCAAGGATGTGCTTTCCGCCGCAGCTACCAAATGGAACTTCCTGCGTTTCCAACCGGGGTTGGTGGGAGGGCACTGCATAGGAGTGGATCCCTATTATCTGGTAGAGAAAGCCAAGCAGCTCAAGATGCAGACGCACGTGATCAGCGCGGGCCGCGCGGTCAACGACGGTATGGCCTCCTTTGTGGTGCACCAAGTGGCTAAGCATTTACCTCCACCCTCAATGGATGTTCGCATCCTGGTACTTGGGCTTACCTTCAAGGAGAACATTCCGGACACCCGCAACAGCAAGGCCAAGGACGTAGTGCAACACTTCACCAGCTTGGGGTTCACGGCGGAGGCGCATGATCCGTTCCTGACCGATTCGGAAATCAAAGAGCGTGGAATGACTCCGGGAAACCTCAAGGACGGTGCATACGATGCCGTCGTCTTCCTCGTCCCCCACAAGGAATACATGGATGCAGGAGTACAAGGCATGACCGCTGCACTCAAACCCAAAGGCATTCTCTACGATCTGAAGTCCCTGCTCTCTCCGGAAGAAACCGCAAAAACAGGGAGGACGTATCTGTCCTTGTAATGACAGCGTAGTGATTATTTGTAGAATGACTGGATGGCTTCACGGTTTTTGTTGAGCCATTCCCACAGGCGATCCATTCCCACCTGCACGTTCACCTTGGGATCCCATCCCAGCTCCTTGTTAGCCTTGCCATTGTCACTGACAAAGATGGGCTGATCACCCGGCCGCACGTCACCCTTGTTGACCGTAAGTGGAACTTTGAAGTGTGACTGTACGTGATCCAAAAACTCCATGAGCGAGAGCGTGTTCTTGGCACCTCCGCCGATGTTGTAGATGGAACCGGAGACTGATGACATGCGCTCAATGCAGGCGTCGTAACAGTCGAGCAGATCTTCAACGAAAAGAAGGTCTCGTACCTGCTTGCCGTTTCCATAGATTGTCACCGGACGTTTGAGCATGGCGGCGATGAGAAACCACGCTACCCAGCCCTGGTCCTCCACCCCAAACTGCTGCGGACCGTAGATGCAGGACTGGCGGAGCACGACGGTCTTCATTCCATAAAGACGGGAATAATCGCGCACGTACTGGTCAGCGGCCCCCTTGGAGCACCCGTACGGCGAGTGGAAATCCAGCGGCTCGTTCTCACTGACCGCCGTAAGATCCCCTGCAAACGCATAGCGCTTCGCCTGCTCTACTACGCCAATGTGCTCAAGGCCACCGTAGACTTTATTGGTGGAAGCGTAGAGGAGCGCCGGACGCTTTTTGGAGAGTCGGATCGCCTCCAGCACGTTGAAAGTACCTAGGGCATTAATGTCAAAATCATCACGGGGATTCACAACGGAGGTTGTTACTGCCACCTGGGCAGCCAAATGCAACACCACATCAGCAGATTCCATCAGTTCCGTCAGCTTCTGGACATCGGTGCGGATATCACCTCTCACAAAGGTGAATTTGCCGGCGTAGCGGCTCTCGAGCGTCCGGAGATTCAACTCCGTTCCACGGCGGGAAAGGTTATCGAAGATGGTGACCGGGTACCCCCGTTCCAAGTAGCGCAGTGCGGCGTTTACCCCAATGAAACCGGCTCCTCCGGTGATGAGCATGTTCATAGCCCGTTCAGTGTTGCGGAATGTGAGGCCACGGACAAGGGCGACTATTGGAGCGTAAAAATGGTCTGCGCTGGGGAAAAAAAGCGCACCAAAAGGGGTTTTTCTTGCTATAATCTGTGAGCTGCATGAAGAAGAAGCCGCGGACCAATGTCGGCAAAATCGCCTATCTGCTCCGTCAGATCCACGTGCGTCGCCTGCATATTGCTGCGCCGGTGATATTGGCCCTGATCGCAGCGGTGTTTGAAGGAGCCGGACTGGGTCTTTTGATTCCCATTTTCAACGGATTTTTACAAAAGAGCTTTGCATTTGCGCTTAATGCACCGGTCGTCGGTCCGTGGATCCAAATGCTTCCGGAATCCATCCTCAAAAATGACAGCCTCCTCTTTGCCTTCTTTTTAGCAGCCTTCATCTGCGTCTACATTCTCAAAAATGTGATGCGGTTCCTGGCGGTGGTGAGCATCACCTACTTTGCACAGCGCTCATTGCACCATGTGCGGAAGATCTTGTTTGGAAAATACATGAGTTTTGGAAAGCTCTTCTTTGACACCAGCAGCGTTGGACATCACAGCGCGCTCCTACTGGATCTGGCACAGCGAGCTTTATTACCCATTACCACGGCAGACCGCTGCATCAACTCGTTCTTCTCGCTCACAGTGTACCTGTGCGTGATCATGGCCATTTCCTGGAAACTGACGCTGGTAGCCATCCCCCTCTTCGTCGTTTTGTACTACGCAGTGCGCACGCTCATCAGCAGAATCAAGAAAATCTCCTACGGCATCTCCCAAAAGAGTGCGGAA
>CAYMAT010000029.1:3790-17399 GCA_964388495.1 uncultured Candidatus Peribacteria bacterium
TTCAACTATCCCGCTGGTGAAGTCCTATCACATGGAGGGAACGGAACAGAGGCGCTTCACGGAAATTAGTGACGAAAAAGCTCGTCTGGACTTTATGGATAACGCCGTTCAGGCAGCCATACTCCCATTGCAAGAAGTGATCACGATGCTGGTAGCAACGGGGATACTGGTAGGTGCTCTTTCACTCTTTGGCCGGGATCAGATCGCTTCTGCACCCGCCCTGATTGTCTATTTTTATATCATCGTCAATGCTGCCAGTAAGTTCGGCACGCTCTCCGGGTACCGCGCCACGCTGGCCACTGCTTCCGGCCCGCTGGATGCCGTGCTCTCCGTCTTTGATGAAGACGGTAAGTTCTTCGTTCGCGGCGGCGACCAGAAGTTTTCAGGTCTGACACGCGACATTTCCTTCAAAAACCTAAGCTTTGGTTATACCGACCGTACCGTTTTGCACGACGTGTCCTTCACCATCAAGAAGGGTGGGATGACGGCGATCGTGGGCCCCACGGGTTCTGGCAAGAGCACGCTGGTAAGCCTTTTGATGCGCTTCTACGACTGCCCGCCGGGAACGATTTTGGTGGATGCAAAGGACATCCGCTCCTTCACACTCGATTCCTATTTGTCTCACACGGCGCTGGTGAGCCAGGAGACCCTGCTCCTTAATGACTCTCTGAGGAACAACATTCTCTACGGTCTGGAGAACGTGAGCGAGGAACGCCTGCAGGATGCAGTGCAACGCGCGCGTCTGGGAGACTTCATCGCACGTCTTCCCAAGGGTCTCGATACTCCTATCGGCGACCGTGGCGTACGCCTAAGCGGAGGTGAAAAGCAGCGCGTTTCCATTGCCCGTGCGCTACTCAAGGGTGCGGAGATCCTCATGTTAGATGAGGCGACGAGCTCGCTCGATAGCCAAACCGAAAAACTGATTCAGGAAGCCATTGATGAGGCAATCACAGGCCGCACCGCCATCGTCATCGCACATCGCTTATCGACCATTAAGCATGCGGATGCGATTGTAGTGGTGCAAAACGGGAAGATTGCGGAAACAGGCACTCTGGACGATTTGCTGCAGAAAAAAGGCGTGTTCTTTAGGCTCTGGGAAGAACAGAAATTCTAAAAATCGCTTTCTGATCATTCCGCAGACATTAGGCGGGAAGTAGGGCAAGAGCGGCGTGTGAGTGATCAATGATGGAGAGGATAATCCGAGCAGTAACAATTTTTGTCTTTCGACAAAAAAGTTTTGCGGAAAGAAAAACCGGATATCAATACTCCGCAGTATTCATTCACGTACAGTTTTTGCGTGGAGTGTTCCAGTTTTTGAGAGTTATTCAAAACACCGTTCTCCGGGGAGAATTATGTAATGACAATGTTCGGATGATAGTCTTTCAGAAGAATAAAGCGATCTATGCGCCCATCACAGCATCGGTATGACGCCGCAGAAGAGCCCCTACCAAAACCGCCTTTTCCGCCTCACGCTCTTTCTGCTCCTCGTACTTTGTGTGCACGGGACTGCGGCGGCTGCCGGGATACGGCGTTGCCGTCTCTTCCAGAGCCTTCATGAAAACGCGTGCGTCATGCTCCGTATGCTGGCAGGGATTCTGCGCTATCCCCTGCAGCACGCGCTTGCAATCTTCCAGTGTGCGCACTTGATGGACACCCGGAGCGTATTGCCAGAGGAAATGACCGAACATCAAGGCGGGCTTGAGACGCAGAGAGGCCTCAAAGGCCACCGTCCCTGTAGCCGTGACGACAGCTTTTGCCCTATCCAGGAGCATGAAGGTATCGGTCTTTTTGGGCACCAGGGTAACCGAGGGAATGGATACCAGACTCCGGTAAAACTCTGGGCTGCGCCACCGCTCATCCTGCTCGGGGTTCTCCTTCACGTAGATGCACCAGCCCTGGGGCAAAGCGGCGGCAATCAGCTGCACCATTAACTCCTGATCCTCGTACGCACCGGCAAGCGGGAGTGTGGTGGCCTCCGGCTGCAGGTGCAGCGCAATGTACACGTACGGCTTTGAAAGATCCGGATCACGCGCTAATTGATCGTACAAACGGATGGTTTCCCGTTCGCGCTTTTTTCGCGCCCAAAACTGCTGTGAGCAAACGGAGGTAACAAACCGTGCAGGGTGACGCACAAGAACCTTAATAGCTCTGCCCAGAAGCGCGGAGAAGGCGTCGCGCTTCTGCAGTCTGTCCAATTTGGGCGTGTAGGGCGGAACGGGGCGGGGGTTACGGAAGAAATGGAAGATTTTCTCGTAGTTTTCCGAAAGCGGGACGGTTCCCGAGGGATCCACAAAGTTTTTTTGCAGCTTCTGATATATCTGATGCAACTCCGGCGAGGGATCCTCCATGTCCCGAGTAATGAAAGCCGCACCGATAGTGTACGTCCGATTAATGTAGAAAATGGGGATCTTTTTGAGGCGGCAAAGCTCGTAGAGAACGTAGTCGTAACACTGGTGCGGCTCATGGTTCATGAGCACCAGGTTGATCTTGTGCGTGATGAGCATGTGATTCCAGTACTGCAAATGCGCGTAGTACTGCCGGTGGCGCTCGCGGAAAGGAATGTCGTTCAAGACTCGCCATCGCGGCATGCTTTGCACGTAACGACCCACCATCTTAAGGAAAATCGCCTCACATCCGCGCATTTTTTCGATCAAATCCGCGTCCAACGGCGTCACATCGTTCCAGTCAAAGCCTGCATAGTCGCCGATGCGCTGTTTTTTGGCGTTTACCCAGACGTGCTGCGCGGCCGTCAGCTCCGGCGTCCATTCCGGAGCGTTGGAAATAGTGATGCAGGTGCCGATGCTCATTCCGCGCAGCGCGTTCTCTATCTGCTGGCGCTCAAAAACGTTGCCGTCGAAGGATTTAACGATGATATTCACAAAAAGAGCCTAACGGAACACGTGCGCAAAATCCATGCAGCGATTAGAGTATTTGCGCGTCCTCTGGCTGTAATTGTGCTCCGGTTGCGATATCGCGAGCGGCCGTACTGCCCAGCAACTTGTCTTCATCGGCAGGAGCAAAGGGGCCGGCGGGACGAAGGTAACTGAAATCGCCTTTCTTGAACTGTTCCCCTTTCTTGATGTCACGCGTGGCATGCAGACTCCTGCGTGCACCCGTACGGGCGGCAAGCTCCGCCTTTGCGGGAGCGATTTCCGCGGAACCGCGCATGGCCTCGCCCACCTGTGCCAAGCGAACGTACTCCGCCAATTGTTCGGGATTCATGGCCATGCGGTCGTCAGGTACGCCGTCACCCCCAAGCGTGCAGTGCTTTTCCAGAATGTCTGCGCCTGCCGCCACGGCGGCAAGGCCTGTGAGCGGGGTGAGGGTGTGGTCCGAATAGCCGACGGGTCTGCCAAAGGACTTGAGTGTTTGGATACGGGCCAAGTGCGCATCCTCATCCTTGCAGGGATACGAGAGCGAGCAAGCAAGAAGCGAGACGGGGCAGGGCTTGAGCCACTCCAGCGCTGGCCCGATCTCCTCCATGTACGAGGCTCCCGTGCTGAGGAACACCGGCTTTTTGGTGGCAGCGATCTTCTGGAGCATCTGCTTGTAGGTGATGTCCCCGGATGCGATCTTGTATGCGGAGACACCGAGCGTTTCCAGAAGGTCCACGGCCTCCAGATCGAATGGCGTGGCAAAGAATTTGATGCCGATCTTTTCGCACGCGTCCTTCAGCTGCTTCCATTCCGCGGGGGTCAGCATGCCGTTATTCGCAAAGGTCTCAATTTGACTCTCGCTCCCGCCCAATGCGGCATCCCAATAGCGCTTGGCAGTGGCCCCGGCGATGCGCTTGGGGTCAAAAATCTGCCATTTCACGTATTCGCAGCCGCATTTTTTGGCCACTTCGGCCTGCCTGATGGCCATGGCAAGGTCTCCGCAGTAACTCTGTCCGTATTCCGCAATGCAGGTGATCATAGTTTTTCGAGAAGGGCTTGGATGCGATGGATAACGCGGTTGATACCGCGTCCGTCAATGGCTTGGGAAGAGGTAAGGCTCATTTCGCGGCGAAGCGCCGGGGAATCCAGGAGACGATTGACGGTGTCCAGGATAGCCATATCCGCAAGTGTTGCGGCCAACCCCAGATATACCACACCGGGGAGCTTTGCATGGCGGCTCTCGCGTTCATTGACGGCAATGGATAGACACGGGACGCCTAATGCAGCGGCCTCATGTACGGTACGCCCCTGACTGGTGACCACGAGGTCTGCGTTGCGCATCAGCTCCGCCATTACCACTTTCTTCTGGGCCGGAAGGGAGATCACATCGGCCTTGGCATCGCCAGCGACCAACTTTTCCACGCGCTCGTTCATGCCTGTGGGATCCGTGCCGCCAAACGTGACCAAAACCTTCCTACCCGCGGGGCGCACCTCGTACGGCGGGAGACAGCGGAACTCGGGGCGGAGAATGGTGGTTTTGGGATCCACAAATTCGTCTACGTATTCATCCGCAAAACGCTGGGCTGTCCCGTCGCTACATTCAAACACCATCACCTTGATGCCCTTGGAGGCATAGAACGGTGCCAGTTGGTGAGCGGCATCCAATGCATCGATGATCACCAGATCCGGAGTGATGCCGTGTGGATCCACAAACGTGACCTGGCGGCGCATGGCCTCCTCCAACGCCCAATCCTCCAGCATGTCCTTAGCCCAGACAATACGGTGATATCCCAACGCCTCGCTGAGCTGCAGAGACCGGCGCAGGTGTCCGCTGCCCTTCTCTTTGGATGCAAGCACATGGAAAAGGATAGTGCGTTTCCCCACAGCCAAACGCGCTTCTTCCAGATCCGCAAAGGTATCGATATCTAAAGCCTCAGCAGCGGGAATGGGCAGCGTACTCTGTGTCCCCTTTTGCGTTCGCGCATAATCGGCGGTCATGATCTGGATGGCACCGGACTCGCGCGAGACCTGCACGGCATTCTTGGCCAAATCCTGACTGTTGATGCGCGGGACGATGGGCTTTCCGTTCTGCCAGAAGATGTGTGATTGCGGAGCGGAGGTGATCACCCAATCTGAAGGACGCTTCTCCTGAAAAGTCTGGATAGTCTGTGTAAGCGTCTCAGAAGAAAGTAGCGGACATGTGGCCTGCAGCACCGCCACCGTGCCTTTCCATTCCAACTTTTCTGTAACGTAGGTGAAGACCGCAGCCAGCGGCACATCATCCTTCGCTAATTCTGCCGGACGGTCGATGACTTCCACCCCACGCAGCGCCGCATAGGAGGCCACTTCCGGGTCATCGGTGCAGACCACCAATCGATCAATGCCCTGTGCACCCCGTGCCACGTCAATGGTCCATTGCAACATGGGTTTGCCGCCAATGAGCTGGGCCCATTTGCGGTGAATGCGCTTGGACCCCCCGCGAACGGGGATGATGGCTAGAACGGCTTCTGGACTAGCGGAACGGGGATTCATGACCTGCCGATGATACCACGTCCATGGCTTTTTTGGAGGCCTTTATGCCTTGTCCGCAATCATTTTTCTGCCCACTGTCAGTACATTGTCAGGAGATGCGGGATCGATGGCAGGCAAGACAGGCGGCATCTCCGTCACGTCAGCACCATGCAGGCGCTTGAAAATGCAGTCTGCTAACGCATCTTTACTCAAGCAGAGGTCCGCTGTCCCAAAACGGACGGCTGTGCAGAGTTCCTTAGGATCACGCAGTGCATTGGGTTGGTACGAGATGGGTTTTTTCCCGAGCACCGCGGTTTCCAAGAGTGCCTTGGTGGTCATCCCCAGAATGTGATCACCATGGATGAGAAGCGGCAGCAGCGGCTCCTCGCTGGGGAGCACGCGCCATTCCACATGCGGCGCAAGTGCGGGCGGCGGCTTGGGCGGTTCCGCGGGGTGAAGCTTTTCCAGCAGGAGGACGGCACGATTTTGGGACGACAGAACGTCCGCGATATCCGCGCGCACCGTGTCTTCGTCATAGCCCAGGTACGTTCCCAATATCCCCCGCTCTCCGGGAGCACTGCCGTAGGCCCTTTTAACGCGATCCGATAAAAATAGAAGCGACGGACGATCGTGCAGATCGTGCAAACAGTGGGGAACAGCGGGCGGATGCGGGCGGAATCTTTTTGCCTGATCGGAAAGATAGGTAAGGCCCGGACTTCCTGTCACATGGAGGATGCCTGCGGGCAAACCGTCGGCAATGGCGAGTTTTTTGGAGACCGCATCCTGAACGCAGACGGCATTGGGGAGGAGGGTCAGCTTTCCATGATCCGAAAAACGCAGCGTGTACCAGTACCACTCGTCCAAAACGGCGACACTGGGGATCTGGAGTTCGCGAGCGGCCAGTGTGAGCAGGCGATCCCCGCTCTGCGTACCCGTGGTCCCCACAAAGATCACCGTAACGGACAAAGACCGGAGCACATCTTGCGCCTCCTGCACCGATGCAAAGTTTTTTTTCTCTGCATCCAGGCCCACTTCCGCAAAAAAGAACTGCGCGGTGGGACTGCAGAGGATACTGAACCGCTCACCCTGCCTTTTGGCCTCCAGTGCCACGGCACGCAATTCCTTGGCTCCGCCGGCGTCTGTGGCATAGAAGAGGAACATTGCAGAAAGACGTATTCTCCTCATATAGTAGCGGAGAATGAAGGACAGGACAGACCACATTTTGGGCACGCCCGTCGACATCAGGGACTTACCCACGTGGTCCTCCTGGCCCGCACGCCTGCTGGGACTGGAGCCATGGAAAAAGATTGAACGGACGACGGGCAAAGTGGAGCAGGAATACGGCCGCGAGAAATATGCCGCCTGCAGGGCATACCTGGATGCCCACCCCTCCGCCTCCCCTCAGGACGTGAAACAGTCGGAGTTGGGAAACCTCCAAAAGGAAACCTGCCTGTCCGTGGGCGAAGATCTCTATGCCAGTACCATCGGTAAGGCGTGGAAGGATTACTGTGATGCCATTATCGATCGCCTAGATCCCGTGATGAAAGAAACTGACGTCGTGTGCGACTTGGGATGCGGTTACGGCTACCACCTCTGGCTCCTCAAGCAGCGGTATCCTGGGAAAAAATTCTGGGGCGGGGAGTTTACGAAGAGTGCGGTGGCGATTGCCGAGCGCATGTACGGGAACGGCGAGCCGCGTGTGGAGCAGTTGGACCTGACCAATCCGGAGTGGTCTGTCCCCTTTTCGAAAAATGACCGCGTCCTGGTGCTCTCCGTGTACGCCTATCACCAGTTACCCACATGCAGAGGTGCAGTGGAACGTCTTGCAGCCATCAAGGGGCCCGGCTGGAACGTATGTCACGTGGAACCCGTGCTCCAGTGGTGTCCCGATTCGCTTTTAGGAAAGCTGCGAAGTGCCTACACCGTCGCCAATGACTATAACCGCGATCTGCTGCCGTCTCTGGAGGCCGTGAATGCAAAAATCGTCCGCAGTGAAAAGGAGTTCTTCGGCCTCAATCCCCTCCACCCCGCCTCCTTCATCCACTGGCGCTGATCAGGAATGCGCGGAGAAGATCTTGTCCACGGCGGTGATGATGTCCGCGATGTCTTTTTCGTCCTGCGGTGGGCAGATGTAATGGTTGATCAGCAGGTCTTTCTCGTACAAACGGTCCGCGGTGGGGCAGGGGCTTTTGTAATCGGGGTTGGAGTCGCGGTTTTCCGGAGCAGTCCACGGGTATCCGTGGGCGAAGGCGGTCTTCTGCTGGAAGATAGGGAGACGATTGAGCGGGCGGATGTAACCTTCGCCAAAAGCGATGCCCTCCGCGGCCAGTGCCGCGGCAAAATCCTTGCGCGAGAGGCCCTTGGCGCCAGGGGCATAGCGCAGCGGATAGACGTAATACGTGGCGTTCCTGTCCGGACCGGGGTTAGGCACCGTGAAACAGGCGTGCTTTTTGAGGCCGTCGGACAGTTGCTGGACCAAGGCGAGGCGCCGAGCATTGAGCGACGGGAGTTTCTTAAGCTGTGCCAGGGCGATGGCTGCCTGCGTCTCCGTCATGCGGTAATTGGCGCCCACCATGTTGACCAGGCTCTGCACGTGGGAAGCCTCCGCACACGCCTCCGCGTGGTTACGGATGAGCTGCAGGCGCAATGCCAGCTCCGGGTCCTTGGTAACGCACACTCCCCCCTCTCCGGACTGGATGGTCTTGTGCACGTTGAGGCTGTAGACGCCAATATCGCCGATGGTCCCCACGCTTTTCCCTTTGTACGTGGCACCCCACGCCTGAGCACAGTCCTCGATCACTTTCAATTTGTGTTCCTTGGCGATGGCCATGATGCCGTCCATGTCCGCGGGGATGCCGAACTGATGGACCACCAGGATGGCTTTGGTGCGGGGGGTAACGCGCTCACGGATGGAACGAGGATTCAAACATCCCGTCGCCTCTTCAATGTCCGCAAATACGGGAATGGCGCCGTACCAGAGCGGCGCAACGGCGCATGCGCTCATGGTGTAAGGCGAGACGATCACCTCGTCTCCAAAACCCACACCCAGTGCACCCACTGCTGCGCTCAACCCGGATGTGGCGCTGTTCACGGAAACCGCATGAGCTACCCCCACCGACTTTTTCATCTCCTCTTCCAGGGCCTGGACCGCCGGTCCGCCCAAGAAGTTGTACGGCGGATTCGCGTTGTAGACGCCCAAAAAGAGCGAAAGGCGGCCGCGATCCATCACCTCCATGATCGCCTGCTTTTCTTCCGGCCCCACGGACGCCACATTGCTTTCGCGCCAGGGCTTGGTGCGCACGGGAGTGCCGCCGTTGATGGCAAGGGAGGAAGCGTTCATAGGCCGGCCGCCTCGCGGGCGGAAAAGAGCACGTCCATTGTACCCCGTGCCTGGCTGAATCCCGCGATGTCGAAAATTTCCGTGTTCCCGTTGCGCAAAAATGCCGCAGAGGAGGCATAAAGGACCTGCAAAGACTCCAGTGGAGACTGGATAGTGAAGTGTTCCGCATGCACCAGGCGCGGGGTGCCGGCAAACACGTCGCCGGCGGTGTCGATGAAGACCTCGTTCCAATCCATGCGTATGCGCCCGGCGGAAAAGAAGAATTCTCCGTCGAAAATCTTGTACGGATGCTCGGAGATCCCGTCCATATGGATCTGAGCTGCGGGGAAACGCTGGGATCGGAGATCGACACCGAGTAACGGATCTTCTGAGAAACGATCAATGCCCTGTTTTTGCGCGGAGATACACGTCATGTCACCAAAGAACATCCGCAGGAGATCGATAAAGTGCACGCCCACGTGCAGCCATCCCGCGTAGTACCGCCAACGGACGGACTGGAGATCACCCAGCTTGCCCGAGGCGATGAGATCCCGAATGCGACGGACTCCAGGATTGAAACGTCGTGTGTGGTCGATGACGATTTTCTGCAGAAGCCCCTGGGGCAACGTCTCCAACTCCCGCATCTGCTGGCGTGAGGTGCAGAGCGGCTTCTCCACAATCACCAGACGGGGTGCATTTTTGTGCCGGAGGAGCTCCGTCGCAATAGCCGCATGCGTATGGTCGGGTGCGCAGATGACAGCGATATCAATTTCTTCCTGGTTGAGGAGTGCATCGACCGACGCATGAGCTTTTCCTCCGTTTCTTTTAGCAAATTCCGCCCGCCGTGCGGCATCCGTATCCACCGCTCCTGCTATGACGAATTCCTTGTTGATCGATATGGCTTCCGCGTGTGTGTACGCAAACGCTCCGGTACCCACAATGCCGCAACGGATAGAAGAAGTGCTCATGCGGGGATACGGTACTGTTTCCAGCGGCGCTGTACACCCGCGCTCAGGGCGGCAATCTCCGGATGTGCATCCAAAAATGCCACTGCCTCCTCCGCAGAGAAATCCGTGCGGGGCGAAAAATGCTTCAAGATCGCCTCCAAAACCTGGGCATCGCTTTCTTCATCCAAATCCAGGCTCAGGTCCGGGCGCCTGCACGCACCCGTTGGCTCAATGTCCTTGAGTGTATAGATCTCCGGGTGCTGGCGGATGTAGAGCGTGCCATGCTCGCGAATGGCGGGATTCTGCGTCCGGTTTGCGGAGTCAGCCAGTGCTGCCACGGAGAACACTTCCACACTCAGTCCGCCGGTAGTGAGAGCGGAGCGGTCGTTTCCCGCCCAATCGTAATGGCCCGCCAAATACTCACGGATGCAGGAATCGACCACCCGCGGGTCAATAAGCGGACTGTCGCCGTATACCTCCACCCCTATGTCGGCTTTTTGGCTCTGCAAAGCGCCGACCATGCGTCCCAAAACATCGTCTTCTGGCCCTCTAAAACAGGCAATACCCCGCTCACGACAGTACTTTTCCACCACGTCATTTGCGGAACTCGCCGGAGTGGCCACCACAATGCCGCTGAGAAGCACGGACTGCTGCACGCGATCCAAGAGGTGTCCGATCAACGGCTTACCGCAGAGCATGGTCATGGTCTTTCCCGGGAACCGCGTGGATCCCATGCGCATCTGGATGGTGGCGACAATCGTGGGCATGACGAAAAAGGTTTCAGGGAACGCGTTCGATGTCCGACTGCAGGATGGCAAGCTCGGAGAGGATGGCTTTGGCGTTGTTTTCCACATGCTGCTCAGGCGCGAGGTTGGTGATCTGCAGGTGCAGAGGGTGGAGCAGCGCGCGGATGCCGGATTCCTCCATCGCTTTCATGAAAATGCGCGTGTCCACCGGGCTGGGTGCGGCTTTTTTCAGGAATATCTCCTTCACGGCGTTGCGGCAGTCATCGATGGACTGGATGCGGAACACGCCACGCGCGTACTGATAGAAACGGCTGCCAAATAGCATCACGGGTTTGTTGCGGAAAAGAGCTTCAAACCCCGCGGAGCCGGAGCAGGTCACCACTGCAGCGCATTTTTCACGCAATGCGAACGTATCCACCTTGCGCGCCACCAGTCGCACCTTCTTGAGCCCGACCAATTCCTCGTAATCTTCCCTGCTTCTCTTGGCCCAGGAGCTTTCACGCGGATGCTCCTTCGCGTAGATGAGAACGTCATCCGGCAGGCAGGCGTTGAGCATGCGCGCTACCAATATCTGATCCGTGAAACACCCCGCCATAGGCGTAGTGGAGGCCTCCGGCTGGAAATGCAGTGCCAAGTACACGAAGGGACGCGTCATGTCCGGATCCACCGCATGCGAATCGTAGAAAGCATTCCGTTCCCGCACCACGCGCCGTCGCTCCAAAAGACCCTGGATGTGGCGGACACCGCGCGGAGTCAGGTACTGGAAGCCATGACGGGCAAACGTCATCGGTTTTTTCCAGAAGAGATCCTTAATTCTGTCCCATTCGGTCTTGCGCCGCACACCCTCCACACCCGGCTGCTCGGCTTTCTCAATTATGAGTGACTGATACCGCTTCTCGAAGATCGGTTCCAGCGGTATATCCTCGGGCTTTGTTGCGGACGCGTATTTCTGGAGCAGTTTTTCATAACTTTCCTTCAGATGCGGAGCGGGATCCTCCCATGTGTATGCGCCAAACGAGACATCCTGGACAAGCGTGGTGTGGAAGAAGAGCGTGGGAATGCCTCGTAGTCTGCACAGGCGGTAGAGGAGGACGTCCGGCACCTCATGCGGGATCCACGCAGAGAGAAACAAATTGATGTTCCTGCGCGTAAGGTAATCGTTCCAGAAGCGCAGGTGCTGCAGGTACCAGCGCTTGCGCACCGCGTAGGGGATGCTGCGTTTCCATTCCAGGCGCGCGACGGTATCCATAAAAACCGCCTCGGTATCGCGCATGCCTTCAATGATGTTCGCATCCAAAGGTGCGAGCGCGTTCCAGTCCACGCCTTCATACTCGCAGGAGCGAATTTTTGCGGAGACGAATCGTTCTTGGGCCTCCGGTGGCAGCGACGAGAAACTATCCGGCGCATCGCCGGCGGAAATGATGGCGCAGAAATCGAACGGATACTCGTTGAACACCTTTTCCATCACGCGTAGTGACGGACCCGAGGAAAAACGCGCGACAATGGCACGGATGGGCTGCCGGTGCATGGCGGAAGGACTCATGAGCGACAGTTAGGAACGGACCTGACGCAGGATTTCCTGACAGATATGGAGCACTTCCACCCCCTGCTCCAGCGTGACTGCGGTCGGCCGCTTCTTCTGGATTGCATCTATGAAGTCCTTCACCTCGTCCACAAACATATCGTTTCGGTCAAAGCCTGCCGGATCGCTGTAGGTAGTGGGCTTTGCGTCCTTAGCACGGGGAGAGTGTATTAGCGTCTTGGCTTCATAGTCCCAAAGAAGCGCCCCCTCGCTACCCACGATGTGGAAATTCCTCCGGCGCGGGCGCTGCCAGTAATCTAGATGAATGGACGCGATGGAGCCGTTCGCATACGTCCACAAAGACTTCACCATATCCTCCGCATCACCCTTGAGTGGGGTGATTTTCCCTCCCACGGAGACGATCTTCTGCGGCTTCCCCAGGAACCAGTAGAGGTAATCAACGTCGTGACTGAAGCAGAGAACGGCACCCCCGCCCTTTTCCTTCCACGGACCGTAGGACGCTGCGTAATCCTCCCACGGGTGCCAGTCCTCGATGTTCTCCCCCATCTCCACTTGTGCGGAGAGAACAGATCCGATGACTCCGCCAACCAAGAGTTCTTTCATTTTCTTCAGCAGCGGATGGAAGCGGAAGTTGTATCCCACTATCACGGTCAGCTTTTTTTGAGCGACGAGTTTTTCCAGTTCATCGAGCCCTTGGAACGACGTGGCGACGGGTTTTTCAATAAAGAGGTGGAGACCGGCGCGGGCGGCTGCCAGGGCGGTATCCACGTGACGGGCATTGGGATTCACCACAAACACGCCGTCAGGATGGAACTCTGCGATGGCCGTATTGAGATCATCGAATTGTCTGACTGTATTGCCCCCCTTCTCCTGTTCCTTCAGAAATTTCTCCACGAATTCCGTGTTGTAGCCCGCGTTTTTTCCGGACCGGACAAACGCAGCTTCATGCCCAAGGGCACGGAGGTTTTTATAATGCCTCTGCCCAATGGAGCCGATGCCGCAGAGCAGGAAACGCATAATTAAATGGCGGTACGTCCACCGTCCATCACAAGCGTGGAGCCCGTCATGTAGCTGGACGCATCAGAGAGGAGGAACGCGATGGCACCGTTGTATTCACCCTCTTTGGACATGCGCCCCAGCATGTTATATTCGCCGAATTTCTTCATGAACTCCGCTGGCTGGCCGTGCTCCATGCCACCCGGGGCGATGGCGTTGGCACGCACGCCGTGCGGACCAAGATAGGCGGCCCAGGAACGCATCAAACCGAGCATTCCCGCCTTGGAAGTCACATAGGCGATGTCCTTGAACTTGCCTGCGTCATACAAACGGTTCTGTGGCGCGATGAGGGCCAGGTCGGATGCAACAAAAACCACAGCTCCTCCTTTGGCCCGCATCATCACCGGGGCCACATGCTGCGTCACCAGCTGCGCGGCAGTGAGGTTGACGCGCAATTCCTTCTCCCACAGATCCAATGGGAACTCCTCATATGGCGAAAATTGCTTGGCGGACGCGGAACTGCCGGGGACAGCGTCCATGGCGGCAGCATGGACCAGTCCGTGGATGGTGCCGTGCTTTTTCACCACACCGTCGACTGCGGCGCTAACCGCCTCTGCATCCGTAATGTCGACAGGATTATCGCCGTTTTTATCGAACACGACTACCGTCGC
>CAYMAT010000030.1:0-5044 GCA_964388495.1 uncultured Candidatus Peribacteria bacterium
GGTTTCCTGTGTAATACACGTGAGGGAATTTCGCCAACCATTGCATCATTCCTATTGCCGCAAAGCGCATGCGGCAGAGTTCGATCCATTCCGTGGGAATGTCGTTCCGTTTTGACCACTCCATTGCCGGATAAACATGCGATTTATTATTGGGACTTGAGGTCGCTTCAAAGTGTCTCAGGTAATTTTGGATTGCCTCTACCCGGTAGTCGCTCTGCGTGACTAATTTTTTGATCTGTAATTCTATGTCAACAAGCAGTGCGAAAACGCTCCTTTTTACCTTAAAAGGATCTTGGGGGTTTGGGCGCAGAGGCTCTTTGCACTTTTCCAGAAGATCGACGTATTTTGCCTGGAGTTCCTGGGTGGGTTTCATGGCGGAGGGGAAGTGTATACCGTAGAATCCTTCCATGGGAGTGCATCCAGGCAGCATCGTCATTCTCGATTTTGGAGGCCAGTACGCGCATCTTATCGCCAACCGCGTGCGCAGGCTGGGGGCGTATTCGGAGATTCGTGTGCCGGAAGTGGATCCTGCAGAATTAAAAGGAGCGGCGGGCATTATCCTCTCTGGTGGTCCGCAGAGCGTGTACGAGGACGGCAGTCCTCAGGCGGATCCCGCAATCCTCAAGCTGGGCATTCCTGTCCTGGGTCTCTGTTACGGGCACCAATGGTTGGCACATGCACTTGGGGGAATGGTGCGTTCGGGAAAGGTGAAAGAATATGGGGAGACGGGCGTGACGAAGGCGGGAGGGCAAGAGGGCAAAAAGGCAGGAGGTCCGGATGTGCTTAAAGGTTTGCCCGATTCATTCATCACGTGGATGTCCCACGGCGACGAAGTGGCGGAGGTCCCGGCGGGATTTACGGTCACCGCGCGATCGGTGAATAACATCGTGGCCGCAATGGCGGATGAGAAACGAAAGTTCTTTGGCATTCAATTCCATATTGAAGTCACGCACACGCCGCAGGGGATGGAGATCCTCAAGAACTTCGTCAGTCTCTGCAGTCCTGCCCCCTGGAGCATCAAGAGTTTTTCGGATCATGTGGGTACGCAGCTCAAAAAGGAGGTGGGGGACAAGAACGTCTTCATGCTGGTCTCCGGTGGTGTGGATTCCACGGTGGCCTTTACGCTCATGAATCAGATTCTGGGGGCCAAGCGCGTGCAGGGGTTATTGGTCGATACGGGTCTGATGCGTAAGGGGGAGGTGGACATGATCCGCGCGGCATTCAAAAAGCTGGGTGTCACCAATCTGCACATTGAGGACGCATCCGAGGAGTTTTTCCGGAACCTGAAGGGCGTCACGGAACCTGAGGAGAAGCGCAAGATCATTGGCAGCACCTTCCTGGACGTGCAGCGCAGAGTGAGCGAGCGCATGAAGCTTGCCGCCGACGGCAGCTGGATGCTGGGGCAGGGGACGATTTACCCGGATACCATCGAAACCAAGGGCACCAAGCATGCAGACCACATCAAGACGCACCATAACCGCGTGGCGGCCATCCAGAAAATGATCGAGGAAGGGCTGGTGATCGAACCGCTGAAGGAGCTCTACAAGGACGAGGTCCGCATACTGGGCGAAGAACTGGGACTCCCCAAGGAACTGGTCTGGCGTCATCCCTTCCCCGGCCCCGGCCTGGGTGTGCGCATCCTGTGCGCCACATCCGCTTCCCACGTCTCCTTTCCGGATGCGGAGACGGAGAGGAAGACCGAGGCGCTCATTCCCGTCCCCCACGCCGCGCTCCCTGTGCAATCCGTGGGCGTGCAGGGCGACGGCCGCACCTATCGCCACGCCGTGGCGGTCTTCTCGCACCATCCCTGCGTCGTGACGCCCGAGCACAGGGCATTAGCCACCACCGTTCCCAATACCAGTCCCGCGTTCAACCGCGTGCTCCTCTGCACCTCGCATGCGGAACCTGTCGACATCGCGTTCTCCGCCGGCTTCTGCACGCGCGAGCGCGCGGACCTGCTGCGTGAGGCGGATGCCATCGCGCAGGAGGAAGTGCGCGCGGCGGGTCTGGAAAACGATATCTGGCAGTTCCCCGTGGTATTACTGCCGTGCGGAGCCGCTGCAGGAAACCAATCCATCGTTCTGCGTCCCGTCTCCTCCACGGACGCCATGACGGCGCATGCATTCATCCTCGGCAAAGACGTCCTGCAGCAGATCACGCGCCGCATTCTGGATCTCCCGGGCATCGACATGGTCTTTGTGGACCTCACCAGCAAGCCGCCGGGTACGATTGAATGGGAATAAATGCCCGCGGTCCTGAGCGAAGTCGAAGGGCCGCCAGGAACCATTAAGTGGGAATAGTCCGTGGGAAGAATTATTTTTCGTCCTTCTTGTACAGCGCCTTGAGGTTGGTATGCGTCCGCGAATCGCGGCCGTCGATGTTCTGGATGGCGATAGGCAGCGATTGCGACAGGTCACCGAGTTGCTCCGACTCCGAACCCATGGCTCTTTGCAGCTGTGCGTTACCCAGAACATTTGTTCTCCAGGATTTGAGCGTGCCTGAAAGGACGTTCCGGAGATCCGCCGTCTCCTGCAGCGCCGGATCATTCAGCTTGTAGGGCTCATAGGTGTTGTGGCCCAGTTTGAGGGGGAGCAGTTTATGCTGGAGATAGTCCTTGATATCCGGTTCCTGCGCCCTGGTCATGGCCAATGCCGCATACCGCAGTTGGCGCACCGTGGCCGTTGGCATGTTCAGGTTTTTGGTCAGGGATTCCTGGGCTGCGTTTTCCGCGGGGCCAAAGGCGTGGCGCGGGTGCTGGGGGTCCGGCTCGCCGTAGAGGGTATTTGTAAGCGCGTCGCTCCCTGTCCTGTCATTTTCGCTCCTCAGTCCTTTGAGTGCGTCACGGAGCGCTACAGCCGTCTTTGCCATCTCTGCGGCGGTCGGTATGTCCTTCTTGCTTATGAAAATGGATACAAATCGCGCGGTCATGCTGCTAGGGCTCGGCGGATTGAGCAGTTCATCTATGCGCTGCACGGATTTGAGGTAGAGATAGGTGGCGTGGAGGGGGTTGGCTTCCGCAATCTGCCGTGCCGCGGCCGGGTTTTTCGCAATGCGCTGCAGTGCTGAAAGCGATTCCACATCGTCTTTTGCCAGCTGCACGGAAAGTACATCCTGCCGGGGCCTCAGCGTTTCGGTCGCCTCCCTTGTCTCTCCGGGGCGGGATGAAAAATTTTCGATATTTTTTTGTGTTTGCATAAAGAACAGTATAGCACATGTGGCTTGCTAGTGCATTAGCCGGGCTGCAGCTACAATTCCTGCTCCCATGCACAAGAAGCAGTCATCTATACCGGAGGAGGAGCTACAGACCCTCATTGCCCGCGCCCAGCAGGGGGATACTTTCGCATTTGAGAAAATATACAACGAGTTTTTCCCCGCCATTTACCGCTACACGGCTTTCCGCGCGCCGGAAGACGTGGCCGAAGATCTGGTGGCGGATGTCTTTGTGAAGGCGTGGGAGAAACTGCACCAGTACAAGCGGCACAGGGGAGTGCCTTTTGCGGCATGGCTCTTCCGCATCGCGCGTTATACGGTGATCGATTCCTACCGTCAGCACGAGGCGTTTTCCGAAGTCTCTGAGGAGCTGATGGATCCGGACATGCTGAACCGTGCCGATGCCTCCGTGCGCACCAAGGAGGTTCTGCACATTGTCCGCAAGGCGCTGTCAGAACTCCCCAAGCGGTACCGCGAAGTGCTCATGCTTTCCTATATCGCGGACTTGTCCCATGAGGAAGTCGCACGCGTTTTGCGCCTCACCGAGGGGGCCGTGCGTGTGCTCAAGTTCCGGGCGCTCAAAAAACTGTCATCCCTGCTGCCTCCCGAAGTCCATGATTCTTCCTTCTAAAGTGTAACGAAATGCCCTTTTTCCCGTTTTCCCGCATGCACGACCGATGATCCCGCGCCGCCGCTTAGATTCGGCCACAGATGCAGAAATCCTGCTCCAAAAGAGCAGGGGCGCGTTGGGATCGGAATCTTCCGTTTCTAAACGGGTCTTTTCCCAAATTCAGCAGCGTATAAGTGTTCCTAAGCCTCTTTTTGATGCTCGGGAAGCCTTGAAACCCTCGCAGCAGGCTCATACTGCCGTGTGGCAGCGGATCATGGAATCCCTGGTTCCCGTCTCTCCGTCGGCATGGCAAGGCATCCAATCCGCCTTCGCCCCTTTTTCTACGCTGCGCGATGTGGTGTGGGATCGCATCACCCCCCGTCTCCAGCCCGCTCCGTCCGGCATCTCCCGGCCTATAAAATGGGTAGCCGCCATGGCCATCGTCCTGCTGGGAGTCCGTGCCAGTCCGTTGCTTTTCCTGGCACCCTATACCATCGCCAATTCTCCCGTGACCCTTATTCCCACGCGCGGGGACGTGGAGGTGCTTGTGGGTTCTTTGTGGCAACCCATCAAGCAGGAAATGGCCGTCACACAGCAGACATCGCTGCAGACACAGGACAGCGAGGCCACCATCATCCTGCACGATGACGCGGTTATCCGCTTGGCTCCGCACACAAGTATCGCGTTATACGATCTTTCTGACCGCCCCGAGCATTCCACAGAAGAGGCATCTGTGGCGCTTCTTAAGGGCAAAATCTGGGTACTGGGCCTGATCCCCAGTTACGTGACAGGCATTACCGTCCTCACGGCAGACGGCCGCGTGGTCTTGCACGAGGGCAGTGCGTCCATCCAGTCTGAGAACGGAGTCACAGTCTCCGTGTGGGACAGGCACGCCACGGTAGCCCGTCGTGTGCAGCAAAAGTCCCTCTACTCTGGTCAGAGCATTTCGCTTTCCCGCGCGGGGGACATGGTTGTGGAGCATGCGGACGTGGATGAATACCAGAGCGATTGGGTGGCGGGAAATCTGGCCAAGGACGCAGCTCACCGTCAGGAGATCGCGCAGCTCCAGCAGGAGCGCCGCGCGGCAAGCGCGGGAATCCTCCCCGGTACCACGCTGTACCCGGTCAAGCGACTTGCGGAGACCGTGGACGTGCTATTGACGTTTGATGAAGAGACGAAGATCCAGAAGCGCATCCAGCAGGCCAACACCCGCCTCAATGAGGC
>CAYMAT010000030.1:5054-16849 GCA_964388495.1 uncultured Candidatus Peribacteria bacterium
GGGCGATGGTCACCGCGCCCTGTCGTCCGGCATCGGTGCCCTTGATGGTCTTGCGGCCGCGCTCATAGCGCAGGGCCAGCAGCCCACAGAGCCGCTCAGGGAATACAAGCAAACGATCATCGCCGTGGCCACCGGTTCCGGCAGCAATCCCGTGGTGCAGAACCTGCTGGAAAAAGAGGTGCTGGAAAGCAATGTCACCAGCCTTGCCGCTGCGCTGCCCGGCGATCCCGCCTATACACTCAAGGAGGCGGTGCACGATACCATTGCCTCGCTCCCTGCCACGGTTTCCAAGCCAGACGTCACTGACGAAAGCGTGTTTGACCAGCTGGCCTTGCTCAAACGCCAGGTTGCCCAGGGTGAAACCGAGGCGGCTCGTGACCAGCTCAAGCAGCTTACGGAACGCGTGAGCACCGGTACGGGCGCCATTGCCGGAGAGTCCGATGAGTTCAAGGCCGATCTGCAGCTCCTGACGGAACGCGTGGGGACGGGGCAGTTGGCCGCGACGGAATCCGGCTCCCTGCCCGCCATGTTCCAGCGTCCGGAACGTGAAGCGGTTCTGCCGCGCCATCCCTCACGCTCCTGGATGGCCTTGCCCATGACCACGCAGCAGGTGACGGCCAAGGCGCAGGAGATCCGCGGACGCATCTTCGTCTTTGGAACCAAAAAAGCCCAACTGAGTGAACTGCGTGACCAGCTCCGCGTGCTGGAACAGAATCCTGACAAGGGTCGCATACTGCGCGAACTGGCCAAGGTGCTTCCGCGCAATGGCCTGCAGCAGCAGGTGCTGATTGCCATCCGGAATCTCAATAAAGCGGTGGTAGACCAGATGACCGCGAGCGGGGGCATGCTTGAAGATACATCTGAGGTTCAGGATCCAGAAGTCCAATAGGGAGAAGGAAAATATCAAAGGCACAAACATCGTTTCTCTTGTCTTCCGCTGGTCTTCCTTGGCATTTGGATCCTGAATCCTTCATTGGATGACTTGCATCTATAATGCACACTCTCTACCCTCTGTCCACTATGGCAATGTATTCCATTACTGATCTTAAGCCGGGCACGGCCATTTCTTTGGACGGCCAGCCGTACCTGGTCATGGCTTCCCAATTTGGACGCAAGAGCCAGTCCAAGGCCAATATGCAGTGCAAGCTCAAGAACTTGCAGACGGGCATGATCATGGCCAAAAACTTCCAGGGGGCGGAGAAAATCGAGCCTGCGGACGTGGGCTACAAGCATGTGCAGTTTCTGTACAGCGATGACACGTCCTGCACGTTCATGGATCTCAACACCTACGACCAGTTTGCCCTGCAGAAGGATGACTTGGGCGATATGGTGGGTTACCTGACGGACGGCCTGGAGTGCGATGCCCTCATGTACGGTGAAAAGCCCATCGGTATCAAGCTGCCTTCCACCGTCACGCTCACCATCAAAGAGACTATCCCGGGGGTAAAAGGCGACACGGCCACGGGCGGCAACAAGCCGGCCACCATGGAGACGGGCCTCACCATCAACGTGCCGCTTTTCATTAACGAAGGCGACAAGGTCATCGTGAACACTGAGACGGGCGAGTATAAGGAGAGGGCTTAAATAAGCCAAAAAGACGGTCCTGTAAGAGGACGGCCGCACGGCCGTCTTCTTGTATGTACGGGGCATGACGGAGAGAGAGGCGCACGGCGCTCACCATCGCATCAGATCCGCTCTCGAAAACATTGGGCCCTCCATGTGGGGCCCTTCATCGAATTTGAATAGTGATTGCTTCGCGCTTGCGAGCGCTCCGCGAAAGAAAATGCTCCCGACTTCGCCTTTGTGCTACGCCGGGCAGGCCGCCGCCCCGGAATTTATAGTGAGCGAAGTCGAACTACCCCCCTCGAATGGCGGCTCCGGCCTTGTATGTGTTTGTTGTTTGTGAGTATGAAATTGAATAATTCATCCGAAGAGACGGGTCTCGTGTGCCCCGGCTCTGAGGATACTACTCAGGGAAGGGTGGGTCCGTGGGAGGGACACCGCTAGGTGGCCCTTCCACG
Organism: uncultured Candidatus Peribacteria bacterium; assembly: GCA_964388495.1. GTDB lineage: Bacteria > Patescibacteriota > Gracilibacteria > Peribacterales > Peribacteraceae > CAYMAT01. Next base: position 7,076 of record CAYMAT010000030.1, read on the forward strand.
TTATAGAAACTTCTTCAAGATCTCCTGCACCATGCCGGGGTTGGCCTGGCCTTTGCTCATCTTCATCACGTATCCCACAATCGCGCCCAGAGCCTGCTGCTTGCCGTTCTTGAAGTCCTCGATGGCCTTGGGATTCTTGTCCACGGCCTCCTTTACCAGCGCCTCAATGGCACCCGTATCGCTGATCTGGCCCATGCCTTTCTCCTTAATTATTTCCTGGGGCTTTTTGCCGGTCAGCACCATCTCTTCCAGCACCGCCTTGCCGCTGTTTCCGGAGATCTGGTTGGTATCAATGGCGGCCACAAGTTCCAGCATGGATTCCGTGGAAGGCGCGTCGGCCGTGGTCTTCTCATGCGCGTTCAGGAATCCGATCATTTGGGTGAGGACCAAGCTGGAAGCGCGCTTTGCATCGTTGGTCTTGCCGTAGACGGCGTCAAAGAGTGCGCGGATCTTGCCATCGTTCACTATCACCTGGGCCTCAGCGGGGCTGATACCCAGTTCCGCGTACTTCTTCTTCTGCTCGCGGGGGGCGAGGGGCAGGGCATTGCGGATAGCATCCAGCGATGCCTGATCCACGGAGAGCGGGGGAATATCCGGCTCCGGGAAGTACCGGTAGTCATCGGCATTCTCCTTGTCGCGCAGCATGCGCGTCCTCTCCTCATCATCCACCCATCCCACCGTGATATTCCCCTTCAGCGGGCCGCCCGTCTCTTCCCACAGCGCGCGCAGACGCTTTTCCTCATACTGAAGCGCTTTCTCCAGGGATTTGAACGAGTTGAGGTTCTTGATTTCGCTGCGGGGATTGAGCTTGGTGGTGCCCTTTTCGCGCAGGGAAATGGAAGCGTCAAAGCGCATCATGCCTTTGAACATATCGGCCTCGCTGGCATCCACGGCAATCAGCATGCGGCGGAGTTCCTCCGCAAAAGACACGGCCTCCTCGGCATTGCGCAGGTCCGGCTCCGTCACAATCTCCATGAGCGGCGTGCCCGCGCGGTTGTAGTCACAGAGTGTCACGCTTCCGCGGTGGCTCAGCTTGCCTGCGTCGTTTTCCATGTGCAGGCGTGTAATGCCGCAGCGCATCTCTTTGCCATCCGGCAGGTCGTATTCCACGTAGCCTTTGCTGGCCAGCGGAAAATCGTACTGCGAAATCTGGAATCCCGCGGGCAGATCCGGATAAAAATAATGCTTGCGGTCAAAGTGACACTCCGGATTCACTGTGCAGCGCAGCGCCAGCGACGCCCGAATCGCCTTCTCAATCGCGCGCTTGTTGGGAACGGGGAGTGTTCCCGGGTGCCCCATGCACACTTCGCACACGGTGGTATTCGGTTCCTTGCCAAAGGCATCATTGTCGCACCCGCAGAACATCTTGGTTTTGGTGTTCATCTGCGCATGCACTTCCAGGCCGATGATGACTTCCAAGTCTGCTGCCACGCGGCAAGAGTAGCGTCTTTTTCGCTGTGCGAACAGCCTGAAGCGGCGTAATCCTTTATTGCATTGGTACAAATAGTTTTTCGATCTATCCTGCTCCCCGAAAAGGTTAATTTTATGAAAATATAGTATAATATTATATTATGCGATTGGAACACTCCCCCCGCCGGTCAGCTGAAAAACCTTCCCCAAAAGGATGGGTGCAGGCCGTGAAGGAGTTCTTCCAGCGCAGGTATGCGGATACGGTTCTGGGTATTCCGTACGGTGCGTACAAAGCCATGCGGGAGGGGAAGCCTGCTAGGGTGACGGTCACTCCGGGGTGGGGTGCTCTTCCGGATTACTATTCGGTTTTTCCGGAAAATCCCAGTCCTCTGCAGTGTTTTCAGCTTCTTTCGCAAGGACTGCGTGCTACGGCAAAGAGTGAGCATCTTTCCCCTCAAAACGCGGAACTGGTCATTCGCAGTTTTCTGGATACCCATCCGCAGTATCCCATCCGTTATGGCGAGGGTCGCAAGCCGGATGGGCACACACAGCTGGTTTTTGATGAAGGCATCGCTGAGGGGCTGATTCTGTACGGAGCGATACAAAAGGAGGAAAAAGGACAATTGGTTATTGAGGTCTTTGCCAGGCCAAAAGCGGCGTGAGGATTGTTTTTTTCTTTTCCTTTGTCACGACTGTGACAGTATTTGTCCATGACGGAATCCTCACATGCCCATGAGAAAATTTTCCCCGATGAGAAGGAATTGGGGGAAGTGCAAAGAATGCTGAAGGGTCATTTTTCCAAAAAAACGCCACATTCTCATGACGTTGAGGATTACGTCCAGGCTACGTTCCAGCGTGTCCTGGAAATGGCCGGGAATTTCCGGGGGAATTCCAAAGGAGAACGCTTTGCATGGATCCTCAAGAATGCACGAACGGTGTATTTCAATTCTCTTCGGGACAACCATCGAAAGAAACGCATGCCCGCGGGAGGAATTTTCCATCTCAGTACCCTGGAAAAACCTGATGAAACCATTGCCGATGAAGATGCCGATCTGGACCCTGCTGTCGTAGCGATGCGTGAAGAGCATATTTGCCGAGTCCGGGCATTTCTGGAGAATGTGCAAGATCCTTTTCTCCGGGAGATGCGCCCGTTTCTGGAGCGGTTTGCAGAGGGCGAATCGGTCGCGGAAATGTCGCAACAGCAAAACGGCAAAAACCCCCACACGTTTCGCAGGCATTTTAGCCAAGCACGTCAAAAATTCCGCGAACTGTTTGCGCAAAACGCTGTGTAATCATTTCGCCCGGTCCACGATCAAAATCCCGTCCAGATGATCCACTTCATGCTGCACCACGCGCGCATCAAAGCCCTGGAGCTTGCGTTCCTGCTCTTTTCCGCGCGCGTCCAGATACCGCACGGTTATGCCGGTGGGGCGCTCAATATCCAGCCAGACATTGGGCAGGCTTAAGCAGCCTTCGTTATCCACGGCTGTCTCCTCGCTTCTCCAGACGATGTCCGGATTGATGAGCGGCGTCACTCTCCCGCCTATGATGGCTATGCAGATGCGGTCGTTGCTGGCCACCTGGGGCGCGGCCAGGCCCACGCCGTTGGCCTCGTGCATCGTTTCAATCATGTCTTTCACAAACTGCTGCACGGCCTTGGTGACCTTGGGCACGTTGACCGTTTTCTTCCGCAAAATCGGATTATCCGGGCCGATGACGATGGGGAGAATTGGCAATGAAAAACGAGAACGAGAAACCTTCTTCATTATCGATTATCAACTCTCAATTATCAATTACGTTTAGCCAGTTGCTTGATTGCGGCCTTTTTCCGGAGTTCGTCCAATGACGTGATCCGTCCTTTTTCCAGCATTTTCAGCAATGCCTGGGCCGTGACCATGGCGTCATCCAGCGCGCGGTGACGGTCCCCCTGCATGGTGAGTCCCAGGCGCTGGCACACGACGTCCAAATTGTGGCGGAAATCCGTGGGGAAGACATTCTGGCTGAGGCGCATGGAGCAGAGGCATTCCGGAAGGTCCGTATAGCCCCAGCAGAACTGCTTTTCCGCTTCCAAAAACCCGTAGTCGAACTGTGCGTTGTGGGCCACCAGTACGGAGCCGTGCGCAAACTCCAGAAACTGCGGCAGTACCACGTCGATGGTGGGTGCGTGTGCCACATGCTCGTCACTGATCTTGTGGATCTGCTTGGCTTCAAAGGGAATGTCGCGCTCGGGGTTCACAAAGGACAGAAAAGTCTGCTCAGGAACAATCACGCCGTTCTGGATCCGGACGCCGGCAAGCTCAATGATGCGGTGGCCCCTCCGGGGATCCAGGCCGGTCGTCTCAATATCAAAGATGGTGAGGGCAGGCAGGGCCATATTTGTGGTGACCGAGGTCACCGAGGTCACCAATGTGACCGAAGTGGTCACAAAAGGGAGGCGATTGTAATGGGTTTCTTCAGAACTCTGAATGCCAACACTGGTCATTCATGGTATACAGTGACTCCTACAAAATTTTCTCTGTAGTATGCCAAAAAAGATCACTGCAGAATCGGCGCTGAAGACCTTGCGGGCCACCTATCACCCCCCTCGGACGTTCCTGCGTTTCCGTACGCCGCTTGATCTGTTGGTTGCCACCATTTTAAGCGCCCAGTGCACGGATGCCCGCGTCAACATCGTGACCCAAATCCTCTATAAAAAATACAAAACTCCCGAGGATTACGTGCGGGCGAAGCGGTCGGAGTTGGAAGACGACATCCATTCCTGCGGCACGTATAGAAACAAAGCCAAATACATCCAGGAAATGTGCAGGATCCTGATGGACAAGCACGCCGGCAAAGTGCCACAGACCATGGACGATCTGGTGGAGCTGCCGGGCGTGGGGCGCAAAACGGCATCCATTATTCTCTGGGCGTGTTTTGGGAAAAACGAGGGCATCGCGGTGGATACGCATGTTCTTCGTGTCAGCAAAAGACTGGGTCTCACCATGCATACGGATCAGGGCAAAGTGGAAAAAGACCTCATGAAAGGGTTGCCAAGCAGTGAATGGGGATATCTCACCACGCTCATCATCAGTCACGGCCGCGCTGTCTGCACCGCATACAACCGCGCATGCGATAAATGTGTTTTTCAGAAAGATTGTCCGTCATCGTGGACACGGAACCTTCCGGATCTGGCCAAATCCGGGAAAAAACCAAAGTCGTTCGGCTCAAAAAAGAAAAGAGTATCCTAAGCGCCATGCATCTCTATCTCGTCCTGTTTGTCTCGGGGGTCCTGACTATTCTTCTCCCGTGTATTTTGCCGCTTGTGCCGATAGTCGTCGGGGTCAGCATCACGGGTAGGCATCCTCTGCGTCCGCTTCTCACCACGCTGGGCATGGTGCTCAGCTTTGTCGCGTCCACATTCATCCTCCAGGTATTCCTGAGCCAGTTTGTCTCCCTTGCAGACGTCATACGTATCGCGACGTTCTACATTCTTCTCTTGTTCGGTTTGGGATTCGTCACGCATATCAAACCGTTGCAGATCGCGGGTGCGGTGATGGGTGCCGTCTTCTTCTGGAAGCTGGGAATCATGGCCGTGATCATTGCGGCTGTACTGGGCGTTGCTGTCATGGAGCTGGGATCGCGCATTGCGACGCGCATTCAGCAACTGGGAACGGACATCCAGCAGGGGATTCGCTCCGGGTTGCCGCAAGGTTCTCTCCTCTCCGCCTTCATCATCGGTCTCACGCTGGGACTTGTTTGGGTTCCGTGCGCGGGACCGGCGCTGGGATTCGCTTTGGCGTTAGTACGCGATGAACCAGGTCTTAAAGCTTTCTTTGCTCTCACGGCCTATGGCATTGGTGCTGCCGTACCCGTGCTGATTATCGCGTACGGAGGCCAATATGCTGTATCTTCAGCTCGTTCACTGAGCCAATACAGCGGGCGCATCAAACAGGTGGCAGGAGTACTCCTCATCCTCTCGGCCATCGGGTTCCAGTACAACATTCTCATGAGTCTGCAGACGTGGCTGGTGAACAATACGTCGTTTGGGACACTCGGGAACAGGATCGAAGAGAAGTTTTTCACTGATCCGACGTCGTCTGTTGCGAGCTCATCAGTCTCTTCAGTGAACTCTGTTACAGTCCCTCACCCTAACCCTCTCCCGCAGGGAAAGGGAACTTCCTCCGTCGCTATGCAGCTTCCCGACCTTCCCAAAATCGTCCGCGCGCCGGAGTTCACCGGTCTTGGACCCTGGCACAATTCACAACCTCTCAAGCTGAGCGACCTGAAAGGCAAAGTGGTCCTTGTCGACTTCTGGACCTATAGCTGCATCAACTGCATCCGAACACTGCCGTATATCCAGGGATATTGGGATAAATTTAAAGGCACACTCTTCGTGTTGCTGGGCGTACACACGCCGGAGTTCGTGTTTGAAAAGGATGAGGGCAACGTGAGCGATGCCATCAAGCGTCACGGTCTCACGTATCCCATCGCACAGGATAACGACTACGGCACGTGGAATGCCTTCAGTAACCGCTACTGGCCCGCCAAGTACCTGATCGATAAAGACGGATACATCCGTTACACGCACTTTGGCGAAGGCGGATACAAAGAGACGGATCTGGCGATACAGAGCCTGCTTGCAGAGGCGGGAGTGAAAGTCGGCAATGAGCAATCAGGGTTGAGCAGCGCGCAGCAGGACGCCAATGGTGGCCCCATTTCTCCTGAAACATACGTGGGCGAGCGTAATTGGCCATCGTTCAGTAATTCCCTAGGCGATCCGGATACGGATATGCATCAATACAATGTCACTACAGATCTTCCTCTGAATAATTTTGCGCTCACCGGAACGTGGCAATTGAGTGAAGATGGTGAGTATCAGACGATGCAATCGGACACCGGTGAAATACGCTATCACGCGCTTGCCGGAGAAGTGAACCTGGTCTTGGGAATGGAAGAGGGATTGCCCGCGCCTAAGGCGCAGGTCTTTATAGACGGTAAGCCCGGCAAGACGTTCATGATTGATCGCCACGATCTCTTCAATCTGTACAAAGGTTCCTACGGCGAACATGACGTGGTGCTCAAATTCACGGGCAAGGGAGTGCAGGCGTATGCCTACACATTCGGTTCCTGAACGTCACAGCCTCCGTCGCAACACGTCTCGCATAACTGGCCGCAACGGTCGCAGAAAGCCTTCAGCTTTTTGCGTGTAAGAGGCCCGGTGCAAATGGGGCAACAGTCTGACTGATGTTCAGTATCGAACATATGCCGAGGATACTCTGCGCCAAGCTCGCTTATATAAAAACCGGCCCTCCGTCGCACGTCGGAGGGCCGGTTCTTCTCGTGTCGCTTCAGAAGTCGTATGCCTCTTCGCCGTGCAATGCACGGTCCAAACTCTCGTCCTCTTCGCGCATTTCCACCGTAATTTTCATGAACATCTTGATGATCATGAGAAGCACATAGGTGCCAATGAAGGCAAAGGCGCAGGCGATGAATGTGGCATAAAAGTTGCTCATAAACTGAGCGGAGTTTCCCTCCACCAGTCCAGAGAATCCGCCAATGTCCTTGGCTGCAAACACCCCGGTCAAAACGGATCCCACAATTCCGCCCACGCCGTGGCAGCCCCAGACGTCCAGGGCATCGTCCCACTGCATCCACACACGGAATTTCATGGCGTAGAAGCAGCAGACGGACGCGGCAATTCCGATCCACAAAGAGGAGACGGGCATCACGTATCCGGCCGCGGGCGTGATGGCCACAAGGCCCGCCACGGCGCCGGTCAGGGCCCCCACCATGCTGGGCCGCTTATCCACTACCCAGGAGAGGAGCAGCCAGGCAACCATCGCCATGGATGCGGCAACGTCCGTGTTCACAAATGCCATGGCAGCCTGTCCGTTTGCGGCAAGCGCGCTGCCCGCGTTGAATCCGTACCAACCGAACCACAGCAGTCCCACGCCCAAAGCGACGTACGGGATGTTGTGGGGCAGGTGACTGGTATCGCGGCGCTTGCCCAGCACAAAGACGGAAGCGAGTGCGCCCATGCCTGCGCTGATGTGCACCACGGTGCCTCCGGCAAAGTCTATGGCTCCCAGCTTTGCCAGGAATCCGCCTCCCCACACCCAGTGTGCAAGCGGGCCGTAGATCAAAAGACTCCAGAGGATCAGAAAGATCATGTATGCGCGGAAGTTCATGCGCTCCGTGAACGCCCCCGTGATGAGCGCGGGGGTGATGATGGCGAACATCATCTGGAAGACGAAGAACGCGGCGAAGGGCACGGTGGTGCCGTATGCGCCGGGCAGGAGTCCCACGCCGTTCATGAAGGCGTATTCCATGCCGCCAATAATGCCGTTGTGGTCGGCGCCAAAGACCAGGGAGAACGTGACCAGGGCCCAGAGGACGGTCACCACGCCCATCGAGATGAAGTTCTGCATCATAATGGTCAGAACGTTTTTGCGTTTCACGAGGCCCCCGTAGAAGAAGGCCAGGCCCGGCGTCATGATGGCCACCAGTGCGGCGGAGAGCAGGACGAAGGCGGTGTCACCGGAATTGAACATTGGGAAGGGGAGGAGAAGAGAAAACTGAAAGAGAAAAGTTATAAAAGATTAAGGAAGAGGACCCTTTCGGGTCCTCCAGTTTTCAGATGTCGTAGTATGCGTAGAACTCGCGGGGCGTGGGCCACTTGGCCTGGTCCGCGGCCTCTGCGCGCTTCTGGGCGATGTAGGAGGCGATGAATTCTTTGTTGAAGACGCCGCCCTTCAGGAGGAACTCGTGATCAGCCTCCAGCGCGTCCAGTGCCTCCATCAGCGTGGTGGGTGCATGGCGGATCTTGCTCAGCTCCTCCGCGGACATATCGTAGAGGTTGCCGTCCGTGTGCTTGCCCGGATTCATGCCCTTCTCAATGCCGTCCATTCCCGCAAGCAGCAATGCGGAGAAGGCGAGGTAGGGGTTGCAGGCGGGATCCGGCATGCGGAACTCCATGCGTTTGGCCTTGGGGTTGGTGCTGTACATGGGGATGCGCACAGCGGCGGAACGGTTGCGTGCGGAGTAGATCAAGTTCACCGGTGCCTCAAATCCCGGCACAAGGCGCTTGTAACTGTTCGTCGTCGGGTTACAGAGCGCGGCAAGCGCGGGGGCGTGGTGCAAAACACCTGCAATGTACTGCAGGGCCATGGTGCTCATTCCCGCGTACTCCGTGCCTGCAAACAGCGGCTGGCCGTTTTTCCACAGACTCATGTGGACGTGCATGCCGGAGCCGTTGTCTCCACAGAGGGGCTTTGGCATGAAGGTGGCGGTCTTTCCAAAGCGGTTGGCCACGTTCTTCACAATGTACTTGTAGCGCATAAGCTTATCGGCCATCACCAGGAGTTCGTCGCGCTCCATGTCAATCTCCGCCTGGCCGGCGGTAGCCACCTCATGGTGGAAAGTCTCTATCTTGATGCCGGCGCGCTCCATCTCGCGCACCATCATGGAGCGGATGTCCTGCTGCTGATCTGCGGGGGAGGCGGGGAAGTAGCCTTCCTTGTGGCGGATCTTGTATCCCAGGTTCCCGCCCTCCTCGTTTTTACCCGTGTTCCAGATGGCCTCGGAGGAATCCACCTCAAAGAAACTGCCCTGCACCTTGCTGTCATAACGGACGGAATCGAAGATGAAGAACTCGGCCTCGGGACCGAAGTAGCTGGAGTCGGCCACGTTGCTCGATTTCAAATACTCCATCGCGCGCTTGGCCACGGTGCGGGGGCTGTTTTCGTACCACTTGCCGCTGATGGGGTCTTTGACGTCACACAGGACGCTCAGGGTCTGCTCCGTCTTGAAGCTATCAATCACGCCTGTCGACACGTCGGGGATGAGGAGCATGTCACTCTCCTGAATCTGCTGGAAGCCGCGGATGGAGGATCCATCAAATCCCGCGCCTCCCTTGAGCACGTCCTCCAGTTCGTGGATGGGCTTGCTGGTGTGCTGGAGCGTGCCGGGTACGTCCACAAAGGTGAGGTCCAGCATGGTGACCTCGTGCTTTTTGGCGAATGCCACCAGTTCCGCTGCATTCTGGATCTTGGGTGTAAATGCGAGATCCTCACCAGTGTGCGTGCTGGGGATCTTCAGTAATTCCTGCGACAAAGTCTGTGCGACGGGATTCATCGTGGAAGGGGGGAAGAGTAAAGGACTCGCGTGTTGTACGTCGGCTGATGTTTTTCACCAACGGGACTTGTGCGCACACGAAATGAACTGTTATTATTTTTTACAACAGATTAGGCGCTCCATTTTGAATTCCTGCCCCCGGTTCTGGATAAATTTTCATCCCTGGCTCCGGATGAGTTCCCAGGGATAACAGATTGCAATCCTCCTCTCCTATGGCCAAAGATCTCCTTCCCGTCCTGGAGGCCGTGGGCC
>CAYMAT010000031.1:0-16141 GCA_964388495.1 uncultured Candidatus Peribacteria bacterium
TGAACGACTCAAAGGTGGGCTGTGCCAATATCTTCAAATCCACTAAGAATTTTTCCCGCAACGGCAAGGAGATTCATATGCAAAACGGTTCCACTACGGACCTGGAAACGGGTGCGTGTAGCAACGTGCAGGTAAAGCTCCCTGATGGCAGGGTATACCAATTGGTTCATCAGTTATATTTCGGTCTAGGAATCTCCGGAAACTGGAAGCAGACGCAGCCGGTATCCGTTGCGGTTCCTTCATCAGCCACAAGTGTTGCGTATTCTGCCAACGGCATCTCGTATAATGTGGATTTCTGGCCTGCGTCATACATCAATATTGAGCTGAATGCCCATGAAGTGGGATTGGGAGGCACGTTGATTCTGAACGGGGAGGAATTTCCGGTCTATGTTGACGCGCCTGCTCCGCCACCCCCTCCCTCTGCGGCGAACAATTGCACTATCCAGGGGTTTGATAATCTTGTGACGAAAGTTCCCCGGGGCGGGCCACCGGTCATGGGGGCAGTTCAGGGTGATGATTGTGAGGTGAGGGTCAAGGCCAGGGGCAACAATGAGTACAGCTTTGCCTCCGCGCATTGGTTCAGGATGCGGATCCTTTCCACGCCCACCAATCCCAAATGGACACAGATCCCCTGGTCTACGGCAATGTTTACCTCACCGCTCAGGAGGGGGACGGACTCCTCCAATTTCCTCTCCTTTGGCGAGAATCCGTCGGCAGGTGAGGGTTCCTTTACGGTACAGGCGGCGGCCAATACACCCTTGGGGGTTCGTAGTGGGGAAGATGCCTTGCAGTTATATGCCTCCAACGGGACCGATTACGATTTCAAGGCGGAATACCAGTTTCGCGTCTGTTCTCCCCTGAACGGTGAATGCGGCGCAGATGCGGATTGCTGCGAAGGGCAGTGTAAAGACGATGTGGTTCCTCCCGGAGAAGCCCCCGTCAAAAAATGTCTGATGCCGGCACCGGACGGTGCGGGCGGAGACCCGGGTGATCCGGGGGAGTTGGGTCCCCCAGGGGATGACGGCGGATGGGATGCATCCGGTGATGACGATGTTTTGGATGGAGTTGATGGCTCAGGCGACGGCGATGTCAGTTCCTCATCCTCTGCGGCACCCGCTCTGTCTTGTCCCGGGTGTCCCTGCAGTCCGCAGACGCACTTTCAGATCCTGCTGGGGCAAAGCGTAAGCGCCGGTGCGGGCACTGACATCATGCAATGTGACGCTGATATGACCTCCACTTTCTACGGGGCTTCAATCTCTTGTGGGGAACTCAATGGAGCCACGGATCTTTCTAGTGGCCCGGTAGGACCTGATCAATGTATTTGGGGCAGCCAGCAGAAATGCATGCTGATCAATCCCTCCACTCCAGGCGCACAGGAAGGCACAGTGCTGTGGGGGATTAACCTGGGTTACAGCATTCCGTATATCCGCAATGCGGATAACGTGGAGTATCGCCTTGCTCCCGGGCAGACCATCCAGTGTAACGGGGACACCCTTTTCCAGCTCTATAACCAGAATTACGCGCAATGCACTAATCCTCAATTCATCACGTTACATGCGGATGGTTCGTCCAATTCCGCATGTTCCGCCGCGTCCGGGGGAACAAGCACCTCCGGCGGATCCAACACCTCGGCTGGGTCTAATGCATCGGGTGGCACCAACACCTCCGGCGGTTCCAACAATTCCGGAGGCAGTAACACGTCAGGCGGGACCAATACATCGGGCGGATCCAACAATTCCGGTGGTTCCAATGCTTCCGGTGGCACCAACACCTCGGGTGGATCCAACAATTCCGGCTCAAATGCCTCGGGCGGGACCAATACATCCGGCGGATCCAACACCTCGGGCAATTCCCATACATCCGCGGGTTCCAACAACTCCGGTGGGACAAATACATCCGGCGGTTCCAATAATTCTGGAGGGTCTCATACATCGGGGAGTACGGGCAGCAATGGTTCCACGCCCTCCACATGCGCCAATCCCGGCAATGTCTGCCGTCTCAGTCTTGATCCTCTCCCCTGTGCCGAACAATTCCTCCTACCCGGTACCTGTTCCAGGAACGGACAGCAGGGCAAGTGTTACGCCTGTCCTCCCACAAGTTCCTCCTCTTCTTCCGCTCCTGTCACGGCTTCCTGCAATGTGAACCCCGCCTACCAATACTGTGGTGACGGTGTCACGGCGGCGCAGGATTGCGGTTCACTTCAATCCGTCCAGTGGTGGCAGGGGGCAACCCAGACATGCACGCGTCAGGATGGTTCTGCGGGCCGTTGTTACAACTGCCAGGCTCCGGGCGGTCCCGCTGCGCCCGTGGCTGGCAACTGCGGTAACCCCGGCAATGTCTGCCGTCTTAACGGGGAGCAGCTGCCGTGTGACGAGCAATATCTCACTTCTTCCCTCTGCACCAGGCAAGGGCAAACGGGGAAGTGTTATGCATGCCCGTCTGTGAGCTCTTCATCAGCGGCCGGTTCATGCAATGCCAATCCCTCCTTCCGGTACTGTGGTGACGGTGTCACGGCGGCGCAGGATTGCGGTTCACTTCAATCCGTCCAGTGGTGGCAGGGGGCAACCCAGACATGCACGCGCAATGACGGTACGGTAGGCCGCTGCTACAACTGTGCAGGGGCATCGTCTTCCGCAGTCTGGACGCCTATGCCCAGCAGTTTCTGTTCTGATAACGGTCTGGAATTCTGTGCGGACAGCCAGACGGCAGCCCTCCATTGCCAGTCCCTGGGATCCTCAGCCACCACCGGCGTCTCCCCGCTTGCCTGCCAAATGGAAGGGGGAGCGTGGGGATACTGTCAGAAGTGCGTCCAGCAATCCCCCATGGCCACCACCGAAGCCTGCAATTTCACCGCCATTGAAAAAACCGCGGCTGCCCTCCAGAAAACAATGGAAACCATGAAGAACAACTGCATCAACAACGCGCGTGCAGGCTGTTCCGCTCCCACCTGCGTGGTCAACGCCCCAGCCGCCATCGGCGGATTCTTTTTCGCAAAAGGACAATGCGCCATGACCTGCCAATAACCATGTCTCCCAAGAAAACGCCTCCATCGGCCCCGCCCCGCGCGCGTTCCCGTGCGTACATCGCTTTGGGCGTTCTCTTTGCCGTGATTTTTGCCGCATCGTATGCCGGCGACATGCGTGCCCAGGTTGCCGGTGACAGCTGGTTCATGCGCACGCTCCTCCCGTTTGCCCGCCAGACACTGAGTCCGGACAAATTTGACGAATTCCTGCGCAGGGTGAATGGCGATGCTCCCGGCACGGCCTCGTCGTCATCACTGTCATCCGCCTTCCCGAGAGCGTCGTCCCCCGCTGCGTCGTCCTCCTGGTCTCCCTCACCGCTCCCTCCCGTGACGGTGAGCCCCAAGCCGGTGCTGGTTCCCGGTGAAAAGCGCTGTGAATTCGATGCGCCAAGCCCGCTCTGTACCGCAAACACCTTTCCGCATTTCATCCCGGAATCCTGCACCAACGGGATCAACACAGGATGGGTGTTTACCTGCGACCCCCTGGAACAGGCCGCGTCTTCCGCAAACCCGGAGCCGTATAACCCCGTCTGCGGAAACGGTTTCCTGGATCCCGGTGAGCAGTGTGACGACGGTGATCTCAATACCGCGGAAGGCAGCCACTGCAGGCCGGGTTGCCGTCTTCCCTTCTGCGGAGACCGTGTGGTGGATCCCGGTGAGCAGTGCGATGACGGTAATGACGTCTTCACCGACGGCTGCGCCTTCTGCCGCAATGTTTTCTGCGGTGACGGCGTCTGTGAGAAAGGGCTGGAAGACGGCACGGGTGCTCCGGGTAATTGCCCTTCCGGCCAAACCTGTTCGTTCTATAATTTCTACTGCGGTCTGGATTGCGGATCTATGCAGTAGGAAGGGCGTTTGGTACGCTACTCTCCATGCCAAAGCGATCAGCATGGGGCGGACAGTTGAATACACTACTTCTGGGGAGCGGAGTGCTGGCGGTAGCGGTGTTTGTGGCGACGTATTATCCCGTTGCCAAAGGCATGCTCACCGGAGCGGTGGCTACTTTGCCCAATTGCGATGCGGAAATATGGGGCGGTGTTTTGGTGAATCAAACAATCTATGTGCCGCCGGCGCAGGGGCAGGTGTTTGTGGTGGATTACAAGAGGGATAATTGTCCGGTTTCCCTGACAGTGGCAGGGACTACGTACAATGTGACCAAATTGAACGGTACCACGGTAAGCGCGGATGGCACGGTGGTGCCCAAGTATGAATGGAGGACGCCGGTGGGGGCGACGGTCATCCAAAACGGGGTGGCTGCACCCATCGAGCATGCATTGGCCAGCTTTCGCATTCCCGTTGCGTATTCCTCCCAGCCGCAGACACACGTGGGGTTGTATGTGGATATCAAAACGAACGTCGCTTCAACCACCGCTTTTGAGCTTTCCATCGGCGGGGCAAAATATTCCCTTCTTTTTGGCATTCCTCCCAACAATGCCGTTCCCTCCTGTGACTTGGTAGGACTGCCTCATTGGGATGGAGCCAAATTCTTTGTGGATCCCACCTTTGGGTGGAAAGCTACGGTGACCGTGACGGGCGGAAGCGATTGTGCGGTATATGTTCGCGAATACACGGCGGATACATCCGGCTTTGTGGATGGCAAAGCCCGCCTGCTCCAGGCGGATACGGATTACTGGATGAAGGCAGACCCCTCCGAGCCCTTTGCGACCATGCTTCCCGGAGTAACACAGAACGGTGTGGCGTTTTCCGCTGTGCGTTTCAAAAACGGGCGGATGGAGATCAGTACCAATACGCCACCGCCAGCCTCCGGCGATGACGGCGGCAAGCGCGTCATTCACGTGTACCGGCGCACCATGACCGCTAACGGCCCCACATTCGCTTTTGTCAAAAGCTATCCCTACGAGGTGGGAGTACCCCCGCCTGTGAATCCTCCAGTAGGCCCACCAGCGAATCCTGCGTGCGCATTTACCAATTGGCCGCCAAATATCGTGCCCGGAGGACCGGCCGTCACCGTGCAATTAACGAGAGATTCAAACTGCTTGGCCTATATCCAGGGGATCACTGCCGTTGGGCAGCCAAAAACGTGGTTCAAGCTTAATGGTGAAGGTTTTAAATGGCGACGAGAGGGTGACAATCAGGAAGTGGATGAAGTTCTGCTTCCGGCGGGAACTGGGTATGTGAGTTTTAGTACGAGCGGTAATCAGGGGGAACTCGTTATGCGCGCTAACGCAGATGCAGTGCCGGGAACGTATCAAAATGACGATGGAGTGCAGATTTTTCTCCATGATAAGAGTGAACCCGTCAGTAAACATGCGGTTGTTGTAGGAAATGACGCAAATCCAAATGATCCTCCCGCAGCAAACTGCACACTGCAAGGTATGCCGGCTCAAATTGTCCGAGGTGTCGATAAGCAGAATGCTCCGGTTATTACCCTCCAGGGGCCCGATAACTGCTTAGCATACGTATGGGCGAGCGAAGACCCTGCAGGCAACAACAATTATGACTTCCATTCACTTTATAAGGTTCCGTTTACCGGAAAATGGCAGAAAAATTCCGATGCCGCCGTTCTATCTGAAATCATTACCTACAAGGGTGTACATCTTGAGGTTGTGGCAAATGGGAATACCCCTTCCTTCAGAATTTATGCCGACGCCGATGCGCCGGTGAATGGTCGTGGCTTTGATGGCGATCGCATTTCGCTTGGCAAAAAAATGCCTGATCAACGTATGGAACCAGGTTTTGAGTATGCTTTTACAGTTGTGGCAGCGGGAGCTGACAACGGCAAAAATACCGGTGGCACCAACGTCGTGACTGTTGCAAACAAGGGGGGAGATCTTTCCAGTGGTGAATCGTGCCTATCCAACGAAGAATGTCAGTCCGGTATCTGCCAGGGCGGCATCTGCATGGACGACTGTGTCTACAACTACGGAGGGCCCACCGATGATCCCCAGACGGACCGGACATTCCAGTACGTGGACAAGGCGGATTGGGACAGGGGTGTGTGGCAGGATTGTTACAGTACGTTTGTGGAACCGGTGGGAGGCGCAGAATCAGACGTCTATAAAGTGACGGATTTCCAGTGTGATAGGACCCTGGGTCAAACTTGCGCGGTTGTGGCGGGGCATGCCGGAGATCCTCAGTGTGCGGTTTGCAGTACCGTTAAAGCGACGGGGTCATCGCCCACGTCATCCTCTTCCTCTTCTGTCACCTCCTGCTCCGATCCCGGAGACGTCTGTCGTTTAAGTTCGGAAAACCTTCCCTGTGCGGACAGCCTGCAAAAAAATCCCTCCACTTGCTATAAGGGCGGACAATTGGGCAAGTGCTACGCGTGCGGCAACGGCACTGCGTCCAACGGTGGTTCCAGCAGCGCCTCCTCCGTCGCCAAAGCCTCTTCTGGGCCCATTCAGGGAACATGCACCATGTTTGTCGTTCATCAGCCCGGATTGGTCACGCAATTGCTCATGAGCTTCCTCAATACCTGTATGACGCAAACGCAACAGTCTTGCGAGGCTGCGCAGGGCGCTTACGTGGGGCAAAAATGCGCATACTCCTCGCTCTTCCCCTTCAACGGCTCTGCTGTTTTGCAAACGGGAAACTGTCCATTCACCTGCACTCTTCCCTAAGCAATGCGTAAAAAATCTCCCCCATCACCGTCCGTGCAATCGCGCCGCTACCACGGGCATCTGGTAACAGGGCTATTGTGTGCGGCTGTATTCGCGTCTCTGTACGGCAGCGGTGGCAACGCGCAATTGATTGGCGGCGACTGGTTTTTGCGCACACTCATGCCTTTTGCGCGGCAGACACTGAGCCCGGACAAATTTGCGGAATTCCTGCGTGCGGTGGGGGGTGCAGATCAGACGTCTTCGTCGTCGCAAGGCATATCTTCTGTGCCGCCCGTTGCCCATCCTCCTGGGGCTGCATCGTCCGCAAGGGCGCCCGATCCGGTTCCCCCTGTTCCGCCCGTTTCCCAGGAACCGCTTTCCCCGGACGGCAAAACGTGCGAGTTTGATGCCCCCCGCCCCCTGTGCCCGCAGGGATCCATCCCCCATTTTCTCAGGGAAACGTGTGTCAAAGCGGGAAATACCGGGTGGATGTATGTCTGCAATGAAATGGGTGGCAGTCCTTCCCGGCTTTCCTCCTGCGGCAACGGGGTGGTGGATAGGGGCGAAGACTGTGACGATGCAAACGACAACAATGCCGATGGCTGCTCTTTCTGCAGGCATTCTGTATGCGGCGACGGCCGCAAGGATCCGGGGGAGTGCGGGGAGTTTGCGGCCGGGTTGTGTTCCCCGGGACAGTCCTGCGTGCAATTCCTCTTCTACTGCGGTCTTGATTGCGACCAGTGACAGCGTCTGTTTCTTTAAAAGCGCGTCTTTTTCTGCTATAATCAGCTGATGTCCTTTCTTTGGCTTCTCATTCCACGGGTTTCTGCGGCCGTCAGCTCCTCCACGCTTGAGGAGCGCAGCGTGACGCTCACCACGGGTGTACGCATTGCCTGGACGCAGGTGTTCATGAATATCACTGGGTTTTTGGCTGCAACGGCTTTGGGGCTGTGCTCGCTGATTTTTTTGATCGGTGCCGCGCAGCTGACCATGGCCAGGGGGGACCAGGGCAAGGTGGATAACGGCAAAAAGGCGATGATAGGCGCCCTTATCGGTTTGGCCATTATCATGGGATCCTACGGCATATTAAGGACGTTTATTTACTTCCTCTACGCTGGTAACGCGTGATAGCATGGGTTTTCCATGGCATACGATGACCCCTCGCAGGATACCTTGGAGCGCCTAGAGCGCGCGGAGCAGCTGAAAATTGACGGTCAGTACGACCAGGCCATCGCCATTTTGGAAGAGCTGCTGTTGGAGGATCCCGAGAACGTTTCTGCCCTGGAGGAAGTGGCCGACAACGAACTGAGTCTAGGCCAGTACGAACGGTCCGAGGCTGCGGCCCGGCAGGCCATCGCCATTGATGAAAAGAGCTATACAGCGCATTACATTCTGGGGTTCCTGCGCTCCCGTGAGGACAAATGGGAAGAGGCCATCACACACCTGAAGCGCGCCAACGGGCTCAAGCCCAATAACGCGGAGATTCTCCGCTGCCTGGGCTGGGCACTGTTCCACCAGGGCCAGCGTGCGCAGGGGATTGTCACCATGGAACGTTCGCTCAACCTGGATCCGGATTCCCCCCTCACGCTCTGCGATCTGGGCGTGGCTTACCTGGAGGTTCAGAACTTCCAGAAGAGCAGGCTCCTCTTCCGCCGCGTGCTGGACATTGAACCGTTCAACGAGCGTGCCAAGGAGTGCATGGGAATGCTGGAGCGGCTGGAGAAGATGTCCATGAAGCAATAAGGTGCTACACTGAGATCCATGCCGCGTTTCCGCATGGATGACACAACCAAGCTCCTGGTCCGGAGGGGCATCCGCCGTGGGGTGCTGACCCTCAGGCGCGAGAAAGGCCATTTGACCAGCGTGGGCGTTCTGGCGGGCGTGGTTTTGCTGTTCCAGTTGTTCCTTCTTCTCTGTGCCGGGGTCTCCGCAACGGCACGTACGCTGCGCACGCATACGGACCTGCGCGTGGAATTGCGTGAGGGCATCAATGACCAGACAAAGCAGGAGTTTCTGGTGGCATTGCAGGGCAGGCCGGAAGTGGAAGAGGCCGTGCTCATCACTCGTGAGCAGGCATACGAGCGGGAACGGGGGATTCATCCGGATCTGATCCAGTTTTTGGAGAAATTCCAAATAGAAAACCCCTTCCGGGACACGGTGGCCGTCACGCTTGCGTCGCTGGATTCCTACGATGACTTTGTGTCCTTCATCCGCCAGCCCACCTGGCAGCAGGTGGTGGATGCACAGTTCCTCAGCCAGGCCACCGGGCAGGAGCAGGAACTGCGCGGGATGCTGCGTGTGACGCAGGCAGGCACCCTCATTGCGGACCTGTTCCTCGCATTGATCGGTCTCATACTTCTGGCGGTCATTGTGGAGCTGACGCGAAGGCGGGCCCTCCAGAGGAAGGAGGAGGTTTTTGTGGAGCGCATGTCCGGAGCGCCGGAACTGTCCGTCGTTCTTCCGTTCGCTACGGAGACGGCGATTCTTCTGTGGATTTCACTGGCTTTCAGTCTGGTGGTCATTGCTGTGGTGGTGGGAATCTTCCCCGGCGCAGTGGCTCTGCTTTCCGATCCGGGGATCTTTGGCGAATTGTCCGTACAATGGATCCACAGCGTCATGACCTGGGGCCCTGTGTGCGTGCTTCTCCAGATCATTGCAGCGCCCCTGCTGGCGCTCTTGGGGGCGTATTTGGGCACCCGTGGCAGTACGGTCACTCTGGCCCGCGTATAAAAAAGTTCAGGTTTCAGAAGCCAAGGAAGATCAGGCAGAGGTAAAATCAGAGATAAAAAACCTCTTTCTCCTCCTTGTTATTCAACCAACTTGGCATTTGAATCCTGATCCTTTCCTGTGTATCTCTTGGATACCTTTATCCCCTCATGCCCCACTCCCAGTCCGTTGACGCGCTGGTCCTCAAAACCTACGACGTGGGTGAGGCGGACCGTTTCTGCGTGCTCTTTACGCGTGAAAAGGGCCGTGTGACTGCACGGGCATCCGGCGTGCGCAAGCCGGGCAGCAGACTGGGTGGCACAGTGCTGCCCTTCCGGCGCCTTACCATACAGATCCGCGAGAGCGGCAACAGTTACGTGGTGACAGGAGCCGTGGCACACCCTCCCGTTCCGGAAAACATCCCCCTCTCCTCCTTCTACGCTCTCAGCGAGGGGGTGGAGCTCCTCCTAAAACTGGTGACGGACCAGGGGGAGCTGCCGGATGCGTTTGAGGCCACGCTGAGGTTCTTCCATGCCGCCTTCCAGGATCCTTCCGCGGTGCTCACGTACCATCTGGCCCTTTGCCATACCTTGGGTCTCCTTCCGGAAAACGCGGAAATGGGCATGCCGGTTCCCCAGGAAGCACAAGCGCTGCTCACTCTCTGCCGGAAGGGGGAATGCCCCGCTGTGCCCCAGCATCTGCGGCAGCTTTTTACCCGTCTGCGCGACGGAGTGGTGCGCAACCATCTCACGGCGCCGCTGCGTGCGGCGGGAGCCCAGCCTATCTGCGGCTGAGAGGCTTTTTGGGGAGCGAAATGGGCCGGGCTACAGGGGCGCTGCTTGATGAAGACGCGCCGTTTCCATCTGTCATGCCCTCGTCCTGCATCGATTCCTTATCCGTTTCGCTCAAAGACGACGGATCCACCCCTACGGCGTAGAAGAGCGGACGCGCCTCGTAATTACTGAAGAACTCCTCTGTTTTCTGCGTTCCGTCCGTCCGCGCCAGCGTGCGGTACCAGACGGCTTTGAGGCCGGGGACGCGTTCGTTCAGTTTCTTGCGCTGGCCGGGAGGCAGATCCGTGGTGAACTCCTCCTTGTCCGGCGGGGCGGGGGTGTGACTCAGGACAAACGGTCCGTACACTCCTGCCCTCCGGCTGTCCCGCGTTCCGTAGTAGATGAAATAGGCATGGTCATTCTGTTGGTACGTCTGGATCAGCAGGGCGCCGGGAGAGTCGTTGATGAACGACATATCCGCGGCCCCCGGGTACACCGTCGCATCCGTGCCTGCGGGTGAGTAGTAGTGCACCGCATAGCTGTGGTTGCGCCTTTTGACGATAGGGAAGCCATATTCCCAGATCCCGCGGTATGCCGTGGAGGAGATCTGGCACAGACCCCCTCCGTAATCCGGTTCCGTACGGTCGCCTTTGATCACCAGCTCTTTCACGTATCCCGTTGTTCCGTCCACGGGGCCCAGAATCTTGGTGAACGAGAAGGTCTCCCCCTGCGCGATGAGGTGCCCGTTGAATTTGGCCAATCCCACCTTGATGTTGCGGCGGCGGTTGACGGGGGATCCGCCGAATTCCGATTCCCCCACCGTCACCACTTCCTTGATGCCCTGTTTTTGCAGTTCCGGATCCTCCACGGTGATCTGCGGCTGCGATTCGGTGTAGGGGATCATGACATCGGAGATGCCTTTTTCCAGAGCCGTTATCAGCAGATTCGCTGCGACGGCGGAATCCACGGTGCGCCCGGTCAGACCCACGCCGTCAAAGACGATATTCCCCTTTTCATCGCGCCTGATCGTCACGGTTCCCGCATCGCGGTTAAACCCCGCGCCCACCACGGCATTGATGGTGTTTTGCATGGCCGCGCGGTTCCAGGCGATGGCGGACGTCTTTGCCACTCCGGCCGGCAGAGGCGGTATCTGGTCGCCGTCCACGCGCCACTCCGGCAGGGGATCCACGGGCTGGCCGTTCCAGCTCCATTGGTCCTGCGTCCCCTTCCAATTGGCATATTTGGCACTGTCCAAGGCAAACAACTGATGTCCGTCACGGAAGGTGACGGTGGCGGCATTGGCGTGCGGACTTCCTAACAAACAAAGAGTGCCGATGATTCCTACAATGATTTTTCTCTGAAACATCGGCCGAATGGATAATGAATAATCGGAAATTGATAATTGCCTTTTTCATTATCAATTATCCATTTTTAATTATCAATTATCTTCCCATGAATTTGGGCACGCCTTTGGCATCCAGCGCCTTGTTCACCAGGGCATCCGCGCGCCAGTTGTCCGCGCGCGGGATGTGGCGGAAGACGACATCCGGAAACTGCAGGGTGAGTTCACGGATTTCATCCACAAACGGCTGGAGGGTGGGCATGCGCACCTTATATTCGCCGCTCAACTGTTTCACGATCAGTTCAGAGTCCATCTGGCAGAGAAGCCTGTTGGGCTGGTAGCGCAGCGCGATCTTGAGTCCAGCGATCAGCGCCTTGTATTCGGCCACGTTGTTGGTCTCCACGCCAATGGCTTCTCCGTACTCTTCCAGTGTCACGCCCCGGGCGGGATCCACCAGCACGCAGCCGATGGCGGCCTGGCCGGGGTTTCCCCGGGATCCCCCATCCGTAAAAAGATGCAGTGTACCGCCGATCATCTGGGGCATGTCTTCGTGTTCCGGGGCATGGCTTGCCAGCGCCTCCTCTATGACGTCCACAATAAAACGCTCGCGGTCGCGTGCCTTGGGGAATATCTGGGTGAGGCGGCGTTCCAGCGAGACGGGCAACTTCAGCATGGGGGAGAGTATCGGTGATCCCCACGCAATTATCAATTTCCAGGCTCACGGGATGTGCAGCAGCTATCTGTCCCAGAATCGCCTTTTCCTCCATCTTTGCAGGCACAGGAGCCTGAGGCACACCCGCACTGTGCGTCTTCGGGAAGGTCTAATTTGAATTTTCCATCGCGGAAATCGATAGTTGCGCCTCCAATCCGGTTTAATGTCAAATCCGAGGCGACAATGCGGACGCCCGGTTCCTCCGGGTGGAAAAACATGCCCCATCCGTCAGGAACCTCCGTCTGGAATTCCAGGCAGAACCCCCCGCCCTCGTCCGCGATCACCTCCAGATAATCGTCTGTGCGCCCCTCGCCCGCCATGACTTCCTTGATGGCGCGGGCACCCGGCAATGTGACGGTGATGCTGCGCGGCCGCGCGGGCATGTCCTTGATCATGTCGTTGATGTCCGTCACCAGATCGGCGATCTCCTCGCGTGAGAAACCATGTCCCAGGCAGCCTTCTTCCAGCGTCTCAAAGGTGCTGCCCGCGCACCCCACGCAATTGAGCCCGTATTCCGCCAATACCGGACGGGCTGCAGGGCAGTACGTGATGATGTCCATGATGGGCATGGAAGCCGTGATAACGGCTGTGGGTGCCGGCGCGGGACGCTTTTTCGCCATGAGCGGCAAGTATGAGGCACTTGTCGCATTTGGGAAACAATTTTGCTTACCACTTTTCGCTTTCTGCGTAATACTTTCCGCATGTCACGCCGCGCACTTTCGCAAACCATTGCCGCCGCTCTTTTGCTCCTTCTGGGGTGGCAATTGGGCATTGCCCACGAGCAATCCAAAAACAGGGTGGCCCTGGGAGCCACGCGCCCCGGGCTTGTAGCGCCCGGCCTTTCGGCAAGCGGGGTCACGGTCCGTAACCCGCAGCGCGATGTGGACATCAGCCTGCTCTGGGAGGTGTGGAACCAGCTGAATGACCATTACAACGATCCGCAGAAACTGCAGGTGACGCCCATGGTCTATGGCGCGGCGGAGGGATTGGTCCGCGGCGTGGGCGACCCGTATACGGCGTTCATGACCCCCACGGAAGACAAGGATTTCCGTGACACCCTGGCGGGCAATCTGGAAGGGATAGGTGCCGAGCTGACGCTGCAGAATGATGCCGTCACCGTGGTGACGCCGCTGAAGGGATCCCCCGCGCAAAAGGCGGGAATCCTGCCCAAAGACATCATTATAGAGGTGGAAGGGCAGAGCACCGAGGGATGGACACTGGATCAAGTGGTGAGCAAGGTACGGGGGCCGCAGGGCACTTCCGTGAAACTGGCCGTGTACCGGGACAAGGTGGGGAAAAAGGAATTCACGATCACCCGGGAAGCCATCCATGTGCCCAGCGTGGAGGCGAAGGTGATCGAAAAAAACGGCAAAAAAATCGGATACATCTCCCTCAACCAGTTTGGGGAGCAGAGCATCCAGGAATTCAAGAAAGAGCTTCAGGCTCAACAGAAGCAAAACATCGACGGATTGGTCATGGACCTGCGGAATAACGGGGGCGGTCTCCTGGACGGGGCTATCGATTTGGTGTCGCTCTTTTTGGACAAGGGCACCGTGGTGAGCGTGGAGCGCCGGGGACAGATCACGGAGACCGATGACGTCTTGGGTGGGGCTATCGCCAAGGACCTGCCGCTGGTGGTTTTGCAGAACGGGGCCACGGCTAGCGCTTCCGAAATCACATCCGGCGCATTGCAGGATCACAAGCGGGCGACCATCGTGGGGGAGAAGAGTTTTGGAAAGGGAACCGTGCAGGAAATCATCAAGCTCTCCGGCGGGGCGAGTCTGCGCGTGACCGTCGCGCATTGGCTTACGCCCAACGGCAAGAATTTGGGCAAGGAAGGGGTCACCCCTGACGTAGTCGTTGAGGGCAAAAAACCCCAGGGTCTTTCTGCCGAAAAAGACGCTCAATTGGAGAAGGCTTTGGAGGTCCTGGTACCCGCCAAGTAAAGGCCGGTTTACAAGGTGCCGGACCCCCTGTTTTCGCTCGGTTTTTGGGGTCCGTTTTACCCTTAAAAGACCCTATTTTTTGATCTAGAGCAAATTGGGGTTTTTTGGTATAATCAAGGATATCTGAGGATCATGAGCCCAGGCTCAGGTGCATAATCCCGGATCACAAAACACACACAGAAAACCGTGAATCAATTACACCCCCCCTTCCGGCACATTCAGGAAATTCGGGATTATCTGGAGTCCGGTGTCCGTGAGGAATTTTTGGGGTGGGATCGGGAGGCGCGGAAGGCGTGGATGGCGGGGGCGCTGGAATACGTCTCATACGATGGGCTCACGCGCCAGGATCGCGGACTGGTTAGGCAGTATCTCCAGAATGTCACGGGGTACTCCCGGGCGCAGGTGGAACGTTGCATCCGTGAGTATCGCGTTTTGCATCCGGACACTGCCTTGGCCCCCGTTCTGCCCGTGACTTCCCCGGTACCGGCTGCACGGGGGAAGGCACAGGATCACATAGACTTTCAAAAGGGGCCGGTGACACGGGGGCAGCGCAAACCCTCGTCACTTGTTGTTGCCGTTCTGGCGCTGCTTTTTTCCGGACTCATGGCGGGAGGCATGGCCAATGTTCTTCACCGCATGCCTGCCGAGGTTGTGGCCATTCCTGCGGAGTCGGGTTCCGTGTTGTCGTCCATCGCATCTTCCTATCCTGCGCAGAAGTTCATTGTGACAGTGCGCACGCCTGCGTTTACGGCCGCCGGCGCAGCGTCTTCTGCACAGCTCCGAGAGCATATTGAACAGCGTCGACAGATTCGCTTGGCGCGAATGGTCATTCCCTCTGTTCCTACGGCAGCGGAAACCCAGGCGTATTTTGTCAGTCTCCTCAAGGAGGTTTGGGGAAAGCCTTCTGAAGGCGATACGATCGTATTCCGAAACGGCAAAGCCTCATGGCAATCTCTTTCAGGCATTGAAGCAGGCGTTTTGAGCGGGCTGGGACGCAGGCCGGCATCCAGTGGGACGGGAGAGGCGCGTACGTCCGGACGTGGGGGTGGTGGAGGAGGAGGTGGGGGGAATACCACCGTTAACAACACTGTCACAAACATAACGGCAGGTCTTTCTGAGGGGGATGCGGATGCGCGCTATGTGAATGTGAGCGGTGACAGCATGAATGGCGCACTTGTCATTCTGGCGGATGGCCTCTCGCTTTCCGTTCACGGCACAGCTTCCGGAAGCGTCCTGCATGCGGACAGCGAATTGACCAGCTCGGGATCCCTCCGTGTTGCGGGGGCAGTGTTCTTCCAGGGTATTGGCGACTGCACCGGTTATGCCAATGGCGGGGTGCTGACGGTGGATGCCAGCGGCCAGGTCTTTTGTGACGATGATGACGGCGGAGCGGGGGGTGCCACGTACAAGGCGGGCCAGGGCCTGACACTCAGTAGCAATGCCTTCCGGCTCAACGCCACCCTCACGGGAGGGCTTGTCAGTTTCCAGACGGTCTCGGGATCAACGGTACGGGCTGCCCGTGAGCTCCGCTCCTCCGGCTCGCTCACCGTTACGGGGGCCTCCGCCCTTCAAGGCAGTCTTACGCTCAACGCACTCACCTCCTGCGCAGCCCTTGTGACGGACGCAAGCGGCATGGTGAGTTGCGGAAACCCGTCGGACGGTGCGCTTTTCACATCCACAGGGTCTCTTGAAACATTCTTTAACCAGAAATATCTGGCAACGAGCACAGGCTCTCTCCGCACCGTCTTTGACCAGCGCTATCTCACCAGCTCCACGGGATCGTTACGTGCATATTTCGCCAATCAATTCCTGGCGACATCCACCGGATCCCTTCGCGTAGCTTTTGATCAGCGTTACCTTGCATCTTCCACAGGTTCTTTGCGCCTGGTATTCGATCAGCGGTATCTGAAGAGCTCCACCGGAGCTTTGCAGACATTGTTTGATTCCAAGTATCTGGCAACCAGCACCGGATCCCTCCGTACTGCCTTTGACCAGCGCTATCTTGCGTCATCCACGGGGTCACTCCGTTCGTATTTCAGCGGAATGTACCTGGCGTCTAGCACGGGATCACTCAGGGTAT
>CAYMAT010000032.1:0-1051 GCA_964388495.1 uncultured Candidatus Peribacteria bacterium
ATTTTGGAAGAGCAGTGCCGTCAGGAACGTGTTCATGCACACGGACTTACCCGAACCGGTGGCACCGGCGATGAGCAGGTGCGGCATGCTCTCCAGTGACGCGATCACCGCTTCACCCGAGACATCGCGTCCCAGCGGCAGGGCCAGGGCGGACTCGTTCTGCACAAACTGCGGGCTTTCCAAAATCTCCCGCAGGTGCACCATGGTGCGTTCCTTGTTGGGCATCTCAATACCCACCAAGGATTTACCCGGGATGGGCGCCTCTATGCGCAGGCTGGGCGCTGCAAGCGCAAGGGCCAAATCGTCTTTGAGGCTGCCGATTTTGCTCAGTTTTACACCCTCCGCGGGCTCCAGCGTGAACTGCGTCACCGTGGGGCCGGGGCGGGCGTCGCGCATGGTCACGTCAATCTCGAATTCGTGTAATTTCTCCTCAATCAGCTTGGCCTGGCGCTTGAGCTCCTCGTCATCCACGGTCAGTTCGCTGTGCGCCTGTTCCAGCAAATCGTAGGCGGGGAACGTCCATTCCTCGTACCGCGTGTCCTTCATCTCGATCATGTCGCGTTCGCGGATTTTGGCTTTAATGGCTTTTTTGATGGCGTCCTGGGCTGCGGCCTTGGACGATTCCTGCGCAAACGACGGGCGGACGATATTGAGTTCCGGCGGCTCCTCATCCTTTTCCACCAGGTCATCGCCCTCCTCCTCCGCCTCTTCCTCGGGTTCTTCCTGTTCGTCTTCTTCTTCCTCTTCCTCCTCATCCTGCAACTTCACCGTGCGGCCCATTTTCTTGGTCTTCACTTTGTCCGCCGAGAGTCTCTGCCACACGGCGTAGAGTGCCGGCTCAAAGGTGATCAGTATGCCGATCATGAGCGCGGTGGCCAGGACGGTGTACCCCACCGCACGGCTGAACAGCAGGAGGAAGGGGGCGCTCATCATGAAGCCCACGGCTCCCGCCAGCTCGTCGCGCCGCACTCCGGCTTCTTCAATGGGTGCGCCAATGTGCATGAGACCCAGAAAGGCCGTCAGGCAGAGCACCAGTCCTATGCTGCGCTTG